>JASHQH010000317.1 GCA_030037635.1 Acidobacteriaceae bacterium
GCAGGAGACGCAGGGATTACTCTTCTCCATGAGATTCGCAACAACGCACGGCTCGCTTATCGTGTTTGCGGTTTTATCGATGACGATTTAGCGAAGACCGGTCTGCGAATTAGCGGCGTTACCGTGCTTGGTGACGGCGGGCGGATCAAATCACTCGCCACAAAACACGGAATCGAGATGATCCTGATTGCGATTCCGTCCTGTCAGGGCACGGAGATGACGCGGATTTTGGCGTTGTGTCACGCCGCTGGGGTTGAATGCAAAACCGTACCGGGCTTAGGCGATCTGATTGAGGGCGATGCTTTGGCGGGCCAAATTCGGGAGGTGGCGGTCGAAGATCTTTTGGGCAGAACTCCGGTACGTTTGGAAGACACCAAAATTCGTAATAGTTTGAAGGGCAAAGTGGTTCTGGTAACGGGCGCGGCCGGCTCCATCGGTTCTGAATTGTGCCGGCAAATCGCCAGGTTTCATCCGCGTGGCATTGTCGGGCTTGAAATGGCCGAGTCTGCTCTATTCGAGATTGACTGTGAGATGCGCCAGTTGTTTCCCGGCATCCCGTTTTTCGCGGAGATTGGAAGCGTTCAGAACCGCACGCGCGTGGATGACATTCTGGCGAAACACCGGCCGGCGATCGTCTTTCATGCCGCGGCCTATAAACATGTGCCCTTGATGGAAATCCATGCGTTCGAGGCGATTGAAAACAACGTTTTCGGGACCTACAACATCGCTCTGGCTGCCGCCGAATTTGGAGTGGAAAAATTCATCATGATTTCTTCGGACAAAGCGGTACGCCCGACAAACATCATGGGTGCGACCAAGCGGATCGCCGAACTTATTCTGCTCGCCCTACAGGATGGCCGAACAGAATATATTGCTGTCCGGTTCGGCAATGTACTCGGCTCGAACGGCAGCGTGATTCCTACGTTCAAGAAACAAATCGCGGCCGGCGGGCCCATCACCGTGACGCATCCTGAGATGCGGCGCTTTTTCATGACCATTCCCGAAGCGTGTCAGCTTGTTTTGCAGGCAGCAGCCATAGGAAAAGGTGGCCAGATTTGTGTCCTGGATATGGGCCAGCCGGTAAGGATCGTGGACCTCGCGAGGAACCTCATCCTCCTTTCCGGGCTTAAACCTGACGAAGATATCAAGATCGAATTCACAGGTATGAGGCCAGGAGAAAAACTCTACGAGGAATTGAGCACGCTGCTTGAAAATACCCTCCCATCCGGTCACGAAAAAGTTCGCATTTTCGTAGGCAACGGCGCGCCCGACAAAGAGCTGGATGCTTGGTTCGGAGCGCTCCACGAAATCTGCGAAGCGCGCGACCTTGGGAGACTCACTTTGGTTCTGAAAGAGTTGATCTACGACTATAGCCCGAGCGTCGACCTGCTGCGCCGTATTATTGAATTGAATAAATCGCAACCCGTGTTGTCAGAAGAAGAACATCGCTCTCTTGCTCTCAATGCAGTTGGACCGGGCGGCGAGTGACAACGTCTGTGCAGCGTCAGATCTTACTGCCGGAGTTCCCAAGAAAACGTTTCATCGAGAAGTAGGCTAAGTGATAGCCGTCACCGGTCGTTCCGCCCAGGTGAGTCTTTAATGCTTTGAATACGGTTCGCGCCCTGTTCCAATTTGCCTCTAATTTGCCCCAATCTTTCGGCACCGCACTTCCTTCATGGCGCCCCAAAGAGTTTCAGCTGCGACTACCTCGAGTTATTCAGAAAGTTTGGACCAGATACTTCTGACAACCCCGAGCAAGATGAGCTTGAGAGATTCAAAGTCGTGCTGCATCGGGCAGCGTGGAGAAAGCCATGCAAGAGAGTCCCTGGCGGGTTTTGCATGTGATTGCAAATCACGAAAAGCGGGTGGCGCAGCAGCTGACTGTGCGGACGATTGAACACTATCTGCCGCTGTGCACGGAGCGCTCACGATGGACCGACCGATGGGTGTCGGTGGAACGCCCGCTGTTTACGGGTTATGTTTTTGTGCGCTTCGCGCCGGAAACCAGGCATTCGGTCATCTCAACGCCCGGACTCATCCACCTGCTGGGTGATCAGCGTCATGAAACAGTGGCCCCAGAGGAAATCCAGAGGATTCGCACCGCGCTGGCTGCGGGATACCCGCTGCGTCCACATTCGGTGGTGCTTGTCGGCACTCTGGTAAGAGTCAGGCAGGGCATTTTTGAGAATGCCGTAGGCATGGTGACGCAGTTGCACCGTCGATGCAAGGTCGTCATCGCACTTTCCGGCTTGAGCCAATGTTTCTCGCTGGAGGTTGATCTTGACGACCTCGATATTCTTCCGGCTCCCGTCGAATCACATCGGCGGATGGCTGTCGGGCGCGTCTAACGATCTCGTGATCCGTTGAAGGAGCAACAAGGTTAGAAATATCTCTTCAAATCTTTCCGTTGCATGCAGGCCCCGCCGATTGAACTTTGCTGGCGGGGCTTGGTGTTTCTGCACTGACTAGGCCAGGTCGCATCTTCACCCGTGAATTCACTCCTATTCACCCTATACGGCGACATTTTTCTATGATCGAGCGGGCTGGCCCAAGGCCCAAACGGCGCGTGCAAACGAGAAAACCGGAAATTGCTGGAAGAACGAGACTTCGCAAAACGCAGCGCTGCCCTGAGGCGGCCCCGGCGACGGGACTGGATCAAGCTAAGTTGTTGATTTATTTGGCGTCCCCGACGGGATTTGAACCCGTGTTATCGCCGTGAAAGGGCGGTGTCCTAGGCCGGGCTAGACGACGGGGACAATGCAAAAAGAAGCCACCGGAAGAGGGGAAGGAGAGATCTTTCCAGCTGTACCCGTTTCAAGGCTACCAAGTCGGAATATGGGTGTCAAAAGAAGCGCCCCCGCCCAGGATCGCTTACTTCTTCCGCGCAATATCGCACAACATGTCGGAATGAATGTTCAGCCCGATGTTGGTCATGTTATAGAAGTGCTCGCTGGCCACCAGCCACACCATCTCGCAGATCGCGCGCTCGGAATAGTGCCGTGCCAGGCGTGTGAAGGTGCCGGGGTTCACCTGTTTCTGCCGCGTCAACTCGGTCACGTAGTCCAGCGCGGCGCGCTCTGAATCAGAGAAGAGCGGGCTGGTGGCGTAGTCGTCGAGCGCATCGAATTTGGCCTCGTTCATTCGGGACTTGATGACGAACGAACGGCCGATGTCGATGCAGAACTCGCAGACATTGATGCGCGCCACGCGTTCGCGGACGAGCATCTGCGTTTCGGCTGGAAGTTCCAGCTTCTTGTCGAGCTTGCTGATATTGCCATAAAATCTGCCGAAGGCCAGCGGCATCCGGGCGACAAAAACCTTGAGCGGCGTCATCACCTTGCCGAACTGGCGGCGCGACATGCTGTAAACCAGCTTCATCATGGGGCTGGCAGGATTTTCAATGGGAGCGAGAAACGTATCCATCAGCAGACCTCCGGGGAGTTTATACGGGTTTTTGGATGTTCGAGCGCGGTAGCAGGGCTCAGGAACATTCCTCGTGAAGTTACGGCTACCTGGAGCGCGAGGTCACATTTTCGCCGGCACGCGCATTGCCTATGAAGGCGCGGACTTTGGCAGCGTCCTTGCGGCCCGGCGTTAACTCGACGCCACTCACGACATCCACGCCCCACGGACGCAAGGCGGCGACGGCCTCGCCGACGTTGGCGGGAGTCAGCCCGCCCGCGGCGATGATGGGCTTCCGCGCTTCCGAGTCTTGGAAGAGTTTCTTGCCGGCCAGCGCCCAGTCGTATGTCCGTCCAGTGCCGCCAACGGCAGTTGCAGAGCAGGAATCGAGCAGGATGGCATCGATATGCGGGTCCTGCGCCACTGCGGTTGCGTGCTCGAACGATGCTTCATCAAAGTGCACGACGCGCACCACGCGCAGCTTCGGCCCGAATCGCTCGCGCAGCTTGGCCGGCAAATCCGGCGGCGCGTTCCAATGTAGTTGCACACCAGTCAATCCTGTGGTCTCAATGGTCGCCACAATCTCGTTGAGCGTCGTGTCGACAAAGACGCCAATCTTTTCCAGCGCCGGCGGCAAATGCGGCACAATCTCAGCCACCTGCTGCGGATTTACGCGCCGCGGACTGGGTGCGAAGACAAATCCCACCGCGTCGGCGCCGGCTTCAGCGGAAAGCCGGGCATCGGCCATTGAAGTGTTGCCACAGATTTTAATCCAGAGGTTCATGGTGCAGGCACGGCCCCGGAAAGAAGTTCAGCCAGCGTCACGCCGGGATCGGGCTGGCGCATCAGGCCTTCGCCGATGAGGAACGCGTGGAAACCGGCTTTGCGCAGGCGCGCGATCTCTTCGCGCGTTGAAATGCCGCTCTCGGTGACGCGCACCACGCTGGCTGGAATGCGGTCGACGAGTGCCAGCGAGATTTCCGGGCTCACCTCGAACGTTTTCAGGTCGCGGTTGTTTACGCCGATGGCGTCAGCGCCCGATTCGCCGAGAGCGTTGAGAACCTCATCCAACTCGGCTGCGGTGTGCACCTCGACCAGAACGTCCAGCGCCAGCGAGCGGGCAGCCTGTGCGAAGCGCTTCAACTCCGCGGCGGAGAGCGCGGCTGCGATGAGCAGAATCGCGTCGGCGCGGTGCGCGCGAGCCTCGGTGATCTGGTACTCGTCGATGACGAAGTCTTTGCGCAGGCAAGGCAGCGGCGCGGCAGCCGAAGCCAGTTCCAGGTTGCGCAGGCTGCCCTGAAAGTAGGGCTCATCGGTTAGTACCGAGAGCGCCGCAGCGCCTCCGGCACGATAGCGGCGCGCCAGCCAGGCGGGATCGAAATCGGCGCGAATCAGGCCCTTCGACGGCGATGCCTTCTTGATCTCGCCAATGACCGCCGGGCCCCGATTGGCCTGGCGGCGCAGCGCGGCGGCCCAGCCCCGCGGACGATGCCCGGCTGCGCGCCGCTCCAACTCCCCGATCGGCACATCGGCCTTCGCAGCCGCCAGCGAGGAGCGTGTCGAGGCCAGAATGGTCGATAGAAATGTGTCAGTGCGGGTGGTCATGCGCCTGGCTCAAGTATATGAAAGGCAGGACAAGGCCACCCAGCGAGCAAAAGCGCCTGCCGGGGCCCGATCGGGGCAAAGGGGCAGGGCAGCGGAGCGTGGGCCCTACAGCGTCACCAGCGGCGCTGTGGGCAAAGGATGCCTGAACGCTTCCGCCTTCTGCTCCAGTTCAGGGTCCCAGTTCTTCGGCTGGTAGATGCAGCAGGGTTCCTGCGCCAGCGGGTCGCCGGTGAGTGCGTAGGCGCGAGCCCGCGACCCGCCGCAGATCTGCTTGTACTCGCATGCCCCGCACTTGCCTTCCAGGCGCGCCGTGTCGCGCAGCGCCTTGAAGATGAGCGCGTTGCGATAAATCTCGGCCAGCAGCGTTTCGCGAATATTGCCCGCATGAATGGGCAGGAAACCGCTGGGATATACATTGCCCACGTGCGAGATGAAGACGAATCCCTTGCCGTCGTTGACCCGCCGCGTGGCCCAGGCGTGATTGCGGCTTTCGGCATCTGCCGTGGGCGTGCCGGGCTCGTAGTGTGCTGCGTGGGCCGCCGGATGTCCATGCCCGTGCCTCATTTTGCGCTCTTCCAGGTTGTGTTGCAGCAGGTAGCGGCGGTAATGCATGGCTTCAGTGGTCTTGATCTGGAAATTGGCGCGGCGCGAGAGCTCGTAAATCTTGCCGAACACCTCCTCAAACTCGTCACCGCTTAAAAGGTCATCCAACTGGCCGCGGCCTACCGGGACAAGGAAGAACACGTTCCACATGACGATGGCCAGCTTTTCAAACAGATTGCAAAGGTTGTCGAGGTCGTGCACATTGTGGCGGCTGACCGTGGTGTGCACCTGGATGGGGATGCCGGCCTCATTGGCCCACTCGATGGCCTGAACGGTGCGCGCCCATGCGCCGGCAAGCCCGCGGAACGCGTCGTGAATCTCGGGGGTAGAACCGTCCAGCGAGATGCCGAGCCGCACCACGCCCGCTTCTTTCAACTTGAAGATCTGCTCGCGCGTCAGCAGCGGCGTGGCGCTGGGCGTGATGGCCACCTGGACGTTCTTGCCGGCCGCGTAGCTGATCAGCTCGAAAAGGTCTTTGCGCTTGAGCGGGTCGCCACCAGTGAAAACGAAGATGGGAATATGCAGGTCCGCAATCTGGTCAATCAGTGCCAGGCCCTCGGCATGCGTGAGTTCGTCGGGGTGCGGAATCGGCTGCGCAGCGGCGCGGCAGTGCTTGCAGGCCAGGTCGCAGGACTGTGTGACTTCCCAGATGGCAAGGAATGGCGATTCGTCGTAGTCAATTCCGCCACGGGCGGGAATCTGATGCATCGGTTGCATATAACCTCCCGGGGATCGCGGCGCCACAGCGCCGAATCCGTTCTCCTGGGGTTCATGTCGCGTAATCCATTGGGTTGCAGCGACTTAAACCCAACTCTGCGACGCGCCCTCGGGTTTCGCTGATGAGGGCTGCGATTCCCCGTACAGAAGAACAGTTTTGGAGAGGTCGGGCTGTGATTGGGATCACTTCATGTGCGGCGAAGGAGCGAGCGGCCGATCACGCTTTTGAGTCCCGCGATGGACGCGAGGGCTTTGCCTGGCTGGACAAATTTCGGAAACCGGAACACAATTTCTCCAAACGCAAGTGAGTTGGGGGCCCGGGACTGGCATGCGATTTTGAAAAAGGGAGCGGTGCTGGTAAGCGGGCGAAAAGGCTGCCCAGAGGTGAGATGGATCACCTCTTGATGTGCGGCTAAACACCGAAAAAGGCAGTCTGATCTGTAACCATATTGCGCACTTGAAGGAGGTTCCCATGGCATCCCTATTGAAGCCAGCGTGGAGCAGACCCTCCGCCATCCTTTTCGCCTCCGAGATTCCGGCTAACGAGAAGGCCTTTTCGTTCGCGCTTGCGCAAGCCAGGGAATTTGGGTCCGATCTCATCCTGTTTCACGCCTACGATACGCTCGTGGTGGCTGCGTCAGAAGCCTCGGGCATTCGTTACTACGATTACGCAGCGGCGGCACGGAGCGAGAAGCAGCACCTGGAACCGCTGGCGCAACGCGCCCGCGAGGCAGGCCTGCACTGCGAGGTCGTGGTGCGCCCGGGTCTGCCGGCCGACGAGATTCTGGCTTACACGCACGAGCGGGAGATCGACCGAATCGTCATGGGCACGCACTCTCCCGGTCCCATCAGCAAACTGCTGGTTGGATCGGTCGCGGAGGCGGTGTTGCGCACCGCCACGTCGCCGGTTTATATCGTCGGCCCCGAAGTGGTGGACGGAAACTACCGCAATTTTGCAACTCGCACCATTCTGTGCGCGGCCAGCATGCACGGGGCCACCAACGTGGTTGCTGCCTTTGCCGCGGAACTGGCCGCGCAGCACAATGCGCGGCTCATTCTGCAGCATGTCATCCGCCCGCAAGACCGGGCTGAGTTCCTGGCTGGGCGGTCACTCGATGATGTGGAAGGGGAATTGCTCGGTCTGGTTCCTGCTCAACTGCAGGGGCAGATCGCGATCCAGGCCATCGTGGTGCCCGGCGACCCCACGGAGGAGCTGCTATATCAAAGCCGCGCGCAGCAGGCCGATTTGATTGTCCTGGGTGCGCAGGGGGCTTCGGCGTTTGCCGCCATCACGCGCCACGGAGTGGTTTACAAAACTCTGGCTCACACACACTGCCCGGTCATCACCCTCTCGCCCGTGGTGCTCGCGGAATGTGGTTCGAAGTCCGAGGTGCTGCGCCCGGCCGAAGCCTACATGGCCGGCGTCTTCTAAAGCCGGTTCTCCGCCAGCGAGAGCCCTCGCCTCCGTTTTCCGAGCTGCGAAAGTTTCGTGCCGATGGCGGCCCCTCGCCGGCAAGGCCGATGCGCGCTCGCTTTATGTGGTTGCGTCGGAAGAATCATGGTCGGAAGAATCATCTTTGCCCCACTCC
This sequence comes from Acidobacteriaceae bacterium, assembly GCA_030037635.1. Taxonomy (GTDB): domain Bacteria; phylum Acidobacteriota; class Terriglobia; order Terriglobales; family Acidobacteriaceae; genus Telmatobacter. The sequence continues at coordinate 7,917 of JASHQH010000317.1, forward strand.
CGCAGACAACCTCGCTACCTGCCCCGGGCGTCAAAGGGTCTTTGTGGACGCGAAAGCGTCGTACGGAGGTATGAAGGATGCTTTGGACAGTCTTTATCATCCTCCTTGTTTTGTGGTTGCTAGGCGTGGTTACGTCGTACACGTTGGGAGGATTCATCCATATCCTGCTCGTGATCGCGCTGGTGCTTTTGCTCATCCAGCTCATCACGGGACGAAGAGTGGTTTAGTCGCGATTTTATGCGCTGACGCGAAGGGCGCCTGGAAGAGAACAGGTGATTGAACCGGCCGGAAATTGAAAACGATATTTAAACGCAACACGAGGTGGAAAAATCATGGATAAAGATCGGGTAAAAGGTGCAATCAACGACGCGGCAGGTCGAGTGAAGCGTCAAGTCGGCGAGTGGACGGGCGACACCAACGCTCAAGTGGAAGGAGCAGCTCAGCAGGTGAAGGGTAAGGCGCAGAAGACCTGGGGCGAAGTGAAGGATGCGGCACGCGATGCCAGGACCGATGCCGACCGCGAGCAGGAGAAGGAGCGCGAGCGGCAAGAGGCAAACCGCGAGCACGAACACGCGCATTCCAGCCACCGCGAATAGACCTTCGGCTTCAGAGGAAGGCTGAAAGCCGACTGAAAAGAACATCCTCTTTCGTGAATCCAAAAATATTTGAGCGGGCAGCGACGAAGTTGGCGCTGCCCGCATTGCCTTGGGCCATATTTCTCGAGCCGAGCTCTGATTCCTTGAGTGCGCTATACTGGGCGCACCGGGCAGCATATCTTTCGCTTCGCCCGCAGTGCGAGGTGTGTCTTCTCAACCGGCTCCAGCGATCGCACCACCGGCGTTCCGCCATCGGAAACCACGCGGTGGCGTGCGGTGGTTCGCGTGCTCCGAAGTCCAATCGATAGTTTGAGTTGCGCTCTTTTACCTGCCTCTTGCACCCTCTGCGGCTCCCCTCTGCCCCGCCTTTCTACGGTTCCAATTTGCGATTTCTGCTGGATGGAATTTCCCGTCCAGACCGCCCCAGCTTGTGCGCGCTGCGGCGATGTGTTGACCACACCGGCGCTCTCGCCGCTCTGCCGCGCCTGCCGGCTGGCGCCACCGCCGTTTGTAAAGTCCGTTGCCTATGGCACATACCAGGGCCTGATGCGCGAGGCCATTCACGCACTGAAATACGATCGCCTGCATCCGGCCGCGCGAGGTCTGGGCTGCATGCTGGCCGCTGCCATGGCACAACTGGCGGGCGAGGCGCCGGCACAGATGCTGGTGGTTCCGGTGCCGCTGCACGGATCGAAGTTTGCGCAACGAGGATTCAACCAGTCCCGTTTGCTTGCTGCCGAAGCCCTTCGCTTCCTCGGCAAAAGCCATCCGCAATGGCGGCTCACCCTGGCGCCGAGTACGCTGTTGCGTTTGCGCGCCACCGAAAGCCAGGCCGGCTTGACGCCGCGCCAGCGCCGCCTCAACGTCCGCGGTGCATTTTCGGTTGCCGAACCGTCCAAGGTGAAGGCGCAACACATTCTGCTGGTCGATGACATTCTCACCACTGGAGCCACGGCGCGGGCTGCGGCGCAGGCGCTGGTGAATGCCGGAGCGGAGTCAGTTTGGGTAGCCACGCTGGCGCGGGCGCAGCGTGCTCAGGGCTTTGGGCGCAGACTCGCTTTTGAAGACCGCAGCTTTGAGTCGGAAGACGCGGACGATCTCGAATTGGTGGGCCGCGCTGCGCGGGGCGATGCTCAGCACGCCGCGGGCCCCTCGTCGTTGCACCAACAGTCGCCTTTTTAACCGGGGGATGTGATGTCGCTGGGAAAAGCCATGATTCATGCGCGTAAGCAAAAGGCCATTGCCAAGGCCGTGGTGCTAGCCGCCGATCACGGCACGGCTCACCACGCCCATGCTCACATTTTGCAAATGCCGGTACTGGTGCTGAACGCGTCGTATGAGCCCATCAATATATGCGGCGCCCGCCGCGCGTTGGTGCTGGTGCTCAAGGGCATTGCGCGCACTGAAGAGGAGCACGGCCTTACCCTGCACGCGCAGCGCGCCATCATCGCCATGCCGTCGGTCATCCGCTTGCTTGAATACCGCCGCATCCCCCATCAAACGCGCGCGCTGTCGCGCAAAAATATCCTGCTGCGTGACCGTAACACCTGCCAGTACTGCGGTGAGGCCTATCCGCCCAGCGAGCTCACACTCGATCACGTGGTGCCGCGCTCGCGCGGCGGCAGTTCCACGTGGGAAAACCTGGTGGCCTGCTGCCATGAGTGCAACCGAAAGAAGGGGAACCGCCTGCTCGACGAGATCGAGGATATGATCCTGCTGCGTGAGCCGCGGCCCTTCTCGCTGCACACCAGCCGCCAGATCATGCGTATGCTGGGCCGCAGCGACGACCGCTGGCGGAAATACCTGTTCTATTAGCGCTCTGGACCTCTGCAGCATGGGGCTCAGAAGCTCCCTTCATAAGTGAACTGTCATCCTCAGCGAAATTCGCCGAAGGCGAACGAGTCGAAGGATCTGCGGTTGCTCTTCGGAAGAACAAGCTCTCGAATGTGGCCTCAGGGAAACCGAATTTACCTTTGCCGCGCCGCGGACCAAAATTCACACGGCTGATTCATCTTTCCATTGACTCCGCCCCGTTCCCGCTTTATCGTGAAAACCTTAAACTGTCTTCAATCTCGCGCCCTGCGCACGCTCGCGAGCCGTAAACCAGCTGTTCTGTCCCCCACAGCGGCTGCGTAAGCGCAGGCGCATTTCCCCAGGGGGTCAGTCGAATGAAAACCTCATCGGCAGTTACAATCCCTGCGCTGTGCGGGGCGCTGGCCGCAGCATTTCTCCCGTTTTGCCCTGCGCAGAATTCCACCGAGCCGAAAGGCTCAACCCACGCTGCCGCGCAAATCTCGCTGTCGGGAATCGCCAACGCGGCCAAGGAAAAGGCCGCCGAAGAAGCACTCACCAAGGTCCTCAATGACAACCTGCCGCTCACCCTCAACGCCAAAGACGTCTATCCCACCGTAACCACATTGCCCGGCGGCACATTCAGCCCTCAGCCCCTTCAGCTCACAGCCGATCAGCTCAATCAGCCTCTCGCTCCCGGCGACTACACCATCAACACGCTCGATTTCTGCTCCGAATATTCCGTTCACCAGCCTGGAGCGGGCCTGGCCTACGTTCTCGGGCCGTACGAAGGAAAGGCTGCAGGAGCCATCGGCGCGCTCATCTGGCGCGGCACCGAGCAGTACGGCATTGCGCCGCAGTCGCTGCAGGCGGTTTCGTGGGCCATCCAGTCGGGCCTCACTTACTCCCAGATGCCCAAGAGCTATCAAGCCATCATCGACCAGGTGATTCCCGACCTCAAAAACCAGATCACCGGCGACCTCGTCACCAATCTCGAAAACACCTACAACTCGCTCGCCCAGAGCGCCAAGCTTCCGCCGCTCGACACCATACTGGCCAAGCTGGGCACGCCCGGACAGCTCGCGCTCGATGCTGAACGCGAGCGCCAGATTCTCACCGCCCAGAACACCAGCGACGAGCTGAAGCAGCAGACCCTCTTTCAGGGCCAGGAGAGCGGCATCTATACGCCGGTGAAAGCGGAGAACGGCCCGTGGACCGAGCGTGTGAAAGGCCAGGTCTACATGAAGCTGCTCATCGCCGGCGGCAATATGAATTCGAACAACGTGATGCAGATTCGTGTCATGCCGCCCCCGGCAACGACTGCCCGAAATTCGCCGCGCGGCCCCCACCTCGTCCGCACGGCATATGGCGAAGGGCAACTGCCTGAAGTGATCGCCCTCGTCCCCACTCTCTACAACCTGCTCGAAGGCATTCTCGGCTACTCGCAAGGCCAGGGCGCGCAAGCGCTCGGCCAGGTTGCCGCAGTCCAAAAAGGCGCGCCCTCGCAGCCACCTCCGGCACAGGCATCCACGCCCTCTGCAGTAGGCGCAGTTTCGCGCCTTGAAGGCACGGCCACCGTCATCCGCGCCGGGACCACGACTCCGGTCCCTCTGAATCAAGGCGACGCGCTCCACATGGGCGACAAGATTCTAACGGGGCCGCAAAGCCGAGCCGAAGTGACCTTCGTCGATAAGACCCAACTCACCCTGGGCGAGAAGGCAACCTTCGTCGTCGCCGACTACGAATTTGACCCTTCAGGAAAGAGCAAGAGTCAAGCCACCTACGGCATCCTCGAAGGGGCCTTCCAGTACGTCAGCGGATTGCTCGCGCAGCAGAAAGATCACGACGTCAACATCGACACGCCCTACGGAAACATCGGCATCCGTGGCACGGAGCTCATCTGCAAATCCGACGGCACGGCAAGCAACCTCGAAATCGACCTGATCTCAGGCGCCATCGCGCTCACCGCCAACGGAAGCACCACCGCCGGGTCCACCATGAGCGCGCCAGTGCAGATTGAGGTGACGCCCCAAGGGGTACAGACTCTCCCACTGACTCAGGACCAATACAATTCGCTCATGACGCAGTACCTCCTCGCCGTACCTACCTCCTGACTCGCTGAGCTTCAAGGCCCCCGGAAAAAGGAGCTGTCATCTTAGGCGAAGTGCCGCGTCAGTGGGTCGAAGCGAAAGATCTGCCCTGATAATGGGGCTCGGGATGTAACGCCGGGCTCCAGTCCGCTGTCGTGCGGATCTCCAGACCCCCACCCTCCGTCACTCGGTTCGATTTTCATCTTCTTGGATGACGCCGCGCGGCATGTACGACTGCGGTTGCTTTTGAGCGGCTGCCCAGCCGCCCCTCCGTCATGCAACCATTTGGTTGCGCTTTCTCCGGCCCTCTGCTAATATGCAACCCAGAGGTTGCCTATGATGGAAAACAAAATCGAGAAACGCATCGAGCTCAAAGCCCCCGTCTCCCGCGTCTGGCGCGCGCTCACTGATCCTCGCGAATTCGGCGAGTGGTTCCGCGTCGCCCTCGACGGCACGTTCGCGCCGGGAAAGATCGCGCGCGGCCAGATTCTCCATCCCGGCTACGAGCACATCGTCTGGGAGGCCCTGATCCAAAAAATGGAGCCGGAACGCCTCTTCTCCTTTACCTGGCCGCAGATCCGGTTCCACGACAAGGAGCGCTACTCGTCTGACTACTCGCAGGCCCCGCGCACGCTGGTTGAGTTTCGTCTCGAAAAAACCGCCACCGGCACGCTCCTCACCGTCACCGAGTCGGGCTTCGAAATCGTGCCCGCCGATTGGCGCGAACAGGCCATTCGCGGCAACGACGGCGGCTGGACGCAGCAGATGAAGAACATCGAGAACTATGTCGCGAAAAATCCCTAACCATCGGCGCGCGCGTCGGCCGGCACACGCCGTTCTCTTTGCGGCATTGGGCGACAAGACGCGTCTCGCCCTCATCGCCAGGCTTGGGTCGAGCCAGCCGTCGTCGATCGCGCAGCTTACTGCGGGAACGCGGCTCACCCGCCAGGCCGTCACCAAGCACCTGCGCGTTCTGGAGCGCGCCGGCCTGGTGCACAGTACTCGCGACGGGCGCGAGAGCCACTTTGCGCTCGACCCGCGGCCACTCGCCGAGATGCAACTGTACCTCGATCACGTCTCCCGGCGGTGGGACCAGGCGCTGGCGCGGCTGAAAGCGTTTGTAGAAGACTGACGCCACCGTACGGAG
>JASHQH010000318.1 GCA_030037635.1 Acidobacteriaceae bacterium
ATCCTCGTCCGGCAGCGGAACGCCGCGACTTGGCGGAGTTTTCGATTGCCCTCGTGGCCGGACTTGCGCTTGCTCTCACCCTGCTGTTCTTTTTCGCCATTCCCCTCGCCGGCAATCTGGCCGGCGCGCGCGATTTCGTCTCCTACTGGGCTACGGGTCGCCAGCTTGTCCACCATGGCAATCCCTATGACCGCGACGCCATCGCGGCATTGGAGCATTCCGCCGGGCTTGATGTCCGCGCCGTCCTCATCATGCGCAACCCTCCCTGGGCTCTGCTCCTCGCCTGGCCCCTCGGGTTTCTGCCCCTGCGCGTTGCGGCCATCCTGTGGTCTTTGCCGCTGCTTGGCTGCCTGCTCCTTTCCGTGCGCATGCTTCGAGAGCTCCACGGATCTCCTCCCAATCGCCTCCATTTCCTCGTCCTCGCGTTTACGCCGGCCCTCATCTGCCTCACCATGGGGCAAACCACACTCTTCTCGCTGCTCGGGCTCGTCCTCTTTCTGCGCTTTCATCTCAGTCGACCCTATCTTGCGGGAGCGTCCCTCTGGCTTTGCGCGCTCAAGCCACACCTCTTTCTCCCCTTTGCGGCCGTGCTCCTTGCCTGGATCGTCGTTTCTCGCAGCTACAAGCTTCTTGCCGGCGCCGCCGCTGCCCTCGCCCTCAGCAGTGCGGTGGCTTTTCTCATCCGTCCATCCGCCTGGGTCGATTACGCGCGCCTCATGCGTTCGCCCTCCGTTACCAACGACTTCATTCCCTGCATCGCCTGCGCCATGCGCCTCTGGACCGATCCGCGCGCCACCTGGCTGCAGTATCTCCCTGCCGCACTGGCTTGCATCTGGGCCCTTATCTACTTCTGGCGCCGCCGCGCCACTTGGAGCTGGATCACCGGCGCCAACCCGCTCATGCTGGTCTCTCTCGTGGCCGCGCCCTACTGCTGGTTTTACGATCAGTGCTTGGCCATTCCAGCTCTCCTCGATGGCGCCTACGCCACCACCTCGCGCGCCCTTCTTGCGGCTCTCGCGCTCACCATTCTTCTCACTGACATCCAGATCTGCTGCGTCAAAGTCATCTCCCCGCTCTGGCTTTGGACAGCGCCTGCATGGCTGGCCTGGTATCTCCTCGCTCGTGCATCCACTCGCCGAACCCCATGGTCATCGCGCCGTAGGCGCATTGTTTGCTAGCCCCGCGCTTCAGCGTGGGGAGAGGAGCTCTCGGCTCAAGCTTCGGAGTCCCGGAGGGAACGGCGCACGGGCTTACCGGAATCCCTCAGAGCATTGACCATGCGCACTCCCGCCATGGTGGAATTGCTGGCCGCAATTTGTTCGTGGTTATAATTGCCATGAATCAATGCAGAAAGGCCCCCGTCTGTGAAGAATAAGCGCGACTTCACTGTGTTGTTGATCGCGCTTGTCTGCGCGCTCCCCGTTTTGTTCACGATCCTTTATCTCATTGCCCTGCCCACCAGCCGCCACAATGCCGCCAACCGCGACTTCATCACCTACTGGGCCACAGGCCGGCAACTGGTCAATCACGGCAATCCATACGACGCCGACGCGGTCAGCCGCATCGAGCGCGACGCTGGATTCCAGGGTGGGAAATCCTACTTCATGCGCAACGCTCCCTGGGCGCTCCCGCTTGCCTGGCCGCTCGGTTTCGTCAACCCCACGGCCGCCGCATTGCCCTGGTCGCTGCTGATGTTGGGCCTTCTCGTCCTGTCCGTCCGCATCACTTGGAAAATCGTGGCCGGCGCCTCTCACCTTGATGCTGCTCATCTGGATTGGCTGGGCTATTGTTTTCCTCCGGCGCTCTTCTGCGTCATTTTGGGCCAAACTTCCATACTTCTTCTCTTGGGGCTGGTCCTTTTTTTGCGTTGGCACAAAAACCGACCCTTTGCAGCCGGTGCCGCGCTCTGGTTCTGTACGCTCAAGCCGCATCTCTTCCTGCCTTTCGCGCTGGTTCTGCTCGTCTGGATTGTCGTATCCCGCACCTACCGCATTCTCGCTGGGGGCGCAACCGCCATGGCGGCCGGCGCTCTCGTCACCGCATGCATCGATCCTCACGCCTGGGCGCAGTACGCCCATTACATGCGCACCTCAAGCATCACTCTTGAGTTCACTGCCAATTTAGGCGACCTTTTGCGCGATTCCATCAATCCTCGGGCCGAATGGATCGCCTTTCTACCCTGCATTGTCGGCTGCGTCTGGGCCCTCGCCTACTTTTGGCCGCGGCGCCACTCATGGGACTGGCTTGAAAACGGCAGCCTGCTGGTGCTGGTTTCGGTTTTTGTCGCGCCCTTTGGCTGGATCTTCGATCAGACTCTTGCCATTCCGCCGGTTCTGCTTGCCGTCTCCCGAAGCCAATCGCGCATCGTACTCTCGCTTCTGGCGCTTATCTATCTCGCCATCGAAATCGAAATCGTATCGCCGTTTGCGCTGGCTTCAGCCGCCTATCTCTGGACCGCCCCCGCTTGGCTTGCCTGGTACGTGTTTGCACGCGCTTTCACGGGCAGACATCCCGCGCCTGCCGTCAGTCGTTGATCTAAGTCATCCTGAGCGGAGTTTGGCGCGCC
>JASHQH010000045.1 GCA_030037635.1 Acidobacteriaceae bacterium
TCGGGTCGGGCTCGGTAAACTCCGCAAACTTGCCGTTGTTCCACTTGAACTTGCCCGAGTCCACGATCACACCGCCGATGGAGTTGCCGTGGCCGCCGATGTATTTCGTGGCCGACGCCACGATGATGTCTGCACCGTAATCGATGGGCCGGACCAGGCCGACGCCCACCGTGTTGTCCACCACCAGCGGCACTCCCGCTTCGTGCGCGACCTTTGCAATCGCCTCAAAGTCCGGCACGTCCAGCTTGGGATTGCCGACGGTCTCGGCGTAGATGGCACGCGTCTTGGGGGTGATGGCCTTGCGGAACGCGCCGGGATCCCGCGAGTCAACGAACTTGACCGTTCGCCCAAGCTTGGGGAACGTGTAGTGGAACTGCTGGTATGTGCCGCCATAAAGATTGTTGGCGGAGACAATTTCATCGCCGAGCTGCGTGATAGCGAGCAGAGCCAGCGTTTGCGCGGCCTGCCCCGAAGACACTGCCAGCGCGCCCGAGCCGCCTTCCAGCGCCGCAATGCGCTGCTCGAAGACGTCGGTGGTGGGGTTCATGATGCGGGTGTAAATGTTCCCGAATTCCCTCAGGGCAAAAAGATTTGCCGCGTGATCGGCGCTCTTGAAGACGTACGAAGTCGTCTGATAGATGGGCACAGCGCGAGCGCCGGTGGTGGGGTCGGGTGACTGCCCTGCATGCAGGGCTTTCGTGGCCAGCTGATAGGTCTTGGGGTCGGACATGAGAATCTCCTCCTGACGATGTACTCAACCAAAAAAGTAAAAGTGCGGAGCACCGGAGCGCAAAAAGGCCCGCGTCCTTATTTGGACCGGGCCGCTGGACTCAGATCGGTTGCGCGCTTAGCGCCTGCGCCGCTCAAGAGCCACACGGACGGGTCCGAAGGCCATACACATAGCCATCGCCGCAATTCCGCACTCCCATGAGATCGGCATGAGCGCAGTATCAAGGCACCGCCATGCAGGTGTCAAATGAAAGTTGCGCGACGGCGGGCTGGCCAAAGCTATGGTAGAAGGAGCCATGAGCCGGAATCTCTCAACCAGGAGCTGGACTGCCCAGTTGCAGGCGGGCTGGAAATACCTATTGTCGTTTCGAAAGCGGGATTGGGAGTTTGCGGATTATCCCGTGATTGTGCGCCGACAGGCCGACGCCAGCGCATCGTGGGGCGATGAGGCTCGGTTCACCACACCGGCCTACGTGGCGCGCATGGTGAACTGGACGGGCCTGGACGGCTTTGGCGACACGCCGCAGGAGGCGCTGGCTGACTTGCGCAAGCGATTCGAGCAGGCATGCGAGCGGCGCGACGCCAAGCCGCGGCCCGGCACGCAGGTGCCGATCCAGTTTGCCTCGCAGGAACGCGTCACTGCCCGACAGGAGTTGGCCGACGAGTTTGTACGCGATGTGCTGGGCGTGGAGGACGCTTGGATTTCGGACCAATCGTCGCTCTGGCACTTTGCGCTGGGCGGCTCGCTGGAAGAGTACTACGCGAAGATCGAGGCCCTGTACGGGGTGGACGTTCGCGGCGTGCCCGACGGAAACATTGCAAAAATTCTCGACCGCATCAGCGCCGCGCGCTCGCCGAGCAAGTCTGATCTTTAGCCCCTCAGTCCCCGGTCCCTTAGTCTCTTGCCCCTGCTTCACTCCGGCTTCCATACGTAAGCCCCGGGCTGCGGCAAACCAACATGCGCCAGCACGCGATAGGCGAACTGCCGCGCCATCTCTTCTGATCCTTTGGGGTGGTTGTAGAAAGCTGGAATGCACGGGAAGATGGTGGCTCCGGCCTCGGCGGCCAGCGTCATATTGCGCAGGTGAATGCGGTTGAAGGGCGTTTCCCTCACGCAAAGAACCAACGGGCGGCGCTCCTTCAGCGTGACGTCGGCAGCGCGAGCGATAAGCGAATTGGCCAGGCCCAGCGCGATGGCCGCCAGCGTGCCCATCGAGCACGGCAGGATGATCATTCCGTCGGAAGGGTGACTGCCGCTGGCGATCGCCGCGCCGATGTCGGCGTCGGCATGCTGGATGATTTTCTTTGGCCTCGCGCCGAGCAGTTTTTTCAGCAGATTCGTCCGCCCCGAGACGCCCAGTTCCTCGGCGAGCACTCGCAGCGAGTTTTCCGAGGCGACGAAATGAACGCGGGAAACGCGCCGGTCGGCTTCAAGCGCACACAGCGCCTCGCGCGCGAGGATCGCGCCCGACGCTCCGGTCAGTGCGAGAGTGAGGTTCACTGCGGATTCGCTCTTGATCGGAGCTCCTCAACAAGCCTTTCTGCCGAGTTAATCATTTCCTTCTCTCGGTTCTTCTCCAACCTCGCAAGTCGACGATGGTCGATTGTCGACCAAAGCGAGTTCTTGGTCTTTGCGTCATAGATTGTCAAGATTAACTGCGGGTCGATGATCTGAGAACTGTGAACCTGGGTCGTATTGTTGTAGGTGTTCGTCGTGCTCCAAACGCGCGTTCCCTCGTGCACTACCTCATATGACAACTCGACAATCAGGTCAGCGTCGTCAGGTGAGCCAACGATCTCATACTTTCCCCAGCTTTTCATTTCTTGATAGAACGCGTCGTAGGCAAGATCGCTGCCGCCCCTGTTTGAGAGAAATACTTTATGTGCGTTCACGATAGCCGTTGGGAGGGGTGCGGGCGGAATGTCCTTCCTAGTCTTGGCCGGGAGGGCGGAAACGAGAGAGAACAGGCATACGACCAATGCAAGCCGGCGCATGATTCCTCCTGAAGCGGAACTGTTGCAAAGTATAACCCCGCTCTAATGAGAGCGATTATCGAACGCCGTCAATCCCCCACCACCCGCTCGAAGATCGCGTCCATCTTGCAGAACACCCGCGCCGTAGGCGCAACGGTTATTAGCCCCGCGCTTCAGCGTGGGGTTTGCCGGTTTTTTTGATCAAATCGAGTCCCGTAGGGACGGCGCCGCCTGCATTCATCCGAACACATAACGCTCGTCGTATTTGATCCCGCAATTGCGCAGGAGCGCGGTAAACTCCTGCTCAAAACTCCGCTTGCGATGATGCCGCTCCTGATTGCCGATGTATTCCTTAACCGCCTCAATCTGCGACGGACTGACGCTGAATGCCCCGTATCCCTCCTGCCATGAAAAGCCCTTGCCCATCCACCGGGAGGAGCTTCCTTTCAGCTTCTGAACCGCTTCGGCGAGCGGGTAAGACGCCGGCAGGTCGAACAACAGATGAACGTGATTTGCCGTTCCGCCCGCAGCGATTAACGAAAAGCCCACGCCGCGCGCGATGCCGCCCAGGTAAGCGTAAAGTTCGGATGTCCGCGCAGCGGGAATGAGGGAGCTACGATCCCTGGTGCTGAAGATGCAATGAATAAAATTGCTCGCGTACGTGTGCGCCATCGAACACTGTCCCTACGGGACTCCCATTCTACAACCGCGATCGTTACCCCACGCTGAAGCGCGGGGCTAATAACCGCTGCGCCTACGGCGCGAGCGCTGACCGATGAGCCGCGCCGTGCTCATCGCGAGTTGGTCCGCGCAAATGCCCAGGCTGGCCCAACGGCTAAGGGTCACCAGCCAGTAGCTAGAAGCTAGGAGCTAGCGGCCGCATCTCCCAACACCCGCTTGAAGATCGCATCCACGTTGTCCAACTGCCGTGCGTAATCAAACGTTGCGGCGAGCTTCTGTGGCGAGAGCAGCTTCGCAATCGCCGGATCCCGCGCCACTTCCTCGCGAAAATTCAAATCGTCGTTCCAGGCGCGCATGGCATGCGACTGGACGAGCCGGTACGCGTCTTCGCGCGACATGCCGGCCTCGGCAAGGTCGAGAAGAAGCTGTCCTGAAAAAATCAGCCCGCCGGTCGATTCGAG
>JASHQH010000319.1 GCA_030037635.1 Acidobacteriaceae bacterium
TCAGAAGTTCAGGCCGAGGCGGCGCGGCTTGTTGGCATCGAGCAAATCCGGGCCGGAAGCGTCGCCGAGGGGATGAGCCATGCAGTGGCCCGATGACCGTGCCTGTCCCGACAGATACGAACGCGTAACGTGCAGCCGGTCCATGACGATATAGCGGACGCGCAGGCCGTTGATGGTGGGCGCAAGCGAGGCCGGAACCTGCCGGCGGTCGACGTAGACGACGAGCGCCGCTTCTTTGGGATTGTCAAAGCTCTGGCCGACGCCCACGCCAAAGAACGCGGGATTCTTCATCAGGTTCTGCGCCACCTGCTGCTTGGCCGCAATGGCCTGCGTCACAACGGCGGAGGGCAGCGGAGGGAGTGAGCCGGACTGTCCCACGTACTGAGGAGCCGTGGCCGCAGCCACCGCCTGGGCCGTGGTGGGAACGACTTCGGTACGGACGCCGGCGATGGTCTGCGGCACCGACACGTTCATGTTCTGATCGACGTAGACGATGACGGCGGCTTCGCCGGCATGGTCGTTGCTTTTGCCGGCAACGGCGCCCAGGATTCCTGTGGAAGGATTCACAAGCATGCGCGCCTGGGCCACGGCCTGCTGGGCCAGTTCGGTCTGGCTGGCGCTGAGGGTGAGCGCCTGGGCTGCGGTGGCCGTTCCGTTGCCGTAGTTGATGCAACTGACCGCATGGTCTTGCGTGCCGACGAAGGTGTAGGTGGTTCCCTCCTGCGCGTTCAACTCAAGCAGCACCTGGGGCGCGGGATTGGCGACGCCCTCGCTCACTCCGGAGGAATTGACGCCGCCGGCGAAGAACAGGCCGACCGGTTCAGCATTGCTGGCGTCTACAACCAGCGATCCGGAGTCGCCCGCGTCGCTGAACTCATCGCCCTCGATGGCGATCTGGTCAGTGTAGCTTTTCGTGAGGTAGGGTTCGGTCTCGCCGCAGTTCTTGAAGTACTGCACTTCCACATCGAGGCTGATGGACGAGATGCTGGCGCAGGTTAAACCGGTGGTGCGGCCGCTCTTGGCCACGGTCAATCCCACCGAGCCGTTTTCTCCCGTGCCGCCAGTGGAAGAGACGCCGGGAGGCGCAGCCGCCAGCGTGCCGCCCTGCAGCGTGCCGAGTTCAAGGATTCCGCCGCTGGTGTCGACCGCGCCCGGGTTCACTTGGGCGATGGCCGCGTCGGCGTTAAATGCGTTGGAGCTGAGCGGGAGCCAGGCCGTGAGATAGCCCACGACGGTTTCGTTGCCGCCGTGCCCGTTGGGATAGCACCCGGCGTCGATCAGGCCCGGCTGAATGATTGGTTCGCCCGCGCTGGCCTGGTCGCTGCGCGCCAGCACGTGATTGCAGCTCAAAATGTATTGCGTTCCGCTGCTGTTCTGTATCAGCGAGCCCAGCGTTCCACCGCAGCAGTCCACAATCTGGTTACTGGAGTTCAGATCGTAGTCGTTGTTGTTGCCGCCCGAGGAACCCAGCAGGATGGGCGTCGCTTCCTGATCCTGGTGCGTAATGGGATTGCTAGTGATGCCCGCAGTGTTCAGGAGCACTTCACCGGCTTCCTTTGAAGAGGAAGAGCCGACCTGCGCGACGACGTAAGTGGGAGCGGTGCTGGAAACGGAGCCGGGCGCGGTGTAGCCGACCGTGCAATAGGTGAAGGCGCTGGAGCTGCGTGTGCAGGTCGTGGTGCCCAGCGAACCTTGTCCGCCGCTGCTGCCGGTGGGCGAGTTGGCAAGTGCGTAGGTGATTCCCGTGGAACCGCCGGCTTCGGCAAGGTAGCCGGTGATGGTGACGGTTCCATTCGCGCCAAGGGCGACGTTCTGGGGCGTCAGCGGCTGCAGGAATCCCGGCGTAACGGTGATCGTGGCTGTGGCCGTGGACGCAGCATTTGAACTCAGCGTGGCCGTTACTGTGACCTTAACGCTGTCGGCGGTCAAATAGGGCGGCGGCGTGTACTGTCCGCTTGAAGTGATGCTACCCGAGCCGGAGTTGGCGTCGCCGCCGGAGACGGTCCAGTTGACGGTGGCCGCGCCGCCGCTGGTAAGCGTGGCCGAGAATTGTTCCACGGGCGTGCTCGAGGAGTTGGTGCTGTTGCAGCCGGTGCAGTTGGTGTCGATGGCTGCGCTGCCGGGAGAGACCGAGAAGGTGCCGTTCGAGGAGCCGCTAGTCGATGTGGCGCCGCAGCCGGTCAGCGCAAAGAGCGCGGGAACAGCCGCAGCCGCGAATAGCCGCGCGGGCCATTGCCGCTGCCAATCACGCGGCGCGCTCCGGCTCGAGCGTTGCGAGGGGTGAATTCTAGGTTTTATTGTAAATTTCGTCGTCTGGCTCAAGTCGTCCGGCGCCTTTCTAGCGATTCCCAAACCCCTGCGGCCCGTTGGACGTATATGCCTCTGCTCTTGTAAGCGCCGGGGCTTACAGCAGAGCCCACACTCCGACACGATGCATCGTTAGACCCCGCGGCGGGGGAATAAGTTGTATTCCTCTACCCGCACATCAGACATCCAATCACCTTCGCGCCTCGCGTGCAAGTTACGAAAAAAACTCCTTTTAGCGACTTGAGGGCCGTTGCAGGCGCCCGGGCGCAAACCCTTCAAACCGGGCCTGAAAAGCATCACCTGCGGGCGTATTGGCGCCCCCTCGGGGTAGCGGCTCTCGAGTCTCTCTCCTATGTATACGCCGGCATCGAACCTTGAGCCAAGTGACCGCCGGCGCCTTGGCTTTCAGGAGCCCATAGTTTGTACACGTCCCAAAGTGGCAGTCCCGGCCCAGAAGGTTTGAATCACGGACGCGTCCCTGTTCTGGGCCGTAGACTTGAGGCAGGAGAAGCGATGGAATACGTGAACCTGGGCCGCACCGGACTGAAGGTTTCGCGCATCTGCCTGGGCTGCATGACTTACGGAAGCCCGGCCAGCGGACCCCTGCTGCCCGGCAGGCAGGCGTGGGCATTGAACGAGGCAGAAAGCCAACCGTTCCTGCGCCAGGCGCTGGATCTGGGCATCAATTTCTTCGATACGGCAAATGTGTACTCGGGCGGCGACAGCGAACGGGTGGTGGGCCGCTTTTTGAAGGGCAACGCGCGCCGCGAAGCGGTGGTGATCGCCACCAAGGTGCAGGGCGTGATGCGCGAGGAGCCGAACGGGCGTGGACTTTCGCGCAAGGAGATTGTTTTCGAGCTCGACGAGAGCCTGAAGCGCCTGGAGACCGACTACGTCGACCTCTATCAGATTCATCGCTGGGATTACGAGACGCCCATCGAGGAGACTCTTGAAGCGCTGCATGACATGGTGAAGGCGGGCAAGGTGCGGTACATCGGCGCGTCGTCGATGCATGCGTGGCAGTTTGCCAAAGCACTTTACCTGGCCGGTCGGCAGGGATGGACGCGCTTTGTTTCCATGCAGAACCACTACAACCTGCTGTACCGCGAAGAAGAGCGCGAGATGATAGGCCTGTGCCTGGCCGAGGGCATCGGTGTCATTCCCTGGAGCCCACTGGCGCGGGGACAGCTGACGCGTGGCTGGAAAGCTGAGTCCACCAGGCGCTCTGAGAGCGACGTATTCGCCAAGCGTTTGTACGGCGGAACAGAAGAAGCCGACCGCCGCGTCGTGGACCGGCTGGGCGAGATTGCAGAAAAGCGCGGGGTTCCGCGCGCGCAGATTGCGCTGGCCTGGCTGCTGGCCAAGCCGGCTGTGACTGCGCCCATCGTGGGCGCCAGCAAACCCCACCACCTGGGCGATGCGGTCGCAGCGCTTTCCCTCCGCTTATCGTCCGAGGAGATCGCGGCTCTGGAAGAGCCTTACGTGCCGCATCCCGTGCTGGGATTTAGCTGAGCGCTTCCGGGGTTCTTTGATGATACTGTGAAAAATTTTCAACCGTGAAACCTGAAAAAACCGAAATCCGTCACACAAAGAGTGGCGTACTGCGCCATGAGCAACACAACAGGCTCGTTCTGATTGCCTGGGCGTTCTGCCAGGCACGGCCCGGCGGCAGCAAAAAAGGACCAGAAGCAGAAAAGCGAGCCTGTGAGAAAGAAAGCGGTTGGCAAGAAACTGCAACCGTGATTGCACGACAAATTCATTTTTCGTAGGAAACATGGGAATCCGATTTTCAGTTTCTTGCATGCGCAAGCGTGTGCGCTGGCGGGTAAGCGCTGTTCTTTTCGCGGCGGCGATTGCGGTCATGACATTTTGCGGACGGGCGGGGTTGGCTCAAGACACCGCGCCGGCTACTGCGAGCCCATCGGGTAATCAGAACCCCCAGCAAGTTCCCGCTGCGTCCGGGAGCCCAGCCGCGCAGTCGGCGCCGAGTCCGCAGAACGCGCCGAGTGCAAGCAATCCAGGCACGCCGAACTCCGGCATCCACGGCATGGTCACCGATCCCAGCGGAGCTGTGATTCCCAATGCCAGTGTGGTTGCATATACCACTGCAGGAAAGGTGGCCGGCAAGACGACTTCGAACGGCGTGGGAGCGTATGCGATTCGCGGGCTGGCGCCAGGCACGTACAGCGTGACAGCAACCGCGAAAGGGTTCGCGGCGTTTTCAGTGCCGGGGATCGTGGTGGCCGCAGGTCAGCTGAAGACCGTGAATGCCGCCTTGGAGATCGAGGTGCAGCAGCAAAACGTCGAGGTCGAGTCGGAAGCCAACACGGTGAACACAAGCCCCGAAAACAATGCCAACGCCGTGGTGATTCAGGGCCAGGACCTGAACGCTCTCTCTGACGATCCTGACGAATTGCAGAACGAACTGCAGGCGCTGGCAGGTCCAGCGGCCGGGCCCAACGGAGGACAAATCTATATCGACGGTTTTACGGGCGGCCAGTTGCCGCCCAAGTCGTCGATTCGCGAGATCCGCGTGAACCAGAATCCATTCTCAGCAGAGTACGACCGGCTGGGTTACGGGCGCATTGAAATCTTCACCAAGCCCGGCACCGGCGCCATGCACGGCGACTTTCAGGCCCAAGGCAACGATTCAGCATTCAACTCAGAGAACCCGCTGCTGCAATCTGGAGTGACGGAGCCTGCATACGACACCTGGAGTCTGCGTGGATCGGTGGGTGGGCCCATCACCAAGAGCTCGTCTTATTTTGTGAGCGGATTTTCGCGCCAGCAGTTGAACGAGAACATCGTGGAAGCCGTCAATCCCGCACTCATTACCGCGGCCAATGCCGGCTCGACAGACCTGCCCCAGGTGAACGAAGCATTTGGGAATCCCACCGGGCGGCTCGACATCAGCCCGCGCTTCGATTTCCAGCTGGGCACGAAAAATACATTAACTGTCCGCGAGACCTACAACCGGTCAGTGAGCACCGACAGCATCGGAGGCACAGGACTCACGTTGCCTGAGCACGCTACCAACAGCAATGACCAGGAGAACGCGATCCAGATTTCCGATAGCTGGATTCTGCGCAAGAATCTCGTCGACGATATCCGTTTTCAATACCGCCGCATCCGCGACACGTCATCGGCGATCTCCAACCTTCCCTCATACACGTTGCAGGAGCAGTTTTCCGACGGCGGCAATCCCCAGCAAAACGAGCAGGACCATGAGAACGACCTGGAGCTGCAGGATTACTTTTCGGCCGTGGAAGGCACGCATTCGCTCAACTTTGGCGCCCGGTTGCGTGCCTACCCGGACGTGAACTTTACCACCAGCGGCAGCAACGGCGCGTACACATTTTCGAGCGCGGCGAATTTTGTGGGATGTTATCAGACGCCGCAGGGCTCGACGCCGCCCTCAACCTGCGTGCCGCAGCAATACACCTACACCAAAATCAGTAACCCCGTTGCGCAGGCGACGCTGTTTGATGCGGCGCTGTTCTACCAGGACGATTGGAAGGTGAACCAGGCGTTCACCTTCAGCTATGGCGTGCGCTGGGAGACGCAGAACTGGATCAGCGACAAGGATGACTGGGCCCCGCGCCTGAGCCTGGCTTACGCGCTGGGCAGGCGCTCGGGAAAGACGCAGCCAAAGACGGTTTTGCGCGCCGGCTACGGGTGGTTTTACCAGCGCTTCACGGTGGCCAACGGATTTGGAGCCAACGTTCCGTACGTGATCAACACTATTCATGAAAATGGCTCCAATGAGCAGCAGTTCATTCAGACCTCGGGCATCGTGTTCAACCAGTACGCGGCCACGCCGATCTCAAGCACCGGAAGCGGCATGAATGCTCCGACGTATTACACCGTCGCTCCCGATTTCCACGCCGCCAATGACATGGAAGCGGCGATCGGCGTCGATCGTCAGGTGACGAAAGCCCTGACGGGCAACGTGACCTATGTGTACTCGCAGGGCGTGCACCAGTTTTTCACCGATAACCTCAGCGCGGCAGCCGACTTTCCCATCGCCAGCGCCGACACGGACACCTATCCCGCGTTTGCGCCCGGAGAACCCGCGACCAACAATCTGCAATACCAGTCGGGCGGTTTTTATCGCGAGCACCAGATCATGGCCACCATGCGCGCCACCTATCGCAGATTCAGCTTCGCCACCAACTACACTTACTCCAATGCTCAGGGCGACACCAGCGGCGTCAGTTCGGTGCCGTCGGTGTCGAGCTTTCCGGGGCTGGATTACGGACGCACCAGCTTCGACATGCACAACCGATTCATGCTCTTCGGCAATTTCAATTTGCCTTGGCAGATTTCGCTATCGCCGATGGT
Source organism: Acidobacteriaceae bacterium (assembly GCA_030037635.1). Taxonomy (GTDB): domain Bacteria; phylum Acidobacteriota; class Terriglobia; order Terriglobales; family Acidobacteriaceae; genus Telmatobacter. The sequence goes on from JASHQH010000319.1 coordinate 6,649, forward strand.
GGTGGCCAATTCCGGCACACCGTTCAACATCACAACGGGGAGCGATCTGACGGGAAACAACCAGTTCAACGGGCGGCCGACCTACGCGGCAAGCTGCACTGAGCCCAATGTGGTCAGCACGCAGTGGGGCTGTTTCGACACCGAGCCGTATGGAACCCCGAATCCTGCGGCGGGCACTCCGATTGAATCGTATGCGGCCGGAGAAAAAATCGTGCCCTACGGATTGGGCACCGGACCCGCCAACGTATCGTTAAATATGCGCGTGAGCAAAGTGATTGGCATAGGACCGCGCGTGGAAGAGGGTAGCGGCGGCGGCGGTGGAAGAGGTGGATTTGGCGGTGGCCCTCCGGGAGGCGGCGGCCGCGGCGGCGGTGGCGGAGGCGGAGGTCTGATGGGCGGCCTGAGCGGCACGCAGGGTGGTCCCGGCCGGATGGATCAATCCGTTCCGCGCAGATACAGCCTGACCCTTTCCGCCTGGGGCTCGAACATCTTCAACCACGAGAACCTGGGCACGCCCAATGGAACGCTCTCAGCGTCGACGCTCTTTGGCAAATCGCAAACACTGGCCGGAGGGTTCTTCGCTTCGCCAACCGCCGGGAACCGCAATATCTCGCTGCAGGCGATGTTCAACTTCTAGCGCAGGCGAGGCCCCCGAGTGCGGAGGTAGCAGGGGCCTCAAGGCCCCTGAACAATGTGCTCTTCCTTTAGGTCAGCTTCATCGCATCCGGGTCCCAGTTCACAACTGCGCCGCGCTCCATGCTGAGGTTGCTGAGCAACGCCGCGCCCGCTGCGCGATAGCCGAAAACCGCATCCTCAATGGGCTGTTGGCGCGTGCGCACAGAGTTAAAGAAGTTCTTGAAGTGGTCGTAGCTGTCGCTGTATCCGGCCGGCGCGACATATTTTTCATATCCGGCGGCCGGCGCGCCTTCAGGATGCGTGCGCGGATACTTCTGCTCGTACGCCTCGCGGATTTCTTTCTGCATGGCGTCGGCGAAGCTCCCGATCATCAGGCCTGGCTCCTTGGCACGCGGCACGCGATTCACGCTCACTGAATTGCCAGCAATTTCCATGGTGCCTTCGGAGCCCGTGAAGACCAGCCCTTCGCTCTCTTCGCCGCCGTCGACAAAGTTCACGCGCACGCTTAGATTGAATCCTTCGCGATAGTCGAAGAGACCGAGAACCACGTCGGCCACGTCGCGTCCATCTTTCCAGAAGCGCAACCCGCCGGTGGCCATGCCCCGTGTGGGCCCATGCGAGCCGGTGATGAAGTGGGTCCCGCTGAAGAGATGCACGAACAGATCGCCAGCGACGCCCGAGCCGTACGCCTTCCACTTGCGCCACTGGAAAAAATGCTCGCCATTGAAAGGGATTTGCGGCGCAGTGCCGAGAAAGCGCGGCCAATCGCAGGTTTCGGGCGAGGCATCGGGCGGGACGGTGTAGTCCCATGCGCCGATGGCGTCGTTGCGGTCCCAATGCGCGGTGACCATGTTGAGCTGGCCGATGGCGCCCGACGCCAGCAGCTCCTTGGCCTTGGCGTAAATCATCGAGCTGACGCGCTGGCTGCCGATCTGGAGGATGCGGCCGGTGGAGCGCGCGGTCTCGATCATCTCGGGCCCGTCGGCGTACACGTGGATCATGGGCTTCTCGCAATACACGTCCTTGCCGGCCTTCATGGCGTCGACGGCGGCCTGCTTGTGCCAGTGGTCGGGCGTGCCGATGATGACGGCGTCAATGTCTTTGCGGGCCAGAATCTCGTTGTAGTCGCGCGTTGTGAAGATATCGGCGCCCCAGAGCTCCTTGGAGTGTTCGAGCCGGCCGTTGTAGCAATCGGCCGCGGCAACGAGCTTGACACCGGGAATCTGGACGGCGACGCTGGTGTCATATTGTCCCTGGCCACCCGCGCCGATCAGCGCAATCTGGATGTGATCGTTGGCCGCAATGGGTCTTGCGGGCTCGGCCTGCGCCGCGGCGAGGGTCCCGGCCACTGGGCCAACGCGCGCACCCAGAATGGTTGTGGCCGACGCGGCTCCAGCAGCTTTCAGAAACGATCTGCGATTGAATGCGTGCATTTAGGGGCCTTTCAGAGGCGGTGATTTTCTGCCGCATACCAACATACACTGCTGGCATTATTCAGGTCCGCTGACTTGGTGGACTCGCCGCACTCAGTGCGCAGTTGTAGGATCGATTTGTGCCTGCCCTCAGCGATCAAGTGCAGTTTGTGCGCGGCGTTGGACCGCACATCGCGCAGATGCTCGCCGAAAAAGGCATCCAAACGGCCGAAGACCTTCTCTACCACCTGCCGTTTCGCTACGAGGACCGGCAGAATCCGCGCAGCCTTGACGAATTGAAGCCCGGAGAAACGGCCAGCGTGATCGGCGAGGTGCGCGGAGCGGTTCTGTTGCGCACGCGGCGGAAGCCTCTGTTCGAGATCACCGTGGGGCAGGGAAGGCACGCGCTCAAGTGCCTGTGGTTCAACTCGCCCTATCTCGACGGAAAGTTTCATGCCGGTCAAACGGTGGCTGTGTATGGCAGGGTTGAGCCGTCGCGGTCCAGCAGCACTTTCAAAATGATCCAGCCGCAGTTCGAGATTCTGCCCGACGCGAGTGACGACGCGGAGACGCGCCTGCTTGAAGTGGGCCGCATTACTCCGGTTTATGAATCGCTGGGCGGCAGCCGGCTGGCGTCGCGATGGCAGCGGAAAGTGATCTTCAATCTGCTCGAAGGCATGCGCGGAATGGTGCCGGAGCGCCTGCCGCGGGCTATGCTCGAACGGCTGAACCTGCCGGACCGCGAAACCGCGTTGCGAGAAGTGCATTTTCCGCCGGAAGGTACATCCCTTGCGCAGTTGCAGAGCGCATCGACACCTGCGCACCGGCGCCTGGTGTTTGAGGAGCTGTTCTTTCTGGAGCTGGGGTTGGAGTTGAAACGGCGGCGCATGAAAGAGCGCAAAGGTGTCGCGTTTGCCACCAGCGACAAGGTGCGCGAGGCGATTCGCGAGGTGCTTCCTTTTCATCCCACGGCGGCGCAAAAGCGCGCGCTGGGCGAGATTGTGGCCGACATGCGCGAGCCTGCACCCATGCGTCGGCTGCTGCAGGGCGACGTGGGCTCGGGCAAGACGATTGTCGCGTTCCAGGCCATGCTGGTGGCCATGGAAAACGGCTACCAGGCCGCGCTGATGGCGCCCACCGAGATTCTGGCCACTCAGCATTTTCTGGCCGCGCGCAAGCTGCTTGAGCGATCAAGCCGCAATCCGCGCATTGTGCTGCTCACCGGCTCGCTCGACGACGGCCGCAAGCGGCGCACGCGCGGGCTCATCAACCGCGGCGAGGCAAATCTCATCATCGGAACGCACGCGCTGATCGAGGAGAAAGTGGAGTTCGACCGGCTGGGCCTGGTGGTGGTCGACGAGCAGCACCGGTTCGGCGTGTTGCAGCGCTTCAGGCTGATGAAGAAGCCGAATCAGCCGGAGCCTGACGTTCTGGTGATGACGGCCACGCCCATTCCGCGCACGCTGGCGCTTTCGCTGTATGGCGATCTCGACTTGAGCGTGCTCGACGAGCTGCCGCCGGGACGGATGCCGATTGTGACGCGCCGCGTGGACGGCGAGCGCTCTGCGGAAGTATGGAATTTCGTGCGAAAAGTCGTGACGCGCGAGCGCCGGCAGGCGTACATCGTTTACCCGGTGATCGAGGGAACGAAGGACGATCAGCCGGAATTGGATTTTTCTCACGACGAGCCGGAGGCCCAGACCGAGGCGCCTTCTTCTTCCCGAAAATCTCCTCCAAAAGCTAAGACAGCGGAGCTGTTTCAGGCCGCGGCGCAGGAAGCGAGCCTTGGCGCCAAATCGGGCCTGAAGTCGGCGGCGGAGATGCATGAGAAGTTGCGGTCGGGGCCGTTCGCAGGTTTGCGCGTAGCATTGCTGCACGGGCGGCTGGACGCGGACGAGAAAGAAGTCATCATGCGGCGTTTTCAGCGCGGCGAGATTGACGTGCTGGTGGCGACCACGGTGATTGAAGTAGGCGTGGACGTGCCCAACGCGACGGTGATGGTGGTGGAGCATGCGGAGCGCTTCGGCCTGGCGCAGTTACACCAGTTGCGGGGCCGCGTGGGCCGCGGGGCGGCGAGGAGCTACTGCATTTTGATGACAGGCGAGCGCATTTCTCCGCTGGGCGAGGAGCGGCTGAATGCCATGGTGCGCACGCAGGATGGATTCGAGCTGGCGGAGTTGGATCTGGAGATCCGCGGGCCCGGAGAATTTTTCGGCACGCGCCAGGCGGGACTGCCGGAGTTTCGCGTAGCCAATCTGCTGCGCGACCGGAAACTGCTGGAGCTGGCCAAGCAGGAGGCATCGCGGTTTGTGGTCGATCCCGGGCCGGAAGTGACAGCGGAGGAGCGGGCGCGCGTGCGGGCCCAATTGAAGGACGCGTGGAACCGGCGCTACGGGTTGGTGGAAGCGGGATGAAAAGACAGGGAGCAAGCCACCCCAGCGCGCACGAATGGCGCGCCGGGGGCCCCGGTGGCAAGCGAGCGAGGAAACTCGGGACTTGGGACGAGGAATGAGGATCGAGGAATGACCGGGGAAGGGAAGAGGAGTTTCAGCGAATAGCCACCGTGGAAGCGCGGCTTTACACGGGTCCCGACGATTGAGTCACGCCGATGATCTCGGGCGGAAAGGTTTGAATCTCCAGGTCGATGCTGGCAATTTCTGCGCCGCAGTCCCGGTGGCGGTTGCGCGTGCATTGGCAAAGCTCGGTGAAACGCATGTGGCCGCTTTGGCTCAGTTCCAGGCCGGCCGCAATCAGGATGCTGTAGATATCGACGCAAGCTTGCCGCTCAAATTCGAACAACATGTTGACCGTGCCGGAATCGTTGGCGCCACGGCTCAACACCCAACCTCCGCAAGCCAGGATAGCTCCGGTGAGGGACTGCACCAGTCGCGCCGGCTCCTCGGTGGAAACCGCTTTCATCTGCATGGCCCAGGGAATGCTGATGGGCTGCGCCGGTCTCCGTTCTGGCACATTCATGTTCACAGGCCGTTTATCGCCAGGGGGGCGGGACGGCATCAAGGCTGTTGCGGAGTCGAACGGCGCCTGACCGCGTTTGAAACACCCTTGCCGCGGCGCGAGTACGGTAGCCGCACGCACCGGTAATTGGCCGCCGGTTGGCTGGGATTGCGCGGCCTGCGCCGGCGGCGCGCCCCGGTGCCATAAGGCCGGATGTTGTAGCTTGAGAGAAAGCATGATCGTCGGATCCGGAATCGATGCTGTGGAAATTGCGCGCATCCAGCGCGCCGTGGACCGTTTCGGCGCGCGCTTTCTCAACCGGGTTTATCTCCAGGCGGAGCAGGCCTATTGCCTGCGCAAGCGCAATGCGGCGGAGAGTTTTGCCGCCCGCTTTGCCGCCAAAGAGGCCGCCGCCAAGGGGTTGGGAACTGGAATCAGCTTTGGCGTCAGCTGGCTGGAGATCGAAGTGGTGCGGGAACTAACGGGAAGGCCCACGCTGAGGTTTCATGGCCGGGCGGCAGAAATTGCCCGCCGACTGGGCGTCAAACACGCGGCGCTGTCGATCACGCACACGGCCCTGTTGTCGTTCGCCAGCGTGGTGCTTGAAGACGGGCGATAGAGCGGCTGGTTCTGCTATCCTCAAGGCGACGAGCCACTTCGATCCCTAAGAGGAGTGACGTGCCAAGCCGCAAAGAGATTCAGTGGTCTCAGCTGAAGGTGGGGGTCCTGGTTCTGGCCGCCATCGTCATCCTGATCGCACTCATGTTTCTCATGACCGGTTCTACGGGTGGGCTTTTTGCCCATAAGATGACCCTGCGTTGCTACTTTCCCAATGCCGGGGGATTGAAGGAGGGGGCTGTGGTGTCGCTCGAGGGCGTCACCATCGGCAACGTCGTGAAGATGCGCGTCGTTCCGGAGCGAAACCCCACTCCTGTCGAGGTCACCATGCAGGTGGGAGAGAAATATCTCTACGACCTGCACACCGACTCGAGGGTGTCAATTCAGGCGGCCGGAGTGCTGGGCGATAGCTATGTCGATATTGAATCCAGGAACGCCACGGGCCCGGCCCCGCTCAACAATGGCGAACTCCTCGCCTCGCGCGCCCCAACCATTCAGTCCGTCATCAATACCAGTGAGGTGTCAATTCAAGAGATCAACCAACTGGTGCGCAGGATTGAAACGCTGGTTGACGCCATTAACAACAGCTCTGGCGTGGTCGGGGAGCTGATCAACGATCCCGCGCTCAAGAAGAACGTCGTCTCCATCGCGGCGAACCTGCAGACCATGACGCAGGCCATTGCCGACGGCAAGGGGACGGCCGGAAAGTTTATCAACGACGATACGCTTTATACCAAAATCAATACGACAGTCGATCAATTGAATTCGATGGTCACCGACTTGAACGCCGGCAAAGGCACCGCGGGCAAACTGCTCAAGGATGAGACGCTCTACAGCAATTTCAATTCCGCGGTTTCAAACCTGAACCAGATTGCGACGGCGATGAATTCCGGCAATGGCGCGATTGAGAAACTGACAAAAGACCCTGTGCTGGCGCGTAAGCTTGACGATGCCATCACCAACCTCGACGGCATTTTGAAAAGCGTGAATGCGGGCGAAGGTTCGGCGGGGGAGTTTGTGAAGAATAAGGCGCTCTATAACCACGTAGATCAGGCTGCGGACCAGGCCCAGCAGCTGATCAAGGCCATGCGCGAAAACCCGAAGAAGTATCTGGTCGTCCAGTTGAAGGTGTTCTGATCCTCGCACGGCAGCATCTCTGCGGAGCAATGCGATGAGGAAATGGCCGTGGAGAAAGATTCTGCTTGGAGCCGGTCTCTCGACCTGTCGTACGCAGCCCCGGTTGCAGCCGGCTGGGCCGTGATCGTTGCCGGCCCGGGCGCAGTCATCCTGCTGGTCTTGCTGATTATCCGGCTTGCCCGGAGGGTCCGCCCCGATAAGTCTTCCAGAATTCAAGGAACGCCTTGAGCCGCACCACCTGGAAGAAATCGTCGCCGAGCAGAAAGAAGACGACCGCGGCCGCCATAGCGGCGTGCATCGCGCCCGGGCCAAGCTCGTCGCTGAATGGCAGCGGCGCGGCCGAAAACACCATCGCCAAAACGGCCAGTGCGAGCTTGGAGATGCCGAGCACAAGGTTGATTTCAGCCAGCTTGCTGGTGAAGGTCCTGCCAAGACGAAAACTCTGACCCAGGGCTGAAAGGGCGGAGCGGTTCTCCCTGAGCGCCAAGAGCGGCGCAATAGCCAGCGTCGAGCTGGCCAGCGCAAACACGGTGAAAAATCCCAGCGTAAGGAAGATGGTCCAGATGAAGTAGGCCAGAAGGTTGGGCTCACTGCCGGTGCTGATGTGCGCGGCCGCGTTCCATTGCATGGAGCGGAGCCAACCCCAAACCGCGCATGCGAACAGGATGAGCAACGCCCCTTGCAGCACCATCAGAGTAAGGGGGCGAAAGCGAAGACGGCCTCCCATGCGCCGCAGCAGCAGATTGCGGCCCAGCGCGGAAAGAACCACCCATGCCAGCGCAGCCGACGGCAGCAACCATCGCGCCACGGCCAGCGCGTGCGGCTGGTAATACGAAGCTACGCCGGCAATTTGCTCGGCTCCGACCCAGGGATTGAGCGTATCGAGCGAAGTAAAGCCGGAGGATTCGAGAGGATAGGCTGCGAGAATCTGTTGCGCCTGGTTCCAGCAAATGAGGAGGAAGGGAATGCCGAACAGCCAGCGCCATGCAATCTCAATGGCGATGAGCGAAGGGTGGCGAAAGACTTCGCTCATGTGCTCGACCAGTAATTGGGTTCCGCGCACCGGCGGGTTGGCAGAAAGGCCGGCCATCGTCCCGGTCCTCACTTCACAACCAGGTTGACGGCTCTGCCCGGCACCACAATCACCTTCACGACGGCTTTGCCGGCAGTGCGGGCCTTTACCTTGCCGTCAGCCAGCGCCGCAGCTTCGGTCGTCTTGCTGTCGGCGCCGGCGGCCACGCGCACCACGGAGACGAGCTTGCCGTTGATCTGCACGGGGATTTCGATTTCATCTTCTCTGGCGAGGCCGGGATCGCTTTTCGGCCACGGAGCATTGAGAATCGCGCCTTCGCCGCCGAGCTCTTCCCAAAGCTCAGCCGCGAGGAACGGAGCGAAGGGCGCAAGCAGCAAAACCAGCGTAGTGAGCAGCTCGCGCACGACCGGCGCGGGAATTTCTCCTGCCGACAACCGTGCATCGGCGTCCTGCAACTCGTTGACCAACTCCATAATGGCTGCGACGCAGGTGTTGAAGTGCCAGCGGCCCTCGAAGTCGAGCGTGATCTTGGCGATGGTCTGGTGCAGCTTGCGACGCAGTGGGGCTCCGCCCTCTTGAGTTTTGGACGAGGGCTGCGCTGAACCTGCACCGCGGGCGATGGGCGCATGCCTCGTAACGATGCGCCACACGCGGCCCAGGAACCGGCTCACGCCGGCCACGCCGTCTTCCTGCCAGTCGAGGTCGCGGTCAGGCGGCGCGGCGAACAGCGCGTACATACGCGTGGCATCGGCCCCGTAGCGAGCCACCATGTCATCGGGCGATACCACGTTGCCTTTCGACTTCGACATCTTGGCCCCGTCTTTGATCACCATGCCCTGCGTGAAAAGCCGAGTCGCCGGCTCATCGTTCTTCACCATCCCCAGGTCGCGCATCACCTTGGTCCAAAAGCGCGAATAAATGAGGTGCAGAATGGCGTGCTCCACGCCGCCGATGTACTGGTCGATGGGAAACCAGTACTGTACCTTGGCGGGATCGAAGGGCGCCTTGTCGTTGTGCGCGTCGGTGTAGCGGTAGAAGTACCAGCTGGAATCGACGAAGGTGTCCATGGTGTCGGTTTCGCGGCGCGCCGGGCCCCCGCACTTGGGGCAGGTCACGTTCACAAACTCAGGCACACGCGCCAGCGGCGAGCCGCCCTGCTGCGTGATCTCGATTTTTTCGGGCAGAATCACCGGCAGCTTGTCGTAGGGCACGGGAACGACGCCGTCGCGCTCGCAGTGGATCATGGGGATGGGCGTACCCCAATAGCGCTGACGGCTTACACCCCAATCCTTCAAGCGAAAGATGATCTTTCCTTCTCCGAATGCGCTGCGCGCAGCAACCTCCTGGAGACGCTTCTGGGCCTCCGCACACGGCAGGCCGTTGTATTGGCCGGAATTGACCAGGATTCCCTCTTCTGAGAGGAATGGCAGGAGCTTCGCTCCGTTCTCGTTTTGGACGGAATCTTCGGCAGGTTGGATGACCTCGCGAATCTCAATGCCATACTTCCTGGCGAACTCGAAGTCGCGCTCGTCGTGAGCCGGGACGCTCATGATGGCGCCGGTGCCGTACTCCATGAGCACATAATTCGCCACCCAGATGGGCACGCGCTCGCCGTTGTAGGGATTGACAGCGAACTTGCCGGTGGGAACACCGTGCTTTTCAATGGCGCCCACGTCGCCGGCCTCGCGCGCCTTTTTCTGCTCCGCGAGCAGCATGTCGACTTGCGCCTTCAGGGCGGCATCGGCCGACGCGAAGAACGTCACCAGTGGATGCTCGGGCGCCAACTGCACGCTGGTGGCTCCGAAAATGGTGTCGATACGCGTGGTGAAGACGCGGATGCGCACGGTATCGGGCTTGGGCGAGAAGACAGCGGGCGCGTCGGTCGAGCCGGCAACGATGTCATCGGTAGCAAGAAAGAAGTCGACCTCCGTGCCTTCGCTGCGCCCGATCCAGTTTCGCTGCATGGTGCGCACTTTCTCGGGCCACCCTTCCAGCTTGTCGAGTCCGTCGAGCAGCTCCTGCGCGTAGGCGGTGGTGCGCAGGAACCACTGCTCCACGTCGCGCTGTTCGACTTTGGTTTCTTCGTGACGCCAGCAGCAGCCGTCCACGACTTGTTCGTTGGCCAGCACGGTGGCGCATTCAGGACACCAATTCACCTTGCTCTTTTTGCGGTAGACCAGGCCCTTCTCATACATGCGCAGAAAGAACCACTGGTTCCAGCGATAGTAGTCGGGCAAGCAGGTGGTGATTTCCGTGGCCCAGTCGTAGGAATAGCCGATGCGCTGCATCTGCCGTTTCATGGCGGCAATGTTGCCCAGCGTCCACTGGCGCGGCGGGGTGTTGTTTTTGAGCGCGGCATTCTCGGCGGGCAAGCCAAACGCGTCCCAGCCCATGGGGTGCAGCACGTTGTAGCCGCGCATCCACATCTGCCGGGCCAGCGCATCGCCAATGGCGTAATTGCGCACGTGGCCCATGTGGAGCTGGCCGCTGGGATAGGGCAGCATCTCCAGTACGTAATATTTCGGCTTGCTGCTTGTCGGCGGCTCAGCGGCGTAGAGCCTGGGGTTCGCGGCCCAGCGTTCCTGCCATTTCTGCTCAATCACCGCCGGATCATAGCGTTGATCTTTCTCTTCGGCCATTCTTTTCAGTGTAAATGGCAGAGAGCTATTGCTGAGGCGTGTCCTGGGTCCGATCTGTCGGTGCCCTCGTGTTACCCGAGGACGGCTGATCTGATGTTGGAAGGGTCCCGCAGTCCGCGCTCTCCTGCTGCTGCGTCACAACTTCGTATCCCGCGGGAGGCCGAAATTCCGACTCATCCGGCTCGCCCTGCACAAAGTTGACCAGTTCTGTGGTAGTTCTTCCGGCCCGCGGGTCGTCAGTGATTTGCTTAGCGACCAAGCCGACATATCCGGGGTTTGTCGGAGTCCACATTTCGCTGATAATCACTAACGGCTCGTTGTTGCGGCTATTGCCCACTGCAATCCTGGTTATCCGCGATCCGCGCACTTCTATTCCCTGAATGGTGTCGGTGCCCAAATCTTCCACAGTCGGTTTTGGCCCCTGGTCCCGCAACAGGAGCTCAGTCGGGACGGGGCCCCCTTCGAAGCGAGTTGCTGCAGGGGCTGGTTTGCAGGCGTGCGCGCCAATGCCGATCATGGGGTTGACGGTCGCGATTGCGTGCGCATCAGGCAAACTCCAGTGCATGAAATCTCCGGCTATCGGGTCCACTACCGTGACGTGGGTTATCGTTTCTCCTTCTCCTGAGACCGGGCTCTGAGTCTGCGCCGTCATCACTCGGCCCTGCGAATCCGCCGCCTGGCGTTTGGTCGCTTTGCGCGTGATGGTGGCGCCGTCGGCGAGCGTTTTTACGAGAGTGACCCTGAACTCGGCGGTATATGGCAGCCGCTCGGCCGGGCCAGGATGGGGAATGGTCACCGTGCCGGCGTTGGCCTGCCCGAAAGCAGATTTCGCTGCCAGGATCGCGAAAGCGGGAATCAACGCAGCGAAGAATCGCACGCGCATGGCTCGCTCCTTACGTTGAGATCGGCAACGCATTCGGCTTGGGCCGACCGCAAAGCCCGCACAGGCTTGAAGGAGCAGCGGCTCGCCGATCCGCCACTATTATTTCACCAGCCGTTTCAGCGCGAGCACGTTGCGCTGCTCATCCTCGGGCTCGTCGTTCGGCGTTTCGGCGACGAAGGCGCAGTGGGCAAATCGCGGGTCGTTGAGGAGGCGGCGGAAAGGCTCGATGCTGATGGTTCCCTCGCCGATATGCTCGTGGCGATCGAGCTTCGATCCACGCGCCGCTTTGGCGTCGTTCGAGTGCCATACACGCACGGCTTCGAGAGTGACCGTCGCCGCAACCTGCTTCATGGTCTCGGCGTAGCCTTCGGCGGTCACGATGTCGTAGCCAGCGACGTGCACGTGGCAGGTGTCGAGGCAGACCGCCACGGGCGCGTGGTTTTTGAGCCGCGCGACCAGCTCGGCTACCTGCTCGAAGCTGCCGCCCAAAGAGAACTCTGCGCCGGCCGTGTTCTCAATGAGGATGTGGAACGGAGTGGATTGCCATGGCAGCCCGTCGATGGCGCGCTGAATTGATTC
>JASHQH010000320.1 GCA_030037635.1 Acidobacteriaceae bacterium
GTTGGCCAGCACCCGCCTGTGCTGGGGATTGTTCTGGAACTTCACCACGTAGATGCGCCCATCCGCCCCCAGCATCAACTGGCCCTGCGCGCCGCCCCGCATGCGCCGGATCTGCTGCACCGCCAGAACCGCCACCCGTCCCCGCCCTTCGTCCCGTCTGGCCTTGATCTAGCTGGCATTCTATAGCGTTTCCGGGAACCTGCGCGCGGCGCGAATCGAGTCGAATCGGCGCCGCCACGGCGGCTCATCGCCGGCGGTGCCGGGCCCTCTCTTCACAACACCCTTTCCCACCATTCCATGCCATCGGCTTATGAACATCCTACGAATGCTTTATGTGCCGTTTATGCAATTTCCGCTGCAATACACCATGGGTGCCCGGTTGATTCGCTGCTGGATACCCACGAAGGATACGGCTTCATTCACCCCATCGTGTGCGGCCTCGCCGGCATCAGGCCTTTCAAGCCGGACAGCGTCCGTGTGCGTACTTGAGCGCTGCCGGCGACGGGGTAGTTCGTGTTTCACTTTGACTTCATCAACCGGGATGTCCCGATGAAAGCGAGAGGAAACCATGAGAAGTCCATTCTGGAACGCCATGACGCTGGCGGCCATAGGGGCCGCATTTTCCGCCGCGGCCCGGGCGCAGACCGCCGCGCTGGCGCAGGTGGCGGCCTCCAGTCCACCCGCCGCCTCCGATACCACCGCCAATCACCCCACCCCGGTGGCCAACCTGCCCGAGTCGCCCCTCGAACAGGAGATCCAGGTTCTCAGGGCCCGCGTCGACGAACTGGAGAAAGAAGTAAAGCAGGAGCGTGCAGCCACTCTCCAAGGCACCAATGACGCCGCAGTTCTCAGTGCCGCGGTAAAGAAGATCGAGGGCTCCGGCCAGGCGCCCGCCCTCCACGCCGCGGCCGCTGCACCGCAGACCGTCAACCCCCAGTCGGCCGCTGCGCCCCCGGCTCCGGCCGTCAAAGATCCCCATGCGCCCGCATTCTCCGATTGGGACTGGACCTGGCTCAATGGCAACCCCCGCAACAAAGACACGGCCTACGACTCCAAGTTCTTCACCCCCGAGATCCGCTCCGACGTCACCTACACCTGGGACTTCGGCCGGCCCAGGGACGGCACCATCAGCGGTTCCAGCGAGCTCTTCCGCAACAACGACATCGAGCTCGAGCAACTCGGCCTGGGCGGCGACTTCCATCTCGACAACGCTCACGCCCGCTTCATGACCCAGTTCGGCATGTACTCCACCGCCACCATCCGCAACGACCCCAGCTACAGCGTCGGCCAGTGGGATATCGCCGATGCCGACCGCTATCTTGCCGAAGCCTACGGCGGATACCAGATTCCCAACGTCATGCATGGAATCAACATCGACGCCGGCATCTTCATGTCCTATGTGGGCCTCTTCAGCTATTACAACTTCGATAACTGGGCCTATCAGCCATCCTATGTCTCTTCCAACACGCCCTGGTTCTTCGAGGGCATCCGCATCCAGATCTTTCCCACCGAGCATTTGAAAATCGAGCCCTGGATCATCAACGGCTGGCAGTCCTATGCCTCTTCCAACTCCCGCAAGGGCCTGGGCGGCCAGATCAAGTACACGCCGTTCTCCTGGATGAACATCATCAGCAACGAGTACGGCCTCGGCAGCGACGACTTCGAGACCCCCGGCCGTGACCGCATTCACACCGACAACAGTATCGAGGTCAAGTACTTCGACCAGCCCAGGAACCTCGGCCTCGACAAGATGGCCTTCTCACTTACCGGCGACATCGGCTGCGAGTACGGCGCCGGCGTCAACTGCCACAACGACCATGGCGGCCAGCCCAAGCAAAGCTTCACCGGCTACATGCTCTACAACCGCTTCTGGTTCCACAAGGACCTCTTCGGGGTCACCGTCGGCGGCGGCCAGATCGACAACCCGGGCATGTACCTGGTCCTCGTACCCCCCATCAACGGGGAGTCGGCAACCAGCGCGGCTCTCAACTCCCCCTATTTCCAGATGAACCCCGGCGATCTCTTCAAGGGCTGGGACGGCACCGTCACCTTCGACTACATGCCCCGCCAGTGGTTCACCTGGCGCTGGGAGTACGGCATCCGCGGCACCAACGTTCCCTACTGGAATGGCCGCAACGGCATGACTCCGCCCGCCTTTGCCGGTGCTCCCTTTGGCGTCAACAACGGCTCACCCACCCAGTTCGCCTGCATGGACGGCACCGCAGTTCCTGTCAATGCTCCCAACAGCGGCAGCAACGCCCCGTACTCCGAAGGCACCGTTCCTTACGGCACCACCGGAACCGGCGCGCCGGGATGGGTATCCAGCTACTGCAACGGGACCGGCCCCGACGTGGTCACCGGTTCCCATGGCGGCGTCTGGTACCCCGATCTCCGCCGCGACGAGCATTACATCGACATCGATCTCATGGTCAAGTTCTAGGCTGCATCAAAACCTGGGCTGCTCAAAGCAGCCCACTCACCACGCCATCCCGTGCCCCATCCTTTTCGTCCTGAGCGCAGTCGAAGGGACCTGCTTCTTGGAACCCGCGAAAAGGGTGGGATAGCAAAAACCTGACCCGGCACCCAGCCCGGCACAGTGCTGGGGTACCCCACATCTCGATTTTGAGATTGAGATGTGGGATAGCACAAATCTGACCGGACTCCCAGCCCCAGCACAACTCAGGATGCCCTGCTCGATTTTGAGATGTGGGAAGATGTCAAGCCCTCCGCCACGTCAGGCGCCGCCCCCACACCGCGCTAACTCGCTGATTTCTTGCTCCCTTGCTCCCTCGCTCCCTCACTTCCTGCCTTTTGCAGATAATTTCCCGCATCCGGCGCACCATGGTTTCATGGGGCGGAACTGGCCATGCGCTGCGAAGCAAAAACCGGCATCAGGTTTTCAGTTGCTGTCGCAAAATTGGTGCAATTCAGCCGCGGAAAAAATCTCTCACATACCCCACCGGGGTATAGTTTGGAGGATAACGCCTTTAGAATCAGTAAACCGGCCTCGAAATGGCCATTAAATTGCGCTGTTTTTACCCTGATTTCGACCCCAAAATCGGCCTTTTTGACTCGAAATTGACCGAAAATCGGCCTTTTGGGCTCGATCGCAGGGGGTTGACCGCTGCCCAAGCGAGATCCCTGCCCGCGTCTTTTGCCGGCTCCGGCTCGCCAGTTGCTCTTCCAGCCCTTTGTCCCTTGTCCCTCCCCTAATCCCTGTCCCTTGCCTTCATCCGCTTCGCCGCCTCCTCACCATCCAGCACGCGAAACACGCCCTCGGCCAATGCGCGCAGCTCATCTTCACCGGGATACACCCTCACCGGCGCGATCCACTCCACGTACTGGCGCAGCCGCTTCACCACCCGCTCCGAATGCGCCATGCCCCCGGTCAGCAGCACCGCCTCCGCCCTCCCTTCCAGCACCGCAGCCATCGCGCCCGCTTCTTTGCCGATCTGGTAGATCATCGCCTCCAGAACCGCCGCAGCGTCGGCGTCGCCGCACTCGATCCGCCGCTCCACTTCCTTCAGGTCCCTCGTTCCCAGGTACGCAAACAGCCCGCCGTCGCCGAAGAGATGCCGATCCAGCTCCGCCTGCGTCATCCTGCCGCTCGAGCAAAGCTTGATCAGCTCCCGCACCGGCAGCGATCCCGTGCGGTCCGGCCCGAACGGGCCCTCCTCAATCGAGTTGCTGTCGATCATGCGTCCGCCACGGTGCGCCGACACCGTAATCCCGCTTCCCATGTGCACCACGATCAACCGCAGCTCCTCGTAGCGCCGCCCCTGTTCGCGCGCGTAGCGCCGCGCCACGGCCTTGGTGTTCAGCGCGTGTCCGATGCACACCCTCGCCACCAGCGGCGAACCCGAGCGCCGCGCGCGCGCCTGCCATTCATCCACCGTCACCGGGTCCACAATGTACGCGTGCGCGCCCGCCGCCTGGGCGAAGCGCAACGCCAGCACCGCGCCCAGGTTGCAGGCATGTTCTCCGCGCCGCGCCTGCCGCAGCTCCTCAACCATCGCGCCGTCCACCAGGTACGTGCCGCACTCCATCGGCGGCAGCAGCCCGCCGCGTCCCGCCACCGCCGCCCAGGGCAGTTGCCCCATCTCCTCCGCGTTTTGTGCGGAATGCGTGGGAAGGGAAACATCCTTTTCCGTGGCCTCACCCGTCGGGCTGTATCCCGCCTCCGCCAGCGCCGCCTCGATCTTCCCCGCGCGATACTCCAGCCGATCCAGCATCGGCCGTCCCTTGAATCGCTCGATTTCATCGTCGCCGTGATGGATGTTCCGCGCCAGCACTTCACCCGCACGCGTAAAGATCCCGAACTTCGTCGACGTCGTCCCAGGATTGATAACCAGAACCCGGTCCGTCTTCTTACCGCCTGCCTGTGCCGGCTGGTCAACCGCATTCCGCTTCAAGATCGCCTCTCCGGCCCTAGAGTTTACCTTTCTGATCTATTTTCGCGTGTGCG
The DNA here is from genome assembly GCA_030037635.1 of Acidobacteriaceae bacterium. GTDB lineage: Bacteria > Acidobacteriota > Terriglobia > Terriglobales > Acidobacteriaceae > Telmatobacter. Next base: position 4,466 of record JASHQH010000320.1, read on the forward strand.
CTCCGCCACATCGCCCTGTTACCATAAATCTCGCACCCGCCCTACCGGCGAATTCCCGCAACGCACATTCCAACGAAAGAGGGCATCGTGGCCGACACCAAGAAAATCACCGATAAGGCGGAACGCAAAAAGCTCAAGCGCGCCGCCCGCAAGAAAGCTGCCCCCAAGGCCGAGCGCACCTATGCGCGCGGCTCTCACAAGCGCAAAGTCAAGAAGATGGCGCGCGGCCAATCCAAACGCTAACAGAAGAGTGGTCCGTGAACAGTGATCAGTGTTCAGTTTCATAGCGCTGCGGCAGCCTGAGTC
>JASHQH010000321.1 GCA_030037635.1 Acidobacteriaceae bacterium
TCACCACCACGCGGCCGTTCGATTCGCCGCAGCGCAGGATCATCTCCACGGCGCGGGCAAAGGACGCAGCCATGGGCCCCTCAAGGCGGCGGGCAAGCGCTTCCAGCGCGGCAGCCTCGGTGCGCACCAGTTCGGCGGGGCGCAGCGGCTCCGATTCGCGATTGCCAGGCTTGTGCGGACTCATCGGCCTGATGGTAACAAAAACCAGGGACCAAGGAACCGAGGGAGCCGAGAACCAGGGCGCGAGGGAGTAGGAGAACTGGAGCGCCGCGGCCAATTCCCTATTCCCTGTTCCCTGCTTCCCGATTCCATCCGCCTCGTACAATAGACTCATGGCTCCCTTCCCCCTGCGCCGCAACACGCTGGTTCTGGCGGTGGTTCTGTTTCTCTTGGCCGTGTTTGCCTGGGCGGGTTGGGCCAACTGGGAATATCGGAAGCAAGCCGCCGAACTCAAGCACTCCCGCATGGCGCAGGGCGAACTGGTGCCCGCACCGGCCGGCGATACTGCGCAGTACGCTTCGCCGCTGACCGGCAAGGCAGCACCGGCCTTTGCCCTCGATGATCTGAGCGGCCGGAAAGTCACGCTGGCCGGCTACCGCGGCAAGGCCGTGCTCATCAACTTTTGGGCCACGTGGTGCGGCCCATGCAGGATCGAGACGCCCTGGCTCGTTGAGCTGCGCGACAAATATGCGGCGCAGGGATTTGAGATTCTGGGTGTCGACTCTGAGGCCGATGACGCCAAGCCGGGAAGCGATGCGTTTAACAAGGACAAGGCGGAAGTTTCCAGGTTCGTCGCGCAGGAGAAGATGCCCTACCCGGTGCTGCTCGACGGCGACAGCCTCAGCGAGGCTTACGGCGGGCTCGATGACCTGCCCGCATCGTTTTTTGTCGACCGCAGCGGGAAGGTGATCGCTGCCACCGTGGGAGTGACCTCGGAAAGTGATATCGAGGACAACATTAAGAAGGCGCTCGCAGACTGAGCGAGTCAGCGAGTGAGTCAGCAAAGTCGGCGTTTTCACGGGGTACACACAATGCACTCGATCGTGGATAGGAAGAAGAAACTCGTTGTCGTTGGTATGATCTTCGCCTTCGCAATTCTTGCTGCCCGGGCCCAGGTGTCCGCGCAGAGCCGCTCCATCGTCAAGACTGACGCGGTGCAGTATCTGTTTCCTGAGCAGCTGAGTCTTGCCGCGGGCAAGCCGAGTCCCGTGGCCCTGCACTTCCGCGTTGCGCAGGGCATGCACATCAACTCGCACACGCCCAGTGACGCGTACCTCATCCCCACCGACTTCTCGATTCCCGATGGCGCGGGCGTGCGGCTCGACGGGGCTGCCTATCCGGCCGGAACCGTCATCACGCTTCCCGCCGATCCCAAAACCAGGCTTAGCGTGTACACGGGCGAATTCGTCATCCAGGCGCGGATGGTAGCCACATCGGGCAATCACCTGGTGCAGGCCAGGCTGCGCTACCAGGCCTGCGACCAGAACCAGTGCCTGCCGCCGAAGACCATCACCGTGCCGATCGACGTCGTCGGCAAGTGAGCACCAGCTCCTGGCGATTAGCCGTTAGCTTTTAGCTTCTAACGGTTCGCTGCTGGCTAAGACCAATCCCACATTTTGTGCATTTGCAAATTGCGCCCATCTTGACAATCTCAGAGTGGACTCAAGGACACCCCGGTGCGCCCAGGCTCCGGGAAGCCAACTTCGCCGATTGTGGAAAGGGACCAAATGGCCGCTCCGAATTCAGCGACTTCCAAAGTGATGACCATGGGCCTTCTCGTCGTCGTCGTTGTCGGTGCGCTCGTGTTTGCCGACATCAAGACCGACCATTTCAAAGACGCCAAGCAATGGCTCGATCACTTCATGGATCGCGCCCGCTACTAGCCCGCGCAGGCATCCTACCGCCGGCGAATGCGGCGCGAGACTTCTACGCTCCCGCCTTCTTCTCGATCTTGGCCCACGTATCCTTCAGCGGCAGCGTGCGATTAAACACCAATTTGCCGGGCGACGCGTCCGGATCCAAACAGAAATAACCCACGCGCTCGAACTGGAAGCGGTCTTCCACTTTTGCGCTCGCCAGCGACGGCTCGAGCTTGGCGCCGGTCAGGATTTCGATCGAATTGGGATTGAGGTTATCGAAGAGGTCGCCGCCCTCCGGGAAGTCATACGGATCGGGCTTCAAAAACAGCTTGTCGTAGAGCCGGATTTCGGCATCGATGGCGTGCTTCGCCGACACCCAGTGCATGGTCGACTTCACCTTGCGGCCGTCGGGCGAGTTGCCCCCGCGGCTCGCCGGATCGTACGTGCAATGGACTTCAATTACGTTGCCCGTCGCGTCTTTCACCACGCTCTTTGCCGTCACAAAGTAGGCGTTGCGCAGGCGCACTTCCTTACCCGGCGACAGCCGATAGTACTTGGGCGGAGGCACTTCACGGAAATCATCCTGCTCGATGTAGATCTCGCGCGAGAACGGAACCTGGCGCGTGCCCGCCGACGCGTCCTCGGGGTTGTTCTGCACCTCAACCATTTCTTCCTTGCCCTCGGGATAGTTGTCGATGACCACTTTCAGCGGATGCAGCACCGCCATGGCGCGGCTGGCGCGGCGATTCAGATCGTCGCGCTGGAAGTGCTCGAGCATCTCGATGTCCGTCGTCCCGTTGGTCCGTGTCGCCCCGATCGAGGCACAAAAGGCGCGGATGGCTTCGGGCGTAAACCCTCTGCGGCGTATGCCCGAAAGCGTGGGCATGCGTGGATCGTCCCATCCGGAGACTCGATTCTCCTGCACCAGCTGCAACAGCTTGCGCTTGGAAAGCATGGTGTAAGTCAGGTTCAGCCGGTCGAATTCAAACTGGTGCGAAGGGAAGATCCCCAGTTGCTCGATATACCAGCGGTAGAGCGGCTGGTGGTCGGCGAACTCCAGCGTACACATCGAGTGCGTCACGTGCTCGATCGAGTCCGACTGGCCGTGCGCAAAGTCGTACATGGGGTAGATGCACCATTCGTCGCCGGTGCGGTGGTGCGTGGCGTGCAGGATGCGGTACATCACCGGGTCGCGCAGGTTCAGGTTGGGCGAGCCCATGTCGATCTTGGCCCGCAGCACGCGGCTCCCATCAGGAAACTCGCCGCCCTTCATGCGGGTAAACAAGTCCAGGTTCTCTTCGACAGAGCGATTGCGATAAGGGCTATCCTTGCCCGGCTCGGTCAGCGTCCCGCGGTACTGCCGAATCTCCTCCGCTGAGAGATCGTCCACGTAAGCCTGGCCGGCCCTGATCAGCTGCAACGCCCACTCGTAAAGCTGGCCAAAATAGTCCGAAGCGTAACACAGCTTTTCCCAGTCGAAACCCAGCCAGCGCACGTCCTTCTGGATCGACTCCACGTACTCGGTCTCTTCCTTTTCGGGATTGGTGTCGTCGAAGCGCAGGTTGGTCTTGCCGCCGACCTCGTCGGCAAGCCCAAAGTCAAGGCAAATCGCCTTCGCGTGGCCGATGTGCAGATACCCGTTTGGCTCGGGCGGAAAGCGCGTCTGGATTGGGGCGTCGCCGTATGTTTTGTTGCGCACGTCCTCCGCGATCTGCTCGCGGAGAAAGTTGTTCACAGTGCGGACGCCGGCGTTTTCCTGAGCAGTTTCGGTCATACGTTCAAAAACTATTATCCCACCGGGGGACCGCGCCTCTGTGATCGGCGGTTAGCGCCAGGCTCGCCTCTTGTTCAACGCAAGGGATGGGTTAATGGCACATACAGCAGATAATCCACAAAGCCGAATTCGCTCAGAGCGCTCACGCCGCACCCGATCAGCGCGCCAAGAGTAAGAACCGCAGCAAAGGCCGGCCGGCTATCTTGCTTCTGACGCCAGAACAGGTCAAACACCCCGGCAACGATCAAGCCCAAGAATTCAGCAATCGACAGAAAGAAAGTGGCGACGAGCCGCGAGCTGATTCTTGCCGCGAAATAGGCGGGGCTTACCGTGCCGTACTTCGAAACAACCTCCTGGTTCCGGTGATTGTCGACGATCATCATCACCAGGTCGACCGTGCTGTACTGGAGGTACACCATCAGAAAGAGGGTTACGACAACCGCGGCAGTGGCAATGAGAGCCGGGAGCGACAGGTAAGCCTGAATAAGCGGCGTTTCCGCATCCGATGAGTATCTGAGAATCGCACAGGTCAAAAAGATGACGATCAGGCAAGCCGCGAAATCGAGAAAGCCCCAGCTGATCGGTCGTTGCGCACGAAGAAGGCCTGCAACCACAGCCCTTATCCCGGCGGATTTGCCCGTCGCAATCTCGTTGAAGGTGGCGAGGAGAACGGCCGCGCTCTCTCCCAGAAGAATGGAGATTGACGTAAGGGCAAGCGGGATCGCCGCAACGATGGAGGGTTGAGAAACCGGATCGCGCCTGAACCAGATCAAGCAAACGAAGACCAGGGCCACGATGGGAGGGATCGCGAGCGCGAAGAATGTGACAGGTGAATCGAGAGTCATCTTCCAACTCTGCACCACACGATTTTTGGTGCGCATGAAACCTATGCCAGTTTAGTCAAGGCCTGCCCGATGCGCTTGAGGCACACGTCGCGCCCAAGGACAACCAGAGTTTCAAACAGCGGCGGCGCATTTTTGCGCCCGCACACGGCTACGCGGATCGGCTGAAAGGCCTGCCCGGCCTTCAGGCCAAGTTGCGTGGCGGCATCGCGCAGCGCCTTATCGAGCGAATCGTGGTCGAAAGGCGTTGCAGCCAGCACCTGCTGTGCCGCTTCGAGCACCCGCCGGGCCAGCGCGGCATCGCCCTTTTGCGGGATCAGCTCGGCCGGATCGTAGGGCGCGAGCTCCTCGGCGAAAAAGAAATCCGCCGCGCCCACCGCCTCCCGCAGCACCTTGATACGCTCGCGGATGAGCTGCGTGACGGCCAGCACTTTTTCCGGCGTGGCATGGAACCCGGCCTGCTCGAAGAACGGCTGAAGACAAGAGGCAAGCCGCTCGACAGGCAAAGCGCGGATGTGCTCGGCGTTGAGATGGACAGCCTTGGCATCGAAGGGAGACTCTTCAGAAAAATTGACCACAGCGTTGGCGCGGTTGACCCCTTCGAGAGTGAAAGCGGCCGTCAGATCGCCGAGCGTCATGAACTCGCGGTCATCCTTGGGAGACCAGCCCAGCAGGCACAGAAAATTGATGAACGCCTCCGGTAAAAATCCCGCGTCGCGATAGGTGGTAACGCTGACCACCGGGCCGTGTTTCCGTTTCGACAGCTTTGTGCCGTCGGGAGCCACCAGCAGCGGCAAATGCGCGAACTGCGGCGGCGGGGCGTCCAGTGCCTCAAAGATCAGCAGGTGCTTGAAGGTATTGGTCAGGTGATCCTGGCCGCGAATGATGTGGCTGATGCCAAGATCCGCGTCGTCGACGCAGGAGGCGAGGTGGTAGGTCGGCATTCCGTCAGACCGCAGCAGTGCAAAATCCTCGACCTCGTCGGCCAGCTTCGTTTGCGAACCATAAACGCTGTCAACAAAGCGCAGAACCCGGCCCTCGCCACGTGGCACGCGATAGCGCAGGGCAAAGGTTTCGCCCGCAGCGGCGCGGCGATCGCTCTCCTCGCGCGAAAGTTCACGCATGCCGGGATTCGAGAGCCACGCACCTTGCGCAGACGATGACTGGTTGTCGTCACCCGCGTGCGCAGGCGTGAAATCGCGATAAGCAAGGCCTTTTGCGAAGATAGCTTCGGCCTGCCCGCGGTGCAGGTCCAGCCGTTCCGATTGCTTGTACTCTTCGTCCCAGTCCAGGCCCAGCCACCGCAGCCCATCGAAGATCGACTGCACGCTGGCCTGGGTATTGCGCTCCACGTCGGTATCGTCCAGGCGCAGCACCATGGTCCCGTGATTGTGGCGGGCGTAGAGCCAATTGAAAATGAACGTGCGCGCGCTGCCCACATGCAGAAAGCCGGTGGGCGAGGGCGCAAATCGCACCCGCGGAGCGGCAGCGCCGATAACAGTCGAATCGGGCATCGTGATTCTCACTCACGATGCTATCGCACAGGCTCAGAGGCCCGTCTCACGCCTGCGGTTTCAGCGGTGGCTGTGGTGGATAGGGCGGGATCGGCGGCTGCGGCCATCCCGCTTGCGGCGCCGGCACCACCTTCCACTCTGCAAACGCCAGCACGTAAAGCAGCACCAGCGTTCCCAGCGACGGAAGAATGCACAAAAGCGAAAGCCACGGCGAGAAGCCGGCCTTCTTAAGGATGAACCAGCACGGCACCATGACAATGGCGATCGTCACCACAATGATCACCGGGATCAACGCCATGAAGATCATGACAATGTGTTTGATCGTCTCAGGGTCCATCTGGTCTTGCGCCTGCAGCAGGAAACATGCCAATGCATCCATTTGAAAACGCTCCGAAGTTGCGGTGGAACTTCTCTGTCAAGGTAAAGCCAAAGGTTTGAGCCCGCAAAGGAAATCTGATCGCCCTTTGGCGCCTGAATGATAGTGCACTCGAGCGGCGTCTAGGTGATGTCCTCGGTGTCGTATGCCGGCGTGATGGTGCGCTTCTTGGGCACGCCGTGCACCGAACTGAGCAGGTCATCGACCACGTCCTCAAGCTGGCGCTGGCTCTCGATCACTGCGCTCATGCTCTTCAGATCTTCGGTTTCCTGCACCCGCTCCACCAGCACCACGGCATGGCACTGCGCCACGCCATCGAGGTTCAGGCCCTCGGGGGTCTTGGCCTTGATACTTACCTGGTCGATTTCAATGCCGAGCAGCTCGGCAACGCGGGCGCACATTTCGCCGGCGATGGGCGCGATCCTGGGCGCGGCGAGGATCAGCGTAGTGTCGACATTGGCCACGCGAAAACCGGCGTGTTGCAGCTCTTCAAGCGCCAGGTTGATGAAAATCGACGAATCGGCGTCCTTCCAGCGCGCATCGCCAGGCGCGAAAAAAGTCCCGATGTCGCCCGCAGCCACGGAGCCGAGGATGGCATCGGTGACCGCGTGGAGCAACACATCGCCGTCCGAGTGGCCGGCCAGGCCTTCGGGGTGATCCAGCGTCAGGCCGCCCAAACGCAGGGGTACACCGGACTTGAATTCGTGCGAGTCGTAGCCGAATCCGATGCGTGTGTCCATGATTCGTCCTGCCTGGGTTCGCTTTTCGCCGTCCGGCGCGCGTCAATTTGCCGGCCGGCCTCGCCTGAGCCGCCGCGGCTGCGCCCCAACCCCGGTGCCGGGTTCAGCGGCCACGTCGCCGCAAGTAGAACTCAGCCAGCTCCAGGTCGCCCGGCTGCGTAATCTTCAGATTAACCTGAGAGCCATGCACAACGGCCACCGGAATTCCGGCCCGCTCCATCAGCGAGGCCTCGTCGGTGCCCACAAAGCCGTCCGCGGTGGCTTCATCGAAGGCCCGCTTCAGCAGCCTGTAGCGGAAGCCCTGTGGCGTCTGCGCCTGCACCACAAACTCGCGCGGAATGGTCGCGGTGATCAAGGCTCCGTGCGCGGTGCGCTCCACTTGCTTGATGGTGTCCACGGCGGGCAAGCCGACAATGGCCGCGCCGTATTCCGCCACCGCATCAATGGTGCGCTCGATCGTCGCCGCGTCGATGAGCGGCCGCACCGCATCGTGCACCAGCACTAGGTCATCGGGCTCTGCAGACAGTGCGGCCAGCGCATGAGCCACAGATTCCTGGCGTCTTTCGCCGCCTTCCACCACCTTCACTCGCCCCGCGAAACCGTACTCGGCAATCTGCGCCTCCACGCGCTCCATCTCCGGTTTGCGCGCTGCCACGTAAATCGCCGTTACCCGTGGCACCGCCGCAAAGGCGCGGAGCGAATGAATGAGGATGGGAACTCCGTCCAGATCGAGGAACTGCTTGGGCTGCGGGCCGGCCATCCGGGTCCCGAGCCCGGCAGCAGGAAGAATCACAAAGACCTGCATGGCTCGTCGAGTATAGCACCACGTGAACGGCCCCGAACCAGCCTCAGGTGCCTTCTTCCCGCTCAACTCGCATCATCTCGCTTGTGGACCGAAATCCGAGTTTTTCATATACCAGCCGTCCTGCGTCCGATGCGTGCAGTGTGACCACGCGGATCCCCCGGCGGCGCGCTTCCGCGATGCACTGTTCGACCAGCCGCTGTGCCAGGCCACGGCGCCGGAATTCGGACTCGACAAAAACGTTTAGCAGGTACCCACGCTGATTGCTGTTGGGGCTTAATGGATGCGGAGGCCAGTCGACAAGCAGCATTCCCGTGGAGCCGGCAACTCGCCCCTCGGCTTCAGCGATCCAGCCCAGATATGCGCCCTGAGCCAGCTTCTCTTTGACCCACGGTTCGAATGCACGGCTCATCTGCTCAAGCACCGCCTCGTTCGGGCTCGGCATCGCCAGGAACATGGCCCGTCGATGCGCTGTGATCAAGGCGGCATCGGCTAAGGTCGCCCTGCGCGTCGTGAACATGGTTTCGAGTATAGGTCTGGTCGCGCCACGCCGAGCAAAACGGTCTGCTGACAATGCGAACTATCATCAATGCGTGGGCAGGTCACAAGACAAAATCGCGCGCAATCCCGGATTGCCTCTCGACACTGCGCTGCTCAAGCCCGGCATGCGCCTGGGTGTCGCTGTCTCCGGCGGGGCGGATTCGGTGGCGCTCCTGCGCGCGCTCGCCGGTCGCAGCGCGGAGCTGGGCCTTGTGCTTCATGTCGCGCACCTGCATCACGGACTGCGCGGAACCGAGGCCGGCGGCGACCTGGAATTCTGCCGCGAGCTCGCCGCCAGGCTGGGACTGCCTTTTCATGAGGCACGCGTCGACACGGCTGCCGAGGCCCAGTCCGATCCCGCATCGGGCAAATCTGCCGAAACCATCGAAGAGGCCGCGCGCCGCCTGCGCTACTCGTGGTTTCGAAAACTCTTGTCCGAAAGGCTGCTCGACGCAGTCGCCACCGCGCACACTCTCGACGACCAGGCGGAAACTGTTCTCGCCAAGCTCCTGCGCGGCGCGTGGACTGAGGGTTTAGCGGGCATTCACCCGGCGCTTGAGTTCCCTGAAGGGCAAGTCGTCAGGCCGCTGCTGGCGGTCACGCACGCCGAAATTGAAACCTACCTGCACGTGCTGGGTCAGGACTGGCGCGAAGACTCCACCAATCGCCAAGCTACCTTTACCCGCAACCGCATCCGCCACCAGCTCCTCCCGTTGTTAGAGGGCTGGAACCCGCGGCTGCGCGAGCACCTGGCGCAGATGGCCGGCCTGGCGCGCGACGAAGAGGCTTGGTGGCAAGCGGAGCTGTCCCGGCTGGCCCCGCAATATCTGTTGCCCGGCCGTCCCGTGCGCGGAGGCGGCCGCGCGGCAGGCGGGGGCCTCGACGCCGGCCTGGCTATTGAAGTCACACGGCTGGCATCGCTTGCGTCGGCTCTCCAGCGGCGTCTCCTGCGCCTTGCCTCAGAAAAGTTCGGTGTGGCTCTCGACTTCGCCGCCACCGAAGCACTGCGCTCCCTGGCGCATTCCGGCCATGCGGGGCAAAAGCTGGCGCTGCCTGAGGGTCTGCTCGCCGAGCGGACGGCGCGGGAGCTGAGGCTTACTCCCTCGCACGGATCTGCGCCAGAAAGTAAGAGCGCGGAAGCGCCGCAAGCGCCGCCGCAGTACCAATTCGAAATTCCCGGTGAGATCGAAGCCCCGGCCTTCGGCCTGCATCTGCGCATCGAGTCCGCCACGGCTTCGCCCCGGCCAGGCCTGGATGGTAACGGCAACCAACCCGCGCAAACTGCCATCTTGAGAAACTGGAAGCCGGGCGACCGGGTAACTCTGCGCTACTCAGGCAAGCCACGCAAGGTAAAGGAAGTGCTTGAACGGCTGAGGGTTACAGGAACAAGCCGCGCGTTTTGGCCGGTCCTTGAAGTCTCTGGCCGCATCGTCTGGATGCGCGGTGTGCAGCTGGAGCGCGAGCCCGGCCTTTTGATTTCAGTGGATTATGCCGAGTCGCCAGGAACAGTGAGCGCCTGAATCCAAAACGGTTAATGACGGGGTTCTTCCTCTTTTGCGTCATGGGAATCCCACCAACTTTCTCGGCCTTGGGAGTACAATTCTGATACTGCTTCCTCAGGCGGCACGGGAAGCCTATGGGCCGCCAAGGCGTGGTGTACGTTTTTGCCACTTTGCCCGGTCTAAGAGCGTCTAAAAGAGTGGCTTTGCCGGAGACGGACGGCGGGGGCCAAGGATAGTGCGTTCTGCCTCGCCGCATAAAAGGAGTTGTCGGTGAACTCGAGCGTAAAAACCATCCTGTTCTGGGTTTTCATCCTGGCTTGCCTCATGGTCCTTTGGACTGTGGTGCAGAAGGGCGCAATTGCGGGCAAGGAAGTGGAGTACGCCTACTCCGACCTGTACGACAAGGTGCAATCGGGCCAGGTACAGGACGCCACCATCCAGGGCGACGAGCTGAAAGGGCACCTCAAGGGTTCGAAAGAAGAGTTTCATACCACGCTGCCCGCCAACTACGACGACCTGATGAAGGCGATGATCGCCTCCAAGGTGAGCTTCACCATCAAGGAACCCCAGAGCAACGTCCTCATTCCCCTGCTCCTCAACGTGGGCCCGTTCGTTCTCCTCATAGCCGTCTGGTTCTTCATGCTGCGACAAATGCAATCCGGCGGCAACAAGGCGCTGTCGTTCGGCAAGAGCCGTGCGCGCCTGCTCTCCATGCAGCAGAAGAAGGTCACATTCAAAGATGTGGCCGGCGTGGATGAGGCCAAGGAAGAGCTCAAAGAGATCATCGAGTATCTGCGCGAACCGCAGAAGTTCCAGAAGCTCGGCGGACGCATCCCCAAAGGCGTGCTGCTGGTCGGGCCTCCGGGAACCGGCAAGACCCTGCTGGCGCGGGCCGTGGCCGGCGAAGCCAACGTCCCGTTCTTCTCCATTTCCGGCTCGGATTTCGTTGAGATGTTCGTGGGCGTGGGCGCCAGCCGTGTGCGCGACCTCTTCGAGCAGGGCAAAAAGAATGCCCCCTGCATCATCTTCATCGACGAAATCGACGCCGTCGGCCGTCATCGCGGAGCCGGCTTGGGCGGCGGACACGACGAGCGTGAGCAAACGCTCAACCAGTTGCTCGTTGAGATGGACGGCTTCGAATCGAACGATGGCGTGATTCTGGTCGCGGCTACCAACCGGCCCGACGTGCTCGATCCGGCGCTGCTCCGTCCTGGCCGCTTCGACCGCCGCGTGGTCGTAGGCCTGCCCGACGTCCGCGGCCGCGAAGAAGTGCTCAAGGTCCACGTCAAGAAAGTCCCCATCAGCGACGACACCAACCTCAACGTGCTGGCGCGCGGAACGCCGGGCTTCAGCGGCGCCGACCTGGCCAACATGGTGAACGAGGCCGCGCTCAACGCGGCGCGCATGAATCGCAAGCAAGTCACCATGTACGACTTCGAGCTGGCCAAAGACAAGGTGCTCATGGGCGCCGAACGCAAATCCATGCTGCTCACCGACGAGGAGAAGCGGGTGACTGCGTATCACGAGGCCGGGCACGCGCTGGTGTCGTTCATGCGCGACCACTCCGACCCCGTGCACAAGGTCACCATCATTCCCCGAGGCATGGCGCTGGGCGTCACGGTTTACCTGCCCGACGACCGGCACAACTACACCAAGGAATATCTTGAAACGCGTCTGGCTACGGCCTTCGGCGGCCGCGTGGCCGAGGAGATCTTCCTCAACCAGATGTCCACCGGCGCCGGCAGCGATATTGAAAGCGCCACCGACCTGGCTCGCCGCATGGTATGCGAGTACGGCATGAGCCGCCTGGGTCCGCTCACCTTCGGCAAGAAGGAAGAGCAGATCTTCCTGGGCCGCGAGATCGCGCAACATCGCGATTTCAGCGAGGAAACCGCGCGTCAGATCGATCTGGAAGTGCGGCGCCTCATCGACGAAGCCTATCAGTCGGCACACACCATCCTGGAAGCGAACAAGGACGCCATGCACCGCATTTCCGCGGCCTTGCTCGAGCGCGAGACCATCGACTCCGAGGAGTTGCGCTTGCTCATCGAGGGCAAGGAGTTGCCTCCGGCGCGCTCGTCCCTGGCTACACCCAGCGACCGCGACGGCGGCGTGCAGCAAGTCCTCAAGCCTGAGAGCCGCGGCGGCTCCGGCATGCCCGAGGGTTCCCCCTCGCCGGCGTAACCACCTGCGGTGGCGCAGATGCAGCTTCGCTGCAAGTGCCTGCGCCGCTTTCTTTGAAAAAGGGCTGCTCGCAATAGCAGCCCTTTTTGCGTCCGCCTGTGACACCTGATCCCTGAAACCGGCCCCCTGTATAATTCCCCCGCAGACGGAATCCCGCTCGCCTGTGCGTTCGTCAGAGTTGCGGCCGGTCCGTTTGATTCCAGAAAATCATTCAGGAGTTCTCCGCATGCACGCGGTCCTACGCCGTCTTTCGGTTTTCGTCTCCCCCGTCGTCACTGCGATTTTCCTCCTCGCCGCCGAAGCCCATGCCGCGCCTGTCCTGATGATCTCCATCGACGGGCTCAAGCCCGAATACATCACCCACGCCGACGAGCACGGCATGAAGATCCCCTACCTGCGCACGCTCGTTGCCAACGGCACGTATGCTGAGGGCGTGGTCGGCATCTGGCCCACGGTCACCTACCCCAGCCACACCACGCTGCTCACCGGTGTGTGGCCCGCTCAGCACGGCATCTATGCCAACCTGGTCTTCGATCCCTTCCAACATTTCTCCGGCGCGTGGTACTGGTACGCATCGCAAATCCGCGTGCCCACGCTGTGGCAGGCTGCGCACAAGGCCGGACTGCACACCGCCAGCGTGGGCTGGCCGGTCAGCGTTGGCGCCACCGGCGTGGATTACCTGATCCCGGAGTACTGGCGCGGGCCGAACGCCGACTACTCCCCGGATCCCGACGACCAGTTGCTGATGGCCTCACTGGCCCGACCCGACACGCTGATCCAGCAACTTGAACCCGCCGCCGGCCCTTACATGAACGGCAACGACACCAGCATCGGCGGCGATGAGGTGAAAACCCGCTATACGCTGGAGATTCTGCGCCGCTACAAGCCGGCGCTCGTCACTCTGCACCTCAGCTCGCTCGATGCGGCGCAGCATGCGCATGGGCCGTTCAGCGCCGAGGCCGATGCCGATCTCGAGGCCCTTGACGGCATGGTCGCGCGCCTGACGCGCCAGGAGTTTGCCTTGAACCCCGCAGCCGTGCTGGTCATCGTCTCTGATCACGGCTTCATGAACATCACGCATTTTGTGAATCTGGCCTACGCGTTCGTGAAGGCAGGATTCATTCAGGCCACCTTCAATCCCGGCTCAAGAGTCCCCTCAGTGACTTCGTGGAAGGCCGAGCCGTGGAGCGCCGGCGGCATGGCCGCTATCATGCTGCATGATCCCGGCGATGCGGCGACTGAGCAGCAGGTGCGTGCGTTCCTTATGAAGCTTGCAGCTGACCCATCGAACGGCATTGCGCAGGTCCTCGACCGCCAGGAAATCACCCGGCGCGGCGCATTCCCCGATGCAGCATTCCTCGTCGTCTTCAAGCCCGGCTATTACTTCGGCACCGACACATCGGGCACTCTGGTCACGCCCGTTCCCGGAACGCGCGGCTCCCATGGCTTCTCGCCGGAGTATCCTGAGATGCGCTCTTCCTTCTTTGCGTTAGGGGCCGGCATTGCCCATCATCGCGACCTGGGTGTAGTGGATATGCGCCAGATTGCGCCCACCGTGGCCCACATCCTGCACGCGCCGATGCCCACGGCAAAGGCCGAGCCGCTGCACGTGGCGCCTTGATTGAGGGCTGCGGCGCCTCTTTGGTCCGCGGCTCCCGTTTACCCCAAACCCGGCCTTGGAATAGGCCACAAAACGCAAACGGCGATTCCATCAGGGAATCGCCGTCGGCCTTCTTGTTGCCTCAGTCCCTTGTTCCCTGCCGGGGCCCCGGGCGTGCGATTTCTGCTCGCTGGGGGTGGCTTGCCCTCAGTCCCTTGTTTCCTGCCTTTTCAAAAGACCCGGTAGGCGATCCCAACGCTGCCGCCGTAGGGATAGAGGGTGGGCGCCACGTTCCAATCCTCGTATTCGAAGTCGACGCAGCGCAGCGTGAAGTGCTTGCTCATGCGGTAATCCACGCCGCCACCGTAGGCCACCGCAAAGGTGTTGCCGGTAAGGAAGCTGCCCGTGCCCATGCCCACCAGCACTTTGCCGTACGGTACGAGTCCGTGAAACTCCCAGGGCGCAATCCGCGGGCCGATCAAGTAGGTATCTTCGTTGATGCCGCGGTATTGGTTAAAGCGGAGCCAGTGGCCCTCGCCCTCGATTTGCAGCCAGCGGTTGAAGTGCACGTCAATGTAGGCGCCTGGGCCGTAAAGCCGGTTGGGGCTGGTTTGAGCAATAAACTCGTCCGCGTAGTCAGGCTGGTACATCGAACCCAACGCACCCGCCTCGAGTCTGAAGGGGCTGCCCTGCGCTGAAGGGACCACTTGCGCACGTGCGGAAACGACAACCGCGAAAAGCACTGCGCAGAAAAGTGAAGAAATCGTTGATTTCATGAGCACAACGCACATCCACTTACGATGAATTTTTCACCAAGGGAGGATGCGAATCTCGCAAATACACCAAACCGGCTTGGGGGCGCTGCCTCGAAAGCAGCGCCCAATCCCAGGCCTGGTGAATTAATTCTATTCTGTTTGCGGGTTTTGTGCAGTTGTGGATTGCTGATCCTGTGCAGGAACAGCGGTGCTGGCCGGCGGCGGCTGCGAGGGGGGCGTAGCGCCATTCGGCGTAGGCGATGCACTGGTCGCCGGAGAAGTTGGGGCCGGCGGCGCATTGTCGGGCGCTGCGGCTGGTTGATCGTTGGCCGAAGGCGTGGCCGAAGGAGCCGCGGCAGGCGCCGGCGTCGGCGTCACTGCAGCCTCTTCGTACCGCTGCAGCTTGTAGAAGATCGGCGTCACTTCAAACGGCATCTTGTCGCGGGCGTTCATGGGCAAATACCGCTTGGCATTCAGCATGTGCACCTTGTCGTCCCACGGATCCGTCTTGAGCCAGCTTCCCAGTGGCAGGGCCGCCTGCTGCGTCGGATCATCCCAGTTGATCTTCGGCGCCATGTGCGCAAGCTCGGCCAGCCACGGCGTGCCATCCGGCCTCAGCATCGAATCGCCCAGCTTGGGAGTGTTCAGCGCCTTCAGTGCGCCGCCACGATCGGCCAGCTGCTCAAAGTAGAGCCCGGCGTTGGGCAGCTTGTCCTTGTACATGGAGGCTTCAAGATACTCCATGGCCTTCTTGGCGGCAGTCCCGTTGTCCACATCCGAGTGATTCATGTTGATCTGGCGGAAGGTGGACTCGTCAGGAAAGAGCAGCCGGTCGTTAAAGGCATAACGCGTGTCGATATGATGGCCCATCGCGATATGCGCCAGTTCCAGCGACATCACTGCGGCGATGGCTTCCTCGCTCGGCAGGCTGTCGAGCAACCCTTTGCTCACCAGAATGGTGTTGCCCACCGTGGTGGCCTCGATGGTGTCGGTCAGCAGCACGCGGCAGTGAATCGGGTCGGTGAAGGCCAGGTTGTTCGGTACGATCAGGTTGATCACAATCTGACCCAGAACCTTGTCTTCATAGCCGCCGGGATCCAGAGGCGCCACCAGGCCGGCTTCCACCAGCCGGTCGATGATGTTGTTCTCGGCCTGCGAAATCCACATGCGTGATGCCTGCAGCGGGCCCACGTCCTGCGAGTCGTCGCTCTTGTCCACAGCGTCGTCAACCTTCACGCTCACGTTCTCGGCATTGCGCGTGGGCAGCTTCAGCGAGTAGCCCCAGAAGTGCGTCTGAGCCTTCAGGCCTACTGATTTTTCGCCTTCGGTGCGCTGCGTTTCCTCAACGTAAACGGCCACCGGCAGCCAGATTCCCGGCTGCACATTCATCCGCCAGCTATCGAAGTGGAAGAAGTACTTCGACGCATCCTCGCTGGTAGGGCCGGTATAGGTGCCGTTGAAGCGCACCACGTTGCCGCCCTCATCCTCGATCCAGATGCGCCCGTAGAACCGGCCCATGCCCTTCACTTCGGCCCTGGGGTGCACGTCGAACACCCAGGTGCGCACCGTCCCCAGAAACTCGCGGCGCACGAAGCTGAAGACGTAATGCTGCTGGTCAAAGCCCGACGGATCGATAAACATCATTTCCATGAAGCCGCTGGGCATGTAGGTGAAGTGCGTGTCCAGGCCCAGCGCCTTGGTCAGCCCCGTCATGGCGGAGACTGAATCCCGGAAGAAGTTGCGCTTCACATCCTCCTTCGGCACGTAAGTCTTGTCGAAAAACCCCTTGCCAAAATCCACACGGCTAAGCATGTAGTGATCGGCCATGGGCACTTCGTATAGCTTCACGTCCGGCCTGGTGTCCTGAATGTAGGTTTCCACCAGCGGCGTGCGCTGCTGAATGTTCTTGATAAGTATCTTTTCCTGGGTGATGGCCTTTTGCACCAGGGCCAGCTGCTCAGGAGTGAGTTGGCGGGCTTGTTCGTACTTCGGTTCTTTCTTCGCGTACGCGCAAACTACGCCCATGGTCAAGATCAGGAAGGTTACGGCAAAACCAGCGATCTTCCGTCCCGCGGATTTCCCATGGCGCCGCGCCTCAGAGTCGCGCTGACTTGAAAACTGCGGCTGAGGGATTGCAAATCCCTGGTCTTGGAATAGGGGGATCTTCCGAAATGTCATGTGCGACTCCTCGTGGAACACTTTGCGGCTTTCCTCTTCCTCGTCACGCCTCTTGAGCGCGCGCACCGGATTCAGCTGTGTTCTCCTCTTCTCAAAATTGATGCTACCCCAATTGAGGTTTCCCTTTTGTCCCGTTACGCCAATTGGAACGTAATGGTAATCCTTGTCGTTACGTCTACCGGATGACCGTTGCTGGTCGCCGGACGAAAGCGAATCTGTTCCGCCACGCGGCGCGCTTCTTCGTCGAGCCCATGGCCGAGACCGTGCACGATTTCATGCACCACCACCTGACCGGTGGCGAGAAATGTCACGCTCAGCACGACATCTCCCTGGACGTGCAATTGCCTGGCTTCGTTCGTATATCGCACCGGAGGCTTTGAAAGTACTTCAACCTCGGTGGCGCGAACCCCCTCGTTGACCAGCTTGGGAGCCGCCACCGCCGCCGTGGCCTGGGGAATCCCCGCCGAGGCCACCTTGCCACCGTACCCGGGACCGGTGCCGGTCGCGCCGGGCATGCCGGCCGAGGCCACCTTCCCCACCACGCCGTTGTTCGAACCGTATTTCAGTCCGTTGCCGAGACCCGTCGACCCAACTACACCGTGCGGTGCTACTGCCGGCCCTTCCATCCCGCCATAGGGATTGCCGATCGCCGCCACGGTGGCGGGACGCGTCGCGTTGGGATTGGGCGTCACTCCGAAGGTCTGGCCCAGATGCACTGCCGCCGTGGACGGCTTCACCTGCGGGTTTTGCGCCGGCATGGCTGCCGTCAGCGCCGCCTTGGGTTGCGGGGCCAGCGTTACCGTCTGCGGCTTCGGAGCCACCACCGGCATGTTCAACTTGGCTTCCATCTCCACCGGCTTCGGCTCTGGCTTGGGCTTGGGCAGGTCGATCTTCTTCTCTTCAAGTTGTGGAAGTTCCAGCTTGGGCTGCTGCACCGGAGGCGGAAGCTCCGGCGGCGGCTGTTTCACCTTCACCGGCGGCGGAGGATTGCTGGGAATGATCAGCTCCGTCATCTCATAGTGCTGCTCGATCACGTGCTTTGCGGTCATGCCCACGATGATGATCGTGGTCGCCACCATCAGGTTCACGCTCGAGCTCACCACGAACGGAAGGATTCGGCCCTCCGGTTCCGGCAGCAATCCAAAATTGGTTCGTCCAGGCGTATAACTCGTCGGCATTTCCTCATACCTCGTGTCCGGCCGCTCGAGCCGGCACAGAATCTCTGGCTTTTCATCGAACTTCGGCAAGATCGGGGGCGGCACTTCGCCGGCCAAAGGAATCTGCGGCACTCGATTTCTTCTTGTCCATCACCATGCTTTGCGGCGAGTGCTTCCGCAGCATGATCTGCACCGTCCGGCCCTGCGTGCTCTCCGGCCGACTTACCTCACTTTCAACCTTCGGCCAAACCCGGCGATCCGATCTGTTTTCTCCGGAGATTCCATGCAGATGGAGGGGGAGATGCCAGTATATGGTCTTTTAAATCCCACGCCGATAACCCAAATTGTGTATCGACAATGGGGAAACTCTTGAGGGAAACGTGCAGCTTATCGAGCGCTTCGCCGTCTCTCGAGCTGGCCTGGTGAAACCCTGTGCCTGCAGACACCACGTCCCTCCGCTTCCGTGTATGTTCCAAGGCACCTGTTCGGGAACCGTGCGCTCTGTGCGCGCCGGTGGGAGCGTGTTGCCTGAATGCCAAATTCGGGGGTGAAACCCCAGCCCGGTATCCCTTTATTCGACACCGTGCATCCACTCCGACGACAGGCATCGCCCACGGGGAGGAATTTGGCCCTGCGACTCGGTCGGCCGCTTTTTCGGCACTGCTCTTCTTATAGACTCAAGGTACCGCAAACTGTCGTGGAAAGGGGAATCTTTTTTGTGAAGATCTTCGTGACCGGCGGCGCTGGGTACATTGGTGGGACCGTCTCCCAAATGCTGACTGAAAAGGGACACGAAGCCGTTATTTTCGACAATTTCCGCCACGGCCGTCGCGATTTGCTTCCCAGCGGTGCGCAGTTCATCGCCGGCGAACTGGCCGATCGCCAGACGCTTGAAAACATTTTCAGTTCCGCCCGCCAAAACCTCCAGCCCTTCGACGCCGTGCTCCATTTCGCCGCTCTCATTGAGGCCGGCGAATCGATGCAGCGCCCCGAAATCTACTTTCGCAACAACACGGCCGGCACTCTTTCGCTGCTTGAGGCCATGCTGGCCTGCGGGCCCCGCCGCCTCATATTCTCCTCCACCGCGGCTGTCTACGGCGAGCCGGAATCCATTCCGATTGAAGAGGATGCGCGCCTCGAGCCCACAAACCCATACGGCCAGTCCAAGCTCCTCGTCGAGCAGATGCTGGTCTGGTTCAATCGTATTCACGGCATCAAATACGCCTCCCTGCGTTACTTCAATGTCGCCGGCGCCCGCGAAGGGCCCAACGGCGTAACCCGCGGCGAAGCGCATGAGCCCGAATCGCATTTGATTCCCCTCATCCTCGATGTCGCTCTCGGCCACCGGCCCTCCATCCGCATCTATGGCGACGATTACCCCACCCCTGACGGCACTTGCATCCGTGACTACATCCATGTCTCCGACTTGGCCGACGCCCACCTGCTGGCGCTCGACGCGCTCGACGAACGGACCGAAAAACAGCCCCCGCTCATCTACAACCTTGGTAATGGGCGCGGTTTCAGCGTGCGGGACGTGGTTTCATCCGCGCGACGCGTCACCGGCCATCCCATTCCCGAAGTAATCGAGCCGCGCCGCCCCGGCGACCCCGCTATCCTGGTCGCCAGTTCCACCAAAGCGATGCGCGAACTGCGATGGAAGCCGCGCTACACCGGCCTCGACGACATCGTCCGCACCGCCTGGCTCTGGCATCAGAAACGTTATCGCGCGTGATGGTACATTCACTCTGGAGCCGGGCGGCCCTGGGTCCCTGACATTTTGGAGACCGGGAATCGTACCGAGGTGGCTGGGAACTGGCATGCAGCGCATCTATTTGCTATCGACAGGTGGAACCATCGAGAAGGTCTACTCCGAGCAGAGCGGCGTGGTCGAGAATCGCGTCGCCAAGCTCGACCGCTATCTGCGCATGCTGCGTCTGCCCGATGCCGAAGTTCATACCATCCACCTCATGAACAAAGACAGCCTCGAGATGACGGATGCCGATCGCGCCGATGTCCGCGATCACGTCGCCCAGCTTCTCTCTGAAGGCGCGCCCATCGTGATCTCGCACGGCACCGACACCATGGTCGAGACCGGTCTTTTTCTTCAGCGCGCATTCCCCGAACTCAAGGCGCCCGTCATCCTCACCGGAGCCATGACGCCGCTGGGATTCGAAGGAAGCGACGGCCTGCAAAACCTCACCGAGAGCCTGCTTGCCGCGCGCCTGCTCTCCCCCGGCGTCTTCGTCGTCATGCACGGGCAAGTCTTTCCCGTCAGCCGCGTCCGCAAAGACAAGGATAGGGCGACATTTGTGAGGACGTAGAGCGTTTCGGAGTTGCTGCCCCTCGCCCATCGCGTTGTTACCCTGAGCGGCCGGGCGCTTTCCTTCACGTCGGCGCTTCACTGGACAACGTGGAAAGTGCGTCTCCAGCGCGTGTCTGGGAAGAAATGCACCAGAACGTGGCCCACCCACACCAGCTTGTGACCGAATCCTGTTTGTTCAAGTTGTCCATCTGCGGCCTTGAACGACCAATAGTTGAACAGTGGACGGCCAAGTATGTTGGCGCGCGGCACGAAGCCCCAGAAGCGCGAGTCCAGGCTGTTGTGCCGATTATCGCCCATCATGAAGTACATGCCGGGTGGGACCACGAGATCGCCTCCCTGCAGATAATTCGAGAAGTTCACGATCCATGACTCCGTTGATCCAGGCACCTCGGCTGGGGACACTGCGGGGAAATCATCGAGGAACTCGTTGAAGTTTTCCCTGGTCGTAGGCTGCGCAAATCCCGCAGGCTGTGCGACACCATTAACGATCACAACGCCGTTGCGTAGATGAATATGATCGCCCGGTACACCAATCAATCTCTTCACCAGGGGAGTGTACTGTGGCGTCCCATCGGCGTCCGTCGCATCAATCCCAGGCTGATTGACGGGCTTGCGAAACACCACGATATCACCCCGCTTCGGCTCGCGATATCGTATGAGTGGCATCCACGACGCGGGCGGCGAGAGCGTGATCTGGTCGACCACCAGGTGATCACCGATAAGCAGCGTGTTCTCCATCGAGCCTGACGGAATGACGTAGTTCTGAGCCAGGAAGGTCAGAATAAATAGGCCCACCACCAGAACTGAGCAAATGCTCGACAGCGCCTCGAAAGGCGTCTCTTCCCGTTCGATGCTGGCCGAAGCTGCGCGCCTCGTCGAATTAGGAGAAAACTTCCTCGCAGAACTCATCCAAAGGCTCCCCAGGAAGGCTAGCGAGCCTTGGGGCGTTCACAGGCCGCACTCCAAATGCGCTTGCCATGCATCGATCGATAGTTTTTTTGACTTCGTCTTGACCGGAGTCTATCAAAACCCCCAAGCACGCCGAAAATTTCCCCGATGGATCAGTCACGAGCACATGGAGTCGCCTATCAGGAAATTGCACCGCCTCCCTGAGTTTGCTCAACGCAGTTGAATTGCTAGAATCGAATCATGCCCATCACGCGCCGGCAAGCCCTGGACTACTTCCACTCGCCCGATCTGATCGGGCTGGGTTTCGAGGCTGACGCTGTGCGCCGCCGCCTGCATCCCGAGGGCGTGGTTACCTACATCATCGATCGCAACATCAACTACACCAACTTCTGCACCGAGTACTGCACCTTCTGCGCCTTCTACCGGCCGCTGCCACGGTCTGGCAAGCACGACCCGCGCTCCGACGAAGGCTACATCCTCGATTTCGAGACCATCTACGCCAAAATCGCCGAGACCCTCGAGATGGGCGGCACCGGCGTGCTGATGCAGGGCGGCATCCATCCTGACCTCAAGATTGACTGGTTCGAGCGGCTGTTTCGCGGCATCAAGCAGCACTTTCCGCAAATCTGGTTGCACTGCCTGTCGGCTTCTGAGGTTCTCGCCATCGCCGAGTACTCCGGCCTCGACCTGCGCACCACCATCGCCCGGCTGCGCGACGCCGGACTCGATTCCATCCCCGGCGGCGGCGCCGAGATTCTCGACGACGAGGTGCGGCACCGCATCGCCCGCCTCAAGTGCGACACCCAGGACTGGGTCAGCGTGCACCGCACGGCACATCAGTTAGGCATGCGCACCACCGCGACCATGATGTTCGGCGTGGGCGAAAGCTTCGACCAGCGTATCAACCACTTTGAAGTCGTGCGCTGCCTCCAGGAGGAAACCGGCGGCTTCACGGCCTTCATCCCCTGGAGCTTCCAGCCCAAACACACCGCGCTCGGCGGCCGTGGCTGGGACGAAGCAACATCGGTTGAATACCTCAAGGTCCTCGCCATCTCGCGCCTTTATCTCGACAACATCGAAAACGTGCAAGCCAGTTGGGTGACGCAGGGATTGAAGGTGCTCGAACTGGGTCTCCACTTCGGTGGCAATGACGTGGGTTCGGTGATGCTCGAAGAGAACGTGGTCCGCGCCGCCGGCACATCGAATTGCACCACCGAAGAAGAATTGCGCCGCATCATCCGCGATGCCGGCTTCAAGCCCGTGCAGCGCGACACGCTCTACCGGACGATGTTCTTGAACTGAGCGGCCGCTCCTCCCCGATCTGTGCCTCCGCCCCAAAAAGCGCGGAAACGCGCTTCGAAGAGGGCATCCAAATCCGTGCGCGCCCGTCTGAGCCTCGCTGCGCGCACGCCCGCCGGCTCCTGGCGCTCAAGGCAGCGGCTTGCCCTGTGCAATAGCCTTCGCGCCGTTGAGGTGTTTTTCGAGGGTCGGGATCGTGCTCTGTGCATACGAGCGCACCTCTGGGTTCTGCGCGTCCTGCGCCTCTTTCTTGTAAATCGCGATCGCTGCCGTATGGCCTGCCACCATGTCCTGAATGTATTTGTGATCGAACGCTTTCCCGTTCAGTGCGTGGAGGGGCGCGATCAAGGCTTTGTTGTGTTGCGCGTCAATCGCCGTCGGCACTGTGAGCCCGGTTTGCTGCGCGAGGGCTTGCAGCGCCTGGTAGTCCTTGGTGTGATCGGCATAGAGCATCCCTGCGTACTGTTTTACCGATGGCACGGTCGCTGTGTCCTGCGCGAACGTCGCCAGATTCGCCTCGACCATGTCGGTCTGGGCGGCAAAATCGACAAAATCCTGGTCGCTCATCGGCGCTTTCGCCTTCTGGGCCAGCACAGGAAGCGAGCAAAGCGCAAGACAGCAGATCGTCGGAAAAGCGAGTTTCATTTTGTTCATCTCCTCTGCATCGGGTTAGATGCAGAGGACGCCGCTGGGTGCCCCCGGTCCCTCCCACTTGGGGCCGGGAAAGAGCAATCCACCACCCGCTGGGTGCCTCGGATCCCTCGTATTTGAGGACCTGGGAAAGCACACCTCACGCCTGCGTCGCGATCGCCGAGATCGGCCGATCTTTCCACTTGCCCCCGGTAAAGTCAGGAAACTCCACTGGCGCGCTGCCCCGTTTGACTGACTCCACGCTGAGCGGCGCCACCGACGCCCACGCCGCGCAATCGTACACATCGAGGTCGGGCGCAAGCCCTTCGCGCACGCACTCGAGCAGGCGGTAGATCATGATCAGGTCCATGCCGCCGTGGCCTCCGCTCTTGCGCGCCAGGTCGCCCTCGCGCTGCCACAGTGGATGCTGATACTGCTTGTACGCGTCGAGTGATCCAAAAGCCTCGTCCTTGTTCATCCCGTCGAAATAGATGCGCGGTGGATAGTCCTGAAACAGCCCCTTGGTTCCGGCGATCAGGTTGATGCGGTCGTAGGGATGGGGCGTGGAAACCGCGTGCTTGACGGTGATGGTGAGCCCCTTCGCCGTCTGGATAAGAGAGGTGTTCATGTCGCCGCAGATGTACCGCTCATTCCAGCGCGGATCGTCCGGCGCCAGATGGTCTTTGCGCCACGCATCGAGCCCGCGCTCCGGCGCGCTCATCGAAACCAGCGTTTCAAACCGGTCGCCGCGCTGGATGCCCATGTAATTCGCCACCGGTCCCAGCCCGTGCGTCGGATACAGATTCCCGTTGCGCAGCGTATGCTCGGTGCGCCGCCACAGTCCCTCGCCCGCGTTGGAAAAAAGCTCCGCGCGCAAATCGTGGATGTACGCGCCCTCGCCGTAGAGCAGCTCGCCGAAAAGCCCCGCCTGAATCATGCGCAGGATCAGCGTCTCGTTATAGTCGTAGCAGCAGTTCTCCAAAATCATGCAATGCTTGCGCGTCTGCTCCGACGTGTGCACAATCTGCCAGCACTCATCAAGCGTCGTCACGCCGGGCACTTCCACCGCCACGTCCTTGCCTGCAGTCATGCTGGCCAGCGCCATGGGCGCATGCCAGCTCCACGGTGTGGCTACCAGCACCAGGTCCACGTCGTTGCGCGCCACCAGCTCTTCGTAGTGATGCGGGCCCTGCGTATAAAGCGCAGGCTTCTTCTGTCCGGTCGCGGCCACCAGCGCCGCGGCGTGCTCCGCTTTTTCCTCAACGATGTCGCACAGCGCCGCAACTTGCGCGTTCACCGCCAGCAGATCGCCCAGCAACGAAGTTCCGCGCCCGCCTGTGCCAATCACCGCCACGCGCGGCTCGCGCTTGGCAAACGGCACATTCATCATGCTGCTGCGCGCCGCCGTCTCCGCCGCCTGCGTTAGTTTGGCTGCGCTCAGGCTCATCGCGCCCGCCGCGCCCAGCTGAAGAAAACGGCGGCGTGTGCACACGCCGCCCTCAACCATGTCCTCTTCCGGATGCATCGCTTCTCCTTTTTCCCTCATGATTCTCCGGCTTTGGCCAACCCGCCGCAAGATTGCCGCCTTCGCAATCCCCCATCCCGGCGCGAGCCATCATGCCGTCTTCGCCCGCGGCGGCCGGAGCGCCAGCGGCACCAAAGTCGCGGCCCCCAGGATGCACGCGATGGCGCGCAAGCCTGCTGCATACGATCCGCCAGACTCCCGCAGGTGCGCCACCAGCAGCGGACCCAGCGCACTGGCGCAGCCCCAAGCGGTCAGCATCAGCCCGTAGATCGCCCCCACATGGCGCGGGCCAAAGTAGTCGGCCAGAAAAGCCGCCATGGTTCCCACGCTGCCTCCGTAGCACGACAGGGTGACAAACGCCACCGCCGTGAGCGCAGCCACCGACGCGGCGTCGGGCATGATCCACAAAAGGGCCGCCTGTAAAAGGCACATCAGAACGAAGGTCCATCGCCGGGTAAGGACGTCGGAGACCGCTGCCCAGCCAACGCGGCCGGCGGCATTGCCGATGCTGGCCACGCCCACCATCACGCCTGCGTCCATCGCGCTCACCTTCGCAATCTCGCGGAACATGGGCGCTTCCTGCGCAATCAGCGCCACTCCCGCCGAGAGGTCGAGGAAATACAACAGCCACAGCGCCCACCATTGCCAGGTTCTCAGCGCTTCGCGCAGCGCAAAGTCCGCCCGCTGCGTTGTCTGCGCCGCGCCTGGTGCCCAGCCCAGCGGCTGCCATCCCGCCGGTGGATCGCGCATGAAAAACCCCGCCGCTGCCGTCACCACAAAATACGCAACACCGAGAGTAGCAAAGGTCGCCAGCACACCCGCGCTCGCGATGAGTCGCGTAGCAATCGGCGCTGTCACCAGCGCCCCGGCGCCAAACCCGCACACCGCGATGCCGGTGATCAGCCCTCGATGATCGGGGAACCATCTCACCAGCACCGCCACAGGTACAATAAAGGCCAGGCCCAACCCCGCTCCGCCAATCACGCCGTACGAGATATAGAGCCACCACAGCTTGTTCGCGCTCAAGCTGGCCAGAAATACGCCCAGCCCGTACAGCGATCCCCCCGCCACAGCCACGACGCGCGGCCCCGATCGGTTCAACCACAACCCGCCGGCCATCGCCGCGGGACCGACCACCGCGACGAAGATAGTGAAGGTAAGCGTCACCTGCGAGATCGACCAGCCGAATCGGTCCGTGAGCGGCGTCCTGAAAACGCTCCAGGCATACACGCCGCCCAGCGCCATCTGTATCAGGAAGCCGGCCGCGGCAATCCCCCAGCGCGCTCTGTTCAGCATGCACGAACCTCCAGACGCTTCCCGCGAAAATCGTGGCGCGCACTTTCAGGCGCTGCGCACGGCCACGCAGCAACAAAGGCCGATCACATTCACCATCATCCGGGTGCAATCTGGAGCCTATCAGCCCGCCGCGATGCGCGTCACTCCACAAACGCAACTGGCAATTCCGTGCCATCCGGCCCCGCGGATCAGCCGTTACTTCCTCTGGTCTTGCGAAAGCCAGCGTGTCATCCTTTACTTATGAGCCAGACCTCTTCGCTTTCCTTGCGTATCCTCGGCAACTCCGACATGCAACTGACGCCCATCGGCTTTGGCGCGTGGGCCATCGGGGGCGGCGACTGGCAATACGCCTGGGGCCCCCAGGACGACAGTGATTCCATTGCCGCCATCCATCGCGCGCTCGACCTCGGCATCAACTGGATCGACACCGCGGCCGTCTACGGCCTCGGCCACTCTGAAAAAGTCGTCGGCCGCGCCGTCAAATCCTCCACCCACAAGCCGTACATCTTCACCAAGTGCTCCATGCGCTGGCACGCCGACCGCTCCATTTACAACTCTCTCAAGGCTGCCTCACTCGCCGAAGAAGTTGAAGCCTCGTTGCGGCGTCTGCGCGTTGAGGCCATCGATCTTTACCAGATTCACTGGCCAAATCCCGACGGCGAGATTGAGGAGGGATGGGCGGCACTGGAGCGAATGCGCCAGCAGGGCAAGCTGCGCTGGATTGGCGTGTCGAACTTCAACGTGGAACAGATGAAGCGCGCCCTCAAGATCGCGCCCATCACCAGCCTTCAGCCCCCCTATTCTATGCTGCGCCGCGCTGTGGAGGCCGAAATCCTCCCCTTCGCTCAGGCCAATGGCATCGGCGTCATCAACTACTCGCCCATGGTCTCCGGGTTGCTTACCGGTAAGATGACCCCGGCGCGCGCAGCGGCGCTGCCGCCCGACGACTGGCGGCGTCAGAACAAGGAGTTCAGTGAGCCGCGCCTCAGCCGCAATATGCGCCTGGTGGAGCTGCTGCGCACAATCGGGAGCGGCCATGGTGTCTCGCCCGGCGTGGTAGCCGTGGCCTGGACACTGCACAACTCCGCCATCACCGCCGCTATCGTGGGCGGACGCAGCGCCAAACAGGTGGAAGAGATGGCGCCTGCGCTCAACTTCCGCCTCGCCCAGGACGAGTACGACACGATTGGGAAATTTCTGGAGTCGATGGCGGCGTAGGTCGCAGAGATTCGGCGCCACAAACAACAACCCCGGCCGCAGCCGGGGTCATTGTGAAGGGAAAGCCGAACTTACATCGCGGCTACAAAATCGGGAACCATCACGGCAGCGTGCTCCTGCAGCAACTGCGTCATGCGCGCGGCCATGCCGGTATACATGGCGGCAGCGCGGAAGGCGTTGATGCGAACGCCTTCGCTGGCACGGTTGAAGGCATACTGCCCAAGAGCCGCCAGCACGCACACGCGAATTTGCAGCGCGTCGCTGTGAATGGTTTCAATCAGCAGGCGATCTACACCTTCACAATGTTTGGAGGCGAAGTTTGCCATTTCCTGCATGACGCGCGCATTTTGATACATCACCCAAAGCCCCTTGGGACCTTCCATGCGCTGCCATGCATCTTCGGGAGTAGCGCTCAATCCTTCCTGCCACAGGAAGTGATCGCTCAATTCGCGGGCGCTCCACTCTGAGCGCAACCGCGCCATCAATGTCTCCCACGTTTGCGAATTGCGGCGCTGAACATTCCTGCGCCACCGCGCCAGATAAAGCGCGATCGCAACCAAGGCGGAAATCTGGAGTACCTGCACTAGCATCAGAGTCTCCAAAATCAGGCCATCGGAATTCGGCTTCTTCGCACTCCGGGCCCGTCAATCTTGCGTGTACACCACTATTTGTAGCAGAAAACAAGGCGTTTGGCGCAGGGAAAACGGCCTCTAACATACCTCTTTTGTGGTATATGGAACTGCTCCGCCGGACAGTGCACGCAGGTAACCAACGGGGTGTGCCTGTGGAAAAATCCGTACGAAACCTCCCGATTTTCATTCCATCTCACCCCCATGGGACCGGTTGGATGCCCCTCCAGGGAGGGGTGTCCGGCGCTTCTTTCACCCCGCAGCAGCCACGCCTGGCCGCGCAACTACAATAGAATGAGGAAGAAATTCACCGCTCAAGGAGCCTATCCCGAGTGCCCCAGCGCACCTTCAGCATTATCAAGCCCGACGCCGTCCGCAACGGGTCGGCCGGAGCCATCCTGGCCCAGGTGGCCGGGGCCGGTTTCCGCATTGTCGCCATCAAAAAACAGTCCATCTCCAAGCACGAGGCCGAAGGCTTTTACGCCGTACACCGGGAGCGGCCGTTTTTCGACTCCCTTACCACCTTCATGTCGTCAGGGCCCCTCATTCTCATGGTCCTCGAGAAGGAAAACGCCATAGCAGACCTGCGCAAACTGATGGGCGCCACCAATCCCGCCAACGCCGAAGAGGGAACCGTCCGCAAGAAGTTCGCCAGCTCGATTCAGGAGAACGCGATTCACGGCTCCGACGCCGAGGATACAGCGGCTTTCGAAATCGCCTACTGGTTTGCCGGCTACGAGCTCATTTAAAGTTTTATCCGCCAGGGGGTGCCCCCGGTCCCTCGCACTTGGTATCCGGCAAACACCAATTCCGAAAGGCCTATCTCCATGACGTCCACAGACTCCGAACTCGCCGCACTGTTTCTCGATTGTTCGCGCAAGAGATTCTTCGGTCAACTCTGGCCGCGGCTGCAAGAGTGCGTGGCCTCGCTTACCGAAGAACAGATATGGTGGCGGCCCAACGACGCCTCGAACAGCATCGGCAATCTGCTGTTACACCTCAACGGCAACGTCTACCAATGGCTGGTCGCATCGTTCAACAAAGAAGACGACAAGCGCAACCGCCCCGCTGAATTCTCGGCTCAGGGCGGGCTCGCCGCCGCCGTGCTCGTCGAGCGGCTCGGCGCCACGCTCGACCAGGTCAAGGCCGTTTTCGATCGCCTTACGCCTGTCGAGCTTCTTGCCCCCTACGAGATTCAGGGCTACCACGTGAGCGGCCTCGATGCCGTTTATCACGTGGTCGAGCATTTCGCCCTGCACTACGGCCAGATCGCCTACATCACCAAACTGCTCTCTGGCAAAGACCTCGGCTTTTATAGAGAGCTGAACAAAACCGGCCGGGCATCGTGACCAAACGCTGACAGCGAGCCATCTATAGCGTTGATATAATTCCTCCACGTTTAAGCCGGGAGCGCTTTTGTATGTTGAACCGCAAGTTTGCCCTTGCCACCCTTCTCATAGCCTTTTCGGTTGCTGGATTTGCGTCAGAGCAAAGCCTGGTTGTCACTTGGCCTGCTTCCGGCGCTCCCATTCTGCGATTCACGTTCGGCAAGTTCAAGGACATCGGCTCCATTGGAAGTCAACGGACCTATGTCACCGACATCATCGCGGAGAATCTCAGCGGTAAGCTTATCCCTACCCAGAAACTCTCAATCTACGTATTCGACAAAAAGCAAGTTCGTATCGGCGAAGCGTGGATGCAGGTAGACAATCTCGCGCCCAGTCAGCAGGCCAAGTTCCAGATCTCCTTCAACGCCTCCGGCGTGCCCGCCACGGTATCCGTCCTCGCCCCATCCGACATTCCGCGAAAAATCACGCTGACCGTGAACTCGGTACCCCAGGGCGCGGACCTCAAAGTCGACGGCGTAGATGTCGGGGCGACGCCGAAAATGATCAGCGTGGGAATCGGCAAGCATCAACTTGGATTCAGTAAGGACGGCTTCAGCAACGGCACGTTTCCCCTCGAAATCGGACCCGACGATGTCTCGGGAGGAACCGTGAGCTACGAGCTCGGCACATCCCGTTACGACACCATCGTGTTGCGAGACGGCAGCGTTTTGAGCGGCGACCTCGATTCTGTATCCGGGATGGACGTCGTGGTGCGCATCGGCGGCAATCTGCAACACTTCAATCGCAACCAGATCAAGCAGATCATCATGGTCGAGCGCGAGCCGCCCAGCCCTGATCAACTGCCCGGGCCCGCACCGAAGCCCTAGAAGTCACATCGTCCCAAGTATTTCCAGCCCCAGCGCGCTCATGCTCATCCATCGCCGCCGTGCCGTCGCCACGCGAGGAATGCCCTGCAAATCGGCGCTGTATTCGATCCCCGTGAAACCCTCTTTCTTCAAAAGCGCTTGCATGGCCTCCTGTTGTCCGGAGCCGATCTCGAGCAGCAGGAACCCGCCGGCTTTGAGCACGCTGAACGCCTCGGGAACCAGGCGCCGGTACACGTCCAGCCCGTCTTCGCCGGCGAAAAGCGCCTGCCCTGGTTCGTAGTCGCGCACTTCCACGTCGAGAGTTGCGCGCTCGCGCTCCGCCACGTAGGGCGGATTACTGACTACAAAATCGAATGTCTCGCCCGCCGCCGGCTCCAGCAGATCGCCCGCAAGAAAGCGCACGCGCTCCGCAACTCCATTGCGCGTCGCATTGGCTTTGGCCACGGCCAGCGCCGCTGGCGAAATCTCCGTCGCCGTGATCTCGGCGAGCGGCAACGCGTGCGCCAGCGCAACGGCAATCGCGCCCGAGCCGGTGCCCACGTCCACAATCCGCGGCTCGGAAATCATGCCGGCCTCTCTCAGTTCCTGTGCCAGCCCAATCGTCTTCTCCACCAGGTGCTCCGTCTCCGGCCGCGGAATCAGCACATCGCGATCCACTGCAAACGGCAAGCCGTAGAACTCGGCTTCTCCGCTGATGTACTGGATCGGTTCGCCGGCACAACGGCGTTCAATCGAATCGCGGAACGCGGCCGCGGTGCTGGGGGCAAGCATCTCGTCGTCGTGCGCGATCAGCCACGCCTGGTTCACCTCCGGCTGGCTCCCGCGTAACGCATGCATCAGCAGCGTCTCTGCATCGCGCTGTGCGCGCTCAGGATGCGGGCTGGCGGCAAGAACGCTTCGCGCTTCGTCGAGAGCGCAGCGAAGGGTCGGACGAGCGATGGGTGTGGATGCCATGCGGGCAAGATCGGAACTTATACCGGATAGCGCTCCAGCGCGATGGCTTCTCGCGCAATGGCGCGGCTCAATGCTACCGTATCGGCTGGAATGGAGCGTGCCAGCCTGCGCAAAATCGCGAGCTGCGTTTGCAACGCGTCGCCTTCGCCGCAGCCGGCCAGCACCCGCCGTGTGGCCTGCTCGGCGCCGGCCAGAGTCTCGTCCGCCAGCAATCCCGTCATGGCTGCGGCCACTGCCGCCGAGTTTCGCCCCGCCAGCGCGAGCTTGCGCGCGCGCAGCAGCGCCGACTCCAGCGCGTAGATGTGGCCGATCAGATCGGCAAGGTCGGCCATAATCTCCTGCTGCTCTTCGAGGCCCGTCACAAAGCGCTGGCTGGCTACGCCTGCTGCGAACAACGCCATCTTCTTCACCGCCGCCAGGGCCGCGGCCTCGCGCCCCAAAGGTTCGCCCGCGCCCCCCGCGCCATCGAACTGCGGTGGCTCCGTCACTTCATCCATCACGCGCTTGATCGCGGCCAGCAGCGGCAGCTTGCCGCTCATGGCGCGCTTCATTATCCAGCCCGTGATGATCAGGCGGTTGATTTCGTTGGTGCCCTCGAAGATCCGGTTGATGCGCGCATCGCGGAAGCAGCGTTCCGCCGGATACTCCTCCACGTACCCCACCCCGCCCATGGTCGCGATCAGCTCGTCGGCCACCAGGGTGAGCATCTCTGAGCCATACACCTTCAGGATCGAGCACTCCACCGCGTATTCCTCAATGCTGCGCGGGACATCAATGTGCTGCGCCGCATCGCCGTCACGCGCCGCGTTGAGCGCAGCCAGCCTGGCGTCGATCAGGCCCGCCGTCCGGTAGGTCATACTTTCGGCGGCGTAAAGCTGCGCTGCTGCCGCGGAAATCTTCCGCTGGATCAGCCCAAACTCCGCAATGGCCTTGCCAAAAGCGCGCCGCTCCTTGGCGTAGCGAATCATTTCCGCCAGTGCGTGCCGTGCTCCGCCCACGCAGGCCGCGCCCAGCTTGAAGCGGCCCACATTCAGCACGTTGAACGCAATGTGGTGACCCTTGCCGGCTTCGCCAAGCAGATTTTCCTTCGGGATCTTGCAATCCTGCAATACCAGCGGGCACGTCGACGACCCGCGAATTCCCAGCTTGTGCTCTTCGCTGCCCACGCTCAAGCCCGGCGTGCCGCGCTCCACAAGGAAGGCCGTGAACTTCTCGCCGTCAATCTTCGCGAACACCGTATACAGCCCCGCAGTGCCGCCATTCGTAATCCAGTGTTTTTCGCCGTTCAGAATGTAGTGCGCTCCATCGTCTGAAAGCGCGGCGCGCGTGCGGATATTCATGGCGTCCGATCCGGAGCTGGCTTCCGACAATCCGTACGCGCCGATCCACTCGCAGGTCGCCAGCCGCGGCAGGTAGCGCCGTTTCTGCTCCTTCGTGCCGTACCAGACCAGGGGCAGCGTGGCGATGCCCACGTGCGCACCGTATGCGGTCGAAAAACTGGCCAAAGCTGAAATGTGATCGGAGATCACCGTGGAGCTCACTTTGTCCAGGCCCAGGCCGCCATACTCTTCCGGAATGTCGGCCGCGGTGAAGCCCAGCTCGGCGGCCTTGCGCAATAATGCCTCCATCGCGCCCGCCTGCTTGGCCTCGATGGCTGCCGCGCGCGGCAGAATCTCCTCGCGCGCAAATCGCTCCGCGGTGGCCACAATCTGCTGCTGCTCTTCGCTCAGGTCCTCGGGGGTAAACACTTCGTCCGGCCTGCGCGATTCGAGCAGGAAGCTGCCGCCCCCGGCGGCAGCAATGGGCGATGCGTCAACGGAGATCGGCACACAAACCTCCTGCCAGGTTGGATGCTGTTGCCAACCTTACGGCATTGCCTCGAATCTCCGCAAGAACGGCGCCACAGAAGAGAGCGCCCTCCTGGCACGGCCATCGCTGCCGGCGCGCTACCGCGTCGCCTCAAACAGGAACCACGCGCGCCGTTCGGCTTCGTCGATCCACACCTCGATCAGGCTGGTGGTCGCGTAGTCGCCGCAGCGCGAAGTGACCTCGTGCGCTGAGCGCAGGCTGTGCGCCAGGGCCTGATTGTCGGCCTGCAGCTCTTCCAGCATGCCGTGTGCGGGCACGAACTCCAGGTCGTTATCGGCAATGCGCTGCAGCCGCGCGATGTGCCCGATAGACCGGATGGTCACGCCCCCGACCTTGCGCACCCGCTCCGCAATATCGTCAGTGACCTTGAAGATCTGATCGGCTTGCTCGTCGAGCAGCAGATGATAATCGCGAAAATGCGCACCGCTCATGTGCCAGTGGAAGTTCTTGGTCTTTAAATAGAGAGCGAAGTAATCGGCCAGCAGCGCATTCAGCACGCTCGAAAGGTTCTTCACCTGCTCGGGATTGAAGTCGTCCCGGTTTTCGGTCTTGGCCATCTTCGACTCCCGGCCCGTTTGGGTTGCCATTTCCTGACGCGAATGAGTCGCCATTGCAATTCCTCCTTTTGTGCGGACGCAAACGGGTGACCGTCAAGCTGGGGACAGGTTTGCGCCGCATGCGTCAAGTTGGATGCCCGGACAACAGCCGAGGTTCCGCGCCAAACCGGTGGAAATCGCAAATTGTCGCGATTTTCACCTCCATGCAAAACAGGCGTCGCTCGCGAAAGACGGCGCCCGCTTGCTCTGGCAGGAGGAGGGTGAATCAGACCCGTACATCCGGGATTGGATGTGCCGCGTAGTGCAACAGCACAGCCACCGCGCAGCTTGTCAGCCGCGTTTCGGCTGAATCCGCGCGGCTGGTCAGAATGGTCGGCACGCGCGCGCCCAGCACAATCCCGGCCAGTTGCGCCCCGCCCAGGTACTCCAGCTGCTTGGCCAGCATGTTCCCGCTCTCCAGGTCCGGAACCACCAGGATGTCGGCCTGCCCCGTAACGGGCGAAACCAGTTTCTTGATGCTGGCAGCCTTCTGGCTTACCGCCGTGTCGAAGGCCAGCGGCCCGTCGAGAATGCCCCCGGTGATCTGCCCGCGATCCGCCATCTTGCACAACGCCGCCGCATCCAGCGTCGACTTGATCTTGGGATTCACGGTTTCAACGGCCGAAAGCAGCGCCACCTTGGGTTCGGGAATGCCCAGCGCATGCGCCAGGTCGATGGCGTTCTGCACGATGTCCACCTTATCTTCCAGCTCGGGGACTATATTGATGGCCGCATCCGTGATGAGCAGAGTGCGCGCATAGGCCGGCGTATCCATGATGAAGACGTGGGAAATGCGGCGCGCCGTGCGCAGGCCGCTGTCGCGCTGCATGGCCGGTTTCAGCAGCTCATCGGTGTGCAGGCTGCCCTTCATCAGCGCCTGTGCGTTCCCGGCGCGGCACATCGCCACCGCCGCTTCCGCGGCCTGGGCCTCGGTTTCGGCCTCCGCGATGGGGAACCTGCTGATGTCCACGCCGAGCCTGGCCGCGAGAGCCTTCATCTCCGCTCCCGGACCAATCAGAGTGGGCACAATGAGCCCTGCTGCAGCCGCCTCCACAGCGCCTTTCAGCGCCACGTCGGTCATGGGCCACACCACCGCCGTGGTGATGGCAGGAAAGTCTTTGCACCGCGCAATGAACTTGTGAAACACGTGGTAGTCCGGCGGATGGCCCACAAGCGGGTCAACGGCTACGGCTTCAGCCAGGGTGGCAAGGTCGTTCATCGATCGCTCCCGGCCGCCCGGCTTCAGCTGGCGGCCCTCAAAGGTCTATTTTGGCCCGCAGCGGCCGACAGCCGTGTGTTTTAGGTCACAGTTCGAACCGTCGTCCCCCATTGCGGGATTTGCACCAGATTCCGGCGCATTTCCGGCCCTGCGTGAGCTCCTTTGCCTGGTTTTTGCGCTTATCAGCATAAGGGTTTGCACCCATAAGCTGGGCAGCGGAGCACGCGTTGACGGTCTAGGAAAATGCGGCCTATACTCGTCTCAATCAGGGCTCTTCCCCCCAGCCATCCATGAGCACGCTAGCACGCGGCGGCATTCCCATGCCGGGTCATTTACAAAGGAGGGTCTTGTGAACAGACCTCTCGGAATCGCCCTAAGTGTCCTACTCCTCTGCGGAGTTTCAGCATCCACCGTCCCAGCCCAGGTTTCACAACTCGGCAATCTCATCAATGGAAAAAAGAAGCAAGATCCCAACGCACCTGCCGATCTGAGCAACGTCGACAAGGACAAAATCCAGCGCATCGAGCAAATGCCCGAGGTCGCGGACGCCATTCAGCAGGAATGGGATGAGCTGCGCAGAACCGACATGCAGCTGGCCTACGGCATCAACCTCACCGAAAACATGAGCATGGCCCAGGATGTTCGTGGCGAAGATTCCTTCGATCGCCAACGCCTCTACAGTAATCCGGTCGCTCAGAGTTACATCAACCACATCGGTCAGCGGCTGGTTCCCAAGAACTCCACCAATGTCTACACCTTCCGTATCCTTTACGATCCCATTCCCAAGGCCCTCACCCTGACCACGGGTACGATCTACCTCTCCACCGGCTTGCTTTCCATGATCACCACCGAATCCGAGCTCAGTTACGTACTCGCGCACGAGATCGCCCACGTCGAATTGCGGCAGGCTTACCTGCGCATTCGCGACAAGCACGTGGCCGAAGAGCTTGCCAAGGAAAAGGCTGAGAAGGAAAAGATCGTCACCGACGTGGCTACCACCGCGATGGGACTCGGCCTCGGGGGAGCCATGATTCCCTTGCGCCTGGGTGCGGCCATTGGCGGCAGCGCCGGCCTGGCCACAGGCGTGGAAGTGGGCCACTACTTCATCCATCCGCAAATCGAGCCGGTCCTCTGGGCCAACAAGGAAGAGGACGACGCCGACGAGATGGCCTCTCGGCTCGTGCTCGACCAGGGCTACGACCTGCGCGAGGCAATGCATTTGTTTTCCTCGCTCAACGAGATTGTGACCGCCGACTCGCGTATGGGCCTTGGCTTCATGGGCAGTGCGCCGCGCATCAAGGCGCGGCAGGCCTACCTGCAATCGCAAATCAACGGCCCACTCCACGCCGAGATCGATTCGCGGCTCAAGGGCAAGGGATTCAACTCCAACAGTCCCGATTTTCTGCCCACTGTTTCCTCAGTCCGGCGCGACAATGGCATCCTGGCCATGGACTACGACTTGTTCGCCGTGGCCAAGCATAATCTCGACGCCGCCGTGACCGAGCGGCCCGACGACCCGATGGCTCACTTCTACCTGGCCAAACTGGAACGGCTGACTGCGCGCTCACCCGCTGAGCGACAGGATGCGATTGGGCACCTCACCATGGCTCTCAAGCTGGACTCCGATCGCGGCGCCATCCCGGCCGCACACCTGGAGTACGCCGTTGCGCTCATGGAACAGGACGATCCGAACAATCAAACCCAGGTTGCCAACGAGTTGAAGGCGTACGTCGCGCTTTCGGAGCGCGATCGCACCGGATTGCCCTCCAACATGCCGGTCATTTACGACTACCTGACGACATCCGGCGATAACCGCTGGTATCTGCCTCCGCAGTGGTATGGCGCGCAGTTGACCTCCAATCCCGGCTTCACTACCACCGCACCCGAAGCCGTGATTCGCAAGGCTTCGATCCTGGAAGGGCCGGCCCCACCGCCGGCTCCCGCTCCCGCTCCCGAGGCTGCAACGCCACCGGCCAAGAGCAAGGCAAGAACAACCTCGGCGAAGAACCACCCACCTACGCAGTCGAAGGCTGCGAGCTCGAACTAACTCCTCTTTGCCCCATCCTTTCCGCGGCTGCGGAATCCCCCGAACCCGGGGTCCCCGGCGAGCGCTCTCTGCTCGCTGGGGTGGAGGGACAGGTCTTCGTTCGTGGGGTGGCTTCATCGCGGAAAGGGCGGGGTCCACTGACCCTCCCTCGCTCGCTGTCTTCTGTTCCCTGTTCCCTGTGTCTAACTCCGCTAACACCGCTGCCCTCCTGCGTTACCCTGATCACTGATGGGCCAGATCCGCATCCTCTCCGATCAGGTCGCCAACCAGATCGCCGCGGGCGAGGTGGTCGACCGGCCCGCCTCCGTTGTCAAAGAGCTGCTGGAGAACGCCCTCGACGCCGGAGCCACGCGTATTTGCGTCGAAGTGGAGGGCGGCGGACGCAAGTTGATCCGCGTCACCGACGACGGCCAGGGCATGAATCGCGACGATGCTCTGTTGGCGTTCGAGCGCCACGCAACTTCCAAGCTGCGCACGGTCGACGATCTGCTCTCCATTGCCACTCTGGGATTTCGCGGCGAAGCACTGCCCTCCATCGCCTCGGTCGCCCGCGTCACGCTTGAAACGGCCGCAGCCGGTGAACCCACGGGCACGCGCATCGAGATCGCCGGCGGCAAAATCCTGCGCGTTGACGACGTAGCCCTGCCGCGCGGGACCACCCTGGCTGTCGCCGATCTCTTCTTCAACACGCCGGCCCGGCGCAAATTCCTCCGCGCGGAATCTACCGAATTGGCGCACGTCACCGCGCTGGTTACGCACTACGCGCTGGCCCATCCCGGCAAGCACTTCGAACTTACTTCCGCCAGCCACACCATCGTCTCCGCGCCGCCCGTCACCCGCACCGCCGAGCGCATCTACCAGATCTTCGGCAAAGAGACGCTCGCGGCGCTTTTGCCCGTGGCCGCAGAAACACCCTTTGCGCGCGCTGGCCTGCCCGAACCTCCTCCGTGGAGAAAAAATCCTGACGACAAGCCGCGCAACCTCGGCACCCTGCGCGTCACCGGTTTCTACTCCAAGCCGGAACTGCAAAAACTGAATCGCAACTCCATCTACATCTTCGTCAACCACCGCCTCATCCGCGACCGCCTGCTGCTGCACGCCATCACCGAGGCCTATCGCAACGTGATTCCGCCCACCAGTTTCCCGGTGGTGCTTTTGTTTCTCGAAATGCCGCCCGAAGAAGTCGACGTGAACGTGCATCCTGCCAAAACCGAGGTTCGCTTTCGCCAGCAGAGCCTGGTGCACGACTTTGTTCGCGACAGCCTGCGCACTGCGCTCATCCAGGCGCGCCCCGCCGCAGGGTTTCTCGCCGCGCTCGACTCCCAGCCTTCGGCCAGCCCCTCGCTCATGCCTCCCGCCCCGTCGCCCGTCCCGGGGCCCCCTGACGGCTCCGCTCCACTCGCGCCGCCTGACTCGGATCCTGAAGCCTTTCCCACCGCTGTCGCCGATGCCGAACCGTTCCACCTCACTCCAAGGGCGCCGCTCCCCGTCTCCGGTCAATTGCCCTTTGACGGGCGAAGCCGCGCCGACGGCGGCCAGCCTTTCGACCCGCAATCCTTTGATCGCCAGGCGTGGGGCGAAGCCGCAAAGGCTCTCTTCACTCCCTTCATCGCGCCCGATGCCGCCGCATGCACTTCCAGCCCAAACGCTGCAAGCGCTCCCGCGCGCGATGCCGCCGTGGCCACTGCTCTCGTTGAAGCCGAGCAGGAAGCAGCCAGCCTCGACCGGCTCGGCTCGCTCAAACCCATCGGCCAGCTGCGCGAGTCGTTCATTCTCGCCGCCGGCGAGGACGGCTTGTGGATCATCGATCAGCACGTTGCACACGAACGAGTGCTTTTTGAGAAGATCCTGCGCGACCGTCAGGTGGAGCATGTGCAGCGCCAGCGCCTGCTCATGCCGCTGCTCGTGGAATTGAAGCCCGAGCAAATGGTCGTCTTTGCCCGCATCGCCGACGAGCTGGAATACAACGGTTTCGACGTAGAACCCTTTGGCCCACAGACACTTGCCGTCAAAGCCGCCCCTGTTGGCCTGGAAGGCGCCGAGCTCGAGCGTACCTTGGCCGAAGTCATTGAGCAGTCATCGGCAGATTCCGATGAACCCCTTCGCAATGAAGAACTTACCCGGCTCCGTGCCCGCATCGCGGCCTCCATCGCCTGCCATTCCGCCATCAAAGTGAATACCCCTCTTGATCTAAACCGTATAGAATGGTTATTGTTAGAACTTGGGAAGACCAGCCACCCAACCAGTTGCCCGCATGGACGTCCGATAGCTTTGCTGTACACATGGAAAGAGATCCAGCGGGCCTTCCACCGAATTTAGTAGCGATTGGAAGGTGGCCGCCGCGCTCTCAGGAGCGCGGGTTGCAGGCCGTGACAGCCTACCTGGAAGCGAGGTTTCTCTTTGACAGGCGAACAGTTGGAAGCATCGCGCGCCGAAAGGATGCGCCAGAACGGACTTGGGGCATTAACCTTCGAAGATGCCCGTACCTGGCTGGAGGAGACAGGACTGTGTCTTTTCCTTCCGCGCAAGCAGTTCCCCTCTTTTATCGCACCCACCTTTGTTGAAGCCGTCGCCGGAGCGCATAACAACAATCCTGGCGCTAGGCTCGTCGCCCAGGCGGAGGATTTGCTGGTTCGACTCGAAGCCGCCGGGGTAGCGGTTCGCCTCAACCTGCAGGGAACACCAGGCGACCAGCCCGACTTCGTCGTGGCGGGATGGGTTTTACCCTACGTGTACGCGCTGCGTGGCGATCGCGATTGGCGCCGCAATCCGCAGCTCACCGGCTCGCGCGCTGTCTCCCCGCTGGCCATTCAGGCCTACAAGCACCTGGAGCAAGGCGACGCCACCGTCTCGCAGTTGCGGCACTCGCTTGGCCGCGAGGTTTCAGAGTCCGCCGTGCTGCGCGCCATCACCGAGCTTTGGCAGCAGCTCCGCATCATCCCCGTCATCTCCGCGCCCGGCAAGGCGGCGCAATGGCAATTGTTGCGGGTGCGCTTCCAGAAAGCCATCGCCGAAGGCGCCTCCACCTCCCAGGTCACAGCCATCTCGGTCCTCGCCTCCATTTACCTGCAGGCGGTCATCGCCGCCAGCATGGAGGAAGTGGAGCTGTTCCTGGCTCCGCTCACCGCGCGCAGCAAGGTGCGCGAAGTGCTGCGCGGCCTGGTGGCCACTCGCCAGGTTCACACCATCACTCTGGGTCACGCTCCGCACTATTATGTCGCCGGCACGCTGCCCGAGTTCACCGCGCCTCCTACCGTCTACGCCAGTTCCGCCATGCCTGCTTCCAAGCAGTTCCTGCGCCCTTGGGAGCATGAGGAAGAGACGCACGCGCCTTCGAGAAGCCTGTTGTCTCCGCCTGCAAATGGATCGAACGCCGCGCCGCCGCGCACTCCGGCTCCGGCCGCCCCGGCTTCCACACTCGCTCCTGCGCCCCAGGCTCCGGCTGTTGAAGCCCGGCCGCACTTCAGCCGCCCGCCGGCACGTCCGCGCAGCCGCAAGCCCTCGCCAAGCCCAGCAGGCAATCGCCCTGCCCGCCGCACCGTCCGCGGTACGGCTCTCCGCAGCAACGGCTCGGCACGGCATAAACCGCAGGCGCGCTGGACGCAGAGATCCGACAAGCATGGAAGCCGGCACCCGGGAAAGAACTCCAGCGTCGGCCGCTATCAAGGCAATGGCAACGCTCGCACCAGCAGCGCGGGGAGCCTGCGCAAAACCAAGCCCTCCGCGGCTCGAAGCCTGCATAACGGCCACGCCGGCAACGGCAAAGCCGCGCCAAAATCCGCGTCCCGGTCCGTAAGCCGGCACAACGGAGCCTCGCGCAACGGTGTGCGTTCCGACGCGCGCCAATCGCGCAAGCCGGCGCTCACTGCATCAGCCAAGGCCGGGGCCCCCGCGAATCGGTCTTTGTCCGCGGGGTGGAAGGCAAGTAACCGCACCCGCTACGGATTCACCGCTCCGCGCGGGCCGCGCTCGAAGAAACGCGGATGAGCGCGGAAGAAAGCCGCAAAACCCCTCCTCAATCCGGTCGAGCCGTCATCGTTGCCATCGATGGCCCCGCCGGTGCGGGCAAAAGCACGCTTGCCCGTCACCTCGCCCGCCACTTTGGCCTGCTCAATCTTGAGACCGGCGCGATGTACCGCGCCTTCGCCCTCAAGGCGCTCCGTGCCGGACTGCCTTTGGATCAGAGCAGTGCCCTCGAACAACTAGCCGCCGAAACCTCCATCCGTCTCGATCCCGGCGACGAAGAGAATCGCGTTCTGCTCGACGGCGAAGACGTTACCGGCCTCATTCGCAATCCCACCGTAACGGATGCGGCATCGCGCGTAAGCGTTTTTCCCGCCATACGCGCCTGGATGGTCGGTCTGCAGCAACAGCAGGGGGCGCGGGGCGGCGTCGTCATGGAGGGCCGCGACATCGGCACCGTCGTCTTTCCCAATGCCGAGGTCAAGATCTTCCTCGATGCAGCGCCTGAGGTCCGCGGACAGCGCCGCTACGAGCAGCTGGGGCAGAAGGGCGTCGTGGCGCCAACGCCGCCGGCGGAAATCCTCCGCGATTTGCGCGCCCGCGACGAGCGCGACCGCAATCGCGCCGATTCACCTCTCAAACCCGCGCCCGACGCGGTCATTCTCGATTCAACACACCTGACGCTCGAGCAAGCCCTGGCGGAAGCCGAAAAGATCGTCGCCGACAAGCTGCGCACGCCCGGTACCCGTTCCTGACGCTTGGCGCATGGCCTGCCCACCCGCATCATTTTGCCCTGTTTCCCTGCCCGCCGGAACCCGCTTTCCTTCTCCAGGCTCTTTCCGGCCCCTCTTCATCTGCTGGCGGGCATCCCTGGTATAAGATTGCTCCTACTTGAGGGTTTCTCGGGCCTCCGCTTGGAGCATTAAAAAGCTATGGATGTCTATTGCGGCAGATGCGGATCGCTCAGCCTGCGCCCTTCTCACCTCCGCGTTGGGGATTTCGGTCGTCTGATTTTCTTCCATTACCCCGTGCGCTGCATCGAGTGCAAGAGGCGCAGCTTCGTTACCATTCTCGAGATTGTGGCCATCTGGCGCGAAGCCCGAGCCCGCCGCAGCCGCTGGCCCCCTTTGTGAACTCTCCCTCCGCGCAAAGCCGCTCTCCCGGCCGCGTGTTATAGGCTTGAGTGGTATGGAGCAGACCTGCAGCCGCTGCCATCAGCCCGTGAATGCGGAAGACCGCTACTGTCCGTCTTGCGGTCTGCCGCAGCTCGTCTACGCGGCCGAAAGCTCCAACGGCGCAGGCCAGCCCGATCGCTGGGGCGAGGCCGTGCGCGACGCCAGCTCCATTGCATGGAAGCCTGCGCTCCGGGCCGCTCTGTCCCTCGCCATCCCGGCCGGCCTTTTCTGCTCCATGCTTTCCCCCCTGGGAATCCTCGGCCTGATCTTTATGGCCGCCGCCGGAGCGTGGGTTGTCGCCCTTTACATGCGCAGCCAGCGTCCGGCATGGATCACGATCGCAACCGGCGCTCGCCTCGGCCTTGTCACGGGCGTGCTGGGCGGATGGACCGCTGCCGCCATGACCGGCACTTCGCTCTACGCCATGCGCTTTTGGCTGCACCAGGGCAACGTATTCGACAACTTCTGGCAGAACCTGGTGAACCAGCAAATGACCCAGCAGTGGACCGCCATGGGGGTGGATGTCCAGACCATGGCTTCCGCAAAGGCCTGGTTGCTTTCGCCCGAGGGACGCGCGGGATGGGTTCTGTTTGGCATCTGCTTCCTCATGGCAACGCTCCTGGTACTGGGTGTGGCGGGCGGCGCGCTGGGCGCCCGGTTCCTGGCTCGCCCCCCCCGCCCCAAAAACTGATCGTCCCATGCCGTTCCTCGCTCCCTGTCTTCTGTTCCCTGTTGCCTGTTCCCTGTTCCCTCGTTCTCTGTCCTTCCCGCCTTTCTGCGATCATCAGAAGCAAGCGCATCGCGCGGAGGTCAATGGGAATGAGGGAAATCGTTGCGTTCGTCTTCGGGCTCGCCTTGCTCGGTAATGCGGCTCTCTTTGTGCCCCAGGCTCTCGCCGTCTGGCGAAAAAAGAGCGATGAGGGCATTTCGCTCGTCACCTTCGGCGGTTTCTGCATCCTGCAGGTGATCGGTGTCGTGCACGGCTTCTACGAGCACGACAATTCCCTCATCATCGGCCTCGGCGCCAGCTTTCTCACCTGCGGCACCGTCACCCTGCTCACTGTCGTCTATCGCATTCGCCGCCTGCGCGCCCGCACCACCTACCCCGCCGACTGAGCCTCTCCCGGTCCTTCGTTGCCCTATCCTTTCCGCTGTCTCATCGCGAAAAGGGTGGGATCGGCCCTAACGCCGCAAACTCCGCCAACCCCGCTAACTCCGCTCCCACTTCCAGCCAACCAAAGGCTTGTGATTATCGTCACATCCCAACATGTACGAAGACAGGTACGACAGTTGCGTGCAAACCAGCGTATACTTCTCTTCCACGGCGGCAAGGGCCAATGGGCGCCCCGATGGCGCTCCGCACTTTCCCTGGCAAAGATCCCTGGAGGACCCGATGAGGATTACCGACACCGTTGACCAGGTCCTGAAGCACAAGACCTTCAACAAGATCCTGCCCATATCCCCTGAGCAGACGGTTCATGAGGCTTTGTCGCTCATGGCGGAATACGATGTCGGCGCTTTGATGGTCCTATCCGGTGACACGCTGGTCGGCATCCTTTCCGAGCGCGACTACGCGCGCAAGGGCATCCTGCGGGGCCACCACTCAAAGGACACCAAGATCAGCGATATTATGACCAGCCCCGTGATCTCCGTCACTCCGCGGCATACCGTCGATGACTGCATGAACCTGATGACCGAGGGCCACTTCCGCCATCTCCCGGTCCTCGAGGGCGACCGCGTGGTGGGCATCATCTCCGTCGGCGACATCATCAAGTGGGTCATCAGCGGCCAGGAACACGCCATCCAGGCTCTTGAGGGCTACATCACAGGCGCCTACCCGGGATAACGATAGAGTAGGTTCTTTGCTCTCTGTTTTCTGTTCCCTGTTCCCTGTTGCCTGTTGCCTGTCTTCTTGTTCCCTCGGTCCCTTGGTCCCTTGTTCCCTGTCTTTATGTGCCGAAACATCCGAACGCTCTTCAACTTCGAACCCTCGGCGACCGAGACGGAGATTCGCGCCGCGTCGCTTCAGTTTGTGCGCAAGATCAGCGGCATGAACAAGCCTTCAAAGACAAACGAAGCAGCCTTCGACGAGGCCATCGGAGGTTGCGGCGGCGTCAGCCAGGCTCCTCAGCCGCCTCGACACGCATGCGCCCAGGAAGAACCGCGAAGAAGAAGCCGCCAAGGCCAAAGCGCGCAGCGCGGCGCGATTCGCTGACTGACCAGGACGCCGATCGTATCGCGCGGACCGTCAGTTACCTCGAAAGACTCCGCCCAAAAGGCTCTGTCATCCTGAGCGACCGAAGCGCGCCGA
Source organism: Acidobacteriaceae bacterium (assembly GCA_030037635.1). Classification (GTDB taxonomy): domain Bacteria; phylum Acidobacteriota; class Terriglobia; order Terriglobales; family Acidobacteriaceae; genus Telmatobacter. The sequence goes on from JASHQH010000321.1 coordinate 44,002, forward strand.
AACGGCGCAGCGCAGGGAGTCGAAGGATCTGCGGTTGTTTTTCTCGAGCCTCAGGAGGCAAGAACGCCAGCGCTCCGAAACTCTGATCTTAGTCAAGACAATCCATTCGAAGCATATAAAGCGCCTTAACTAGGGAGTGTTCGTCGCTCGGAAGTTTGATGGCCTTGAGCGTACGCTTTCCGATTCGCTTGTCGATCATCGCAAGCGACCTAAGAATCGGATCGCTTGAGTGGAGTGCGACACGCGGGTCAAGGTCGAGATAGGTTCGAATGCTCGAAGTAATGTCAAATGGGTTGTGGGAGCCATCACCATACGCCACTCGGCCCGTTTTCCTCGTCTCCACGTACCCAGCAATGTTGTAACTGCTGTAGCTTGCTGAGAACACCTTTTTCCCATCGATCGAAACGATGAACTCATTTGCGAGTTCGCTGAGTTTCCGATAGTTGATCAAATGGAAGTCGATCCTTTTGCGCAGGCATGGTGCGGTAAGCTCAAGCAGCCGCGATCTGAGCTTGGACCACTGCATTACACTCCGCCATCACCCCAGAAAAATCCCCGCAATCGAAGCCGAAATCAGGTTCGCCATGGTCCCGGCCAGCATGGCCCGCACCCCCAGCCGCGCCAGATCGTTGCGCCGCTCCGGCACCAGCGCGCCGATGCCCCCGATCTGCATGCCGATCGATCCCAGGTTCGCGAATCCACAAAGCGCAAACGTGGCAATGGTAAATGACCGCGGCAGCAGCGTCGCTTTCTCCGCGCCCAGCCCGATGTAGGCGATCACCTCGTTCAGCGCCATGCGCGTGCCCAACAAATTCCCTATCGCCGCGCAGTCCCGCCACGGCACGCCGATCAGCCACGCTACCGGCGCCCCAAAGAACCCCAGGATCTGACCCAGGCTCGACGGCACCCAGTGCATCCACACCAACCCGTGCACCCAGCCCAGCAGCATGTCGAGCAGCGCCACCAGGGCCAGAAAACTGATCAGCATAATCGCCACGTTCAGCGCCAGCTTGCCGCCGTCGATCGTCCCGCGCGCAATGGCGCCGATAAAGTTCTCCTCGGCGTGCAGCTCGTCCTTGGGAATAACCACCTTGCCCTCGGTAGCAGGCACTTCCGTCTCGGGCACCAGCATCTTGGCCATCAGAATCGTTCCCGGCGAGGTCATGATCACCGCCGAGAGCAGATGCCGCGCCTCCACGCCTTGCGAAATGTACATGGCCATGATGCCGCCCGAAACGTGCGCCATGCCGCTCGTCATGATGGTCATCAGCTCGCTGCGCGTGGCCTTGGAAAGAAACGGCCGGATGGTGAGCGGCGCCTCGGTCTGCCCCATGAAGATGCTCGCCGCCACGTTCATGCTCTCCGCGCCGGAAATGCGCATGGTCTTCAGCATCACCCAGGCCAGGCCGCGAATGATCTGTTGCATTAGCCCGATGTGATACAGCACCGCAAAAAACGCCGAAATGAAAATAATCGTCGGCAGCACCTGGAACGCGAAGATCGCGCCCTTGTTGGCTCCCAGCACGTTGCCGAACGCGCCGGAGTTGGGCAACCCGAGCTGGCCGAACAGCACCTGCGTCCCGGCAAACGTCGCCGACAGCATATTGGTCACCACGTCGCCCGCCCAGTTCATGACGCGCACGCCCCATTCAAAGCGCAACACCATGAAGGCGAATGCAATCTGCAGCCCGATCCCCCACGCAATGGTGCGCCAGCGAATGTGCCTGCGGTCCGTCGAGAACAGCCACGCTGCGCCCAGTACCGCCAGAATGCCCAGGATTCCCGTAAATCGCGCCAAGGGGTCGCTCCTTCGCTCAAAAAAACACGCAAATTCGCTTTCGATTACCTTACAGCATCCTTCAGATAGCTCTCAGCATTTTCTCGCGTAAAGATGCGGCTCACCTGCGGGACAGATTCCGGGGGAGTGCCGGAAATCGTAATCGCCCTTCGCACCAGTTCCATTGGCTCCCTCAACTTCTCCTCCGTGGTCGCATAAATCGTCGCCAGCGGATCGCCCCGCTCAACCAGCGTTCCGCGGCGCGCGAGAAACACAATGCCCGCGTGCGGGTCCACTGGCTCGCCGGCCTTTTCGCGGCCCGCGCCCGTGCGCTGCACCGCCCACCCCAGCGCGGTCGTATCCATCTCTGCCACGTAGCCGCTCTCCCACGCCTCCACCACCCCAGTCGCGCCCGGCTTGTGGAATGCCGCCGGATCGTCGAACACCGCGACATCGCCTCCCTGCGCATCCACCATCTTCATAAAAATCGCCAGCGCCGAGCTGTCGCTCAACGCCGCTTCAGCCAGCGCGTAGCCCGCCCGCGGCGTCTCTGCTTTTCCGCCCAGGTGAATCATCCACCCGGCGAGGATCAGCGAAAGCTCGCGCAAGTCAAAATTCGTTTCCGGGCTCCGCTCCGGCTGCGCGCCGCGCAGCAGCTCCACGCACTCCACCAGCTCAATCCAGTTGCCCGCCGCGCGCCCCAGCGGCTGGCTCATATCCGTCAACAGCGCCACTGCGCGTGTCCCGGCCGCTTCGGCCGTGGTCACCATCAGCGCCGCCAGAAACTCCGTGTCCTCCATCTTGCGCAGGAACGCACCCGAACCCGTCTTCACGTCCAGCACCAGCCCATCCAGCCCCGCCGCAAGTTTCTTGCTCAAAATTGATGCGCAGATCAGCCCCGGATTTTCCACCGTCGCCGTGCGGTCGCGCAGCGCGTACAGCGCGCGATCGGCCGGCGCCAGCTCGCGCGTCTGCCCGATGATCGACGCACCGCACTTCTTCAGCACCGCTTCAAACTCGGCCAGCGTCAGCGCGGTGCGGTAGCCCGGAATCGCCTCCAGCTTGTCGAGCGTTCCGCCGGTGTGGCCCAGCGCGCGCCCGCTGATCATGGGCACGGCCACCCCGCACGCCGCGGCCAGCGGCGCCACCAGAAAGCTCGTCTTGTCGCCCACCCCGCCCGTGGAGTGCTTGTCTACGGCCCGCTTGCCCAGCCGCGCCGGCGAAAACTTCTCGCCCGAGTCGCGCATGGCGAGCGTCAGCGCGCGCGTTTCATCCAGACAGAGCCCCCTGATCCACGCCGCCATCAGCCACGCCGCAAGCTGGTCCTCGGGAATCGATCCGTCCGCCGCGCCCCGCGCCACAAACTGTATTTCGTGTTCGCTCAGCACGCCGCCGTCGCGCTTCTTGCTCAGAATGTCGATCATGTGCAGCGGCGTTGCGGAGTCGGTTGGCATGGTTTTCGTCCTGGGGCGCAAGGCAATAAGAATACCGCAAGTGGCTGGCCGCTGCGCCTCTGGACCAGGCGTAAGATGTTCGCAACAATCCTTTGCGAAACGGAGGGCGCCATGTCATATCGCACTATGTTCCTCAGCAGGCTTCTTGGACTCTTTTTCCTGATTTGCGGCCTGGCGATGATCGTCCACAAGCAGATCTTTACCGATGCGATCGCCACGGTTTCGGGCAACCCGTTGGCCATGTTGTGGACTGCCTTGCTCATTTCGCTTGCCGGACTGGCGATGGTTCTCGTTCACAATGTGTGGTCAAAACGCCCGGCGGTGGTCATCGTTACTGTTTTGGGATGGCTGACACTCATCAAAGGCATTGATTATCTGTTCCTGCCCGCGAAGTGGCTGGGAGGATTCATTAAGGCGGCGCTCAACAGCGGGGCGTACGTATATTGCGTGACGGCTTTCATGCTGGTGCTGGGTGCGTACTTGACGTACGAGGGATTCAAGTCGAAACCCGCGTAGAGGGCGCGAGTCGAGCACTATCCCAATTTCATCTCGAACGCCCGCGGCAGCAACTCGCTGAACGGCATGGTGCGCACCCCGCCCGACCCCGGAAAACTCACCGGCGCATCCGGCAGAATGAATTCGGCCAGCATCTGGCGGCAGGCCCCGCAGGGAGGGCTCGCCTGCCCATTCAAATTCGTCACCGCTATGGCCGCAATCTGAATCTTGGGTCCGAATTGGGAAACCGCTCGCACCAGCGCCGCGCGCTCCGCGCAAATCGTCAGGCCATAGCTGATGTTCTCCACGTTGGTGCCTGTCACAATTTCGCCGTTGGTCAGCTTGAGCGCCGCGCCCACGCGGAACTTCGAATAAGGTGAATACGAGCGCTTGGCAGCCTGCCTGGCAAGCTTGTCCAATTCGTTGAGCGCGCGCTGGGTCAGTTTCGTCATCATTGCGTCCCCTCATCAGTAAATGGGGCGAAGATTTGAGGCTAATCCATCTCATCCCCTCGTGTACACTCACCTTGCAGGCGGTCATGTCGCAGGTCTCAACCAACTTCATCCGGCTAACCGTGACTCTGTCCGTGGCGCTCGCCCTGCCGGCTGCGTGGCCGCAGACTCCCGGCCCCACTCAAGCTCCGCCGCAGTTTGACGTCGCCGCTATCCATCCCCACATCCCCGAGCCGCACGAGCACAACTCCATCTGGAGTTCCCCTTTCGACGGCCAATTCAAAGCGGAAAACGAAACTCTGGTCATGCTCATTCATTGGGCCTACCAGATGCCGGAGACGCGTATCCTCGGCGCGCCCGGCTGGGCCGCCTCCACCTACTTCAACATCGAAGCCAAGGCCGATCCCGCCGTTGACCAGCAGCTCCACAACCTGAGCTCCGACGCCGCCCGCAAGGTGAAAGAAGAAATGGCTCAGGCGCTCCTCGCCGATCGTTTCAGACTTGCGGCGCACACTGAAACCCGCGAGCTTCCTGTCTACAATCTCGTAGTCGCCAAAGACGGTCCCACGTTCGGACCGGTGCAGTCAAACGGCACCACCATCAATGCCGGCTACGGGCGCATTGATGTGCAGTCCTCCAACAGCCTCGCCACTCTTGCCGAAGAGCTCTCTAAGGTCGCTGGCCGCGACGTTGTCGACAAAACCGGCATTGCCGGCCGCTACCATCTCGCGCTCCGCTTCACTCCCGACGAAGGCCCGGCGACGCTCAACGGCGAGCCCATCCCCAACCCTCCGCCGGGCCTCTTCATCGCCCTCCAGGAGCAACTCGGCCTTAAACTCGAGCCCGCCAAAGGACCGGTGCAGGTGCTCGTCATCGACCACGCCGAAATGCCCTCGGCAAATTAACGGTTCGCAGTTCGTACCGCGCAGTTGTGGGCTTTCGGGTCCTGCGTTCCATAAGCATTTCCTCACTCAAGCCCCTAATCCCTTAGCCCCTGTCTTCTGTTCCCTGTTCCCTGTTCCCTGTTCCCTGTTGCCTGTTGCCTGTTGCCCGTTGTCCTCAAGTCCTCACCCATTCTTCCGATACACCTCATGAGTGCCCGCCGCGCCGGATGCTTTAACCCGGCCGGCGGCTCAAGTGTGCGCAATGGACGATCTGACAAGGGAGTTCCTGATCGAGAGCCAGGAAGGCCTGGACCGCATGGAGCAGTGCTTGACCGAGCTCGAGGAGCGCCCGCAGGACGCAGCCCTGCTGGCCGAAATCTTCCGCTCCGTGCACACCATCAAGGGCACTACGGGGTTCCTCGGCTTCAAGCGCCTCGAAAAACTTGCCCACGCCGGCGAAAGCCTCCTCGGCTTGCTGCGCGACGGCAAAATAACCGCCGATCCTCCCGTCATCACCGCGCTCCTCGAACTTCTCGACGGTTTGCGTGCCATCCTGAAGACCATCGAAGCTCAGCAGAACGAGGGCCAGGGCGACGATGCCGCTCTCATCACGCACCTCGAGCAGTTGCAGGCTGCGGCCAGGTCTCCGAGTCCCCCGGTGTTGCCGGCCAAGCCGGCTCGCCGCGCCGCTCGGACTTCGCAGCCACGTCGCTCCAAAGCCGGAGCCGAGCCCACGCCGCCCCCCTCCAGCGGCTTCACTGCCGCAACTCCCCCGCCCGTTGCCGCCGTCGCAACCGCCGAGCCGCAACCGCCGGAATCCAGCAAACCTGCAGCCGTCGCTCACTCCGAGCCGATTCCCGCTGCTGCGGCCCCGGCCCCCAAAGGGCGCGCCACCGAATCCGCTTCCGCTGCAGAAAGCACCCTGCGCGTCGACGTCACCCTGCTCAACCGCATGATGAATCTCGTCGGCGAGCTCGTGCTTACGCGTAACCAGATCCTGCAGACAACCGCCGCCGATCCCAGAATGACCATGCTCTCGCGCCGTCTCGATATGGTCACGGCAGACCTGCGCGAATCGGTGATGAAGGCCCGTATGCAGCCCGTCTCCCATGTGTTCTCCAAGATGCCCCGCATGGTGCGCGATCTCTGCCAGTCGCTGGGGCGCCGCGTGCGCCTCCTGATGGAGGGCCAGGAAACCGAGCTCGACAAAAGCCTCCTCGAAGCCATCAAGGACCCGCTCACGCACGCCGTGCGCAACGCGCTCGACCATGGCATCGAGTCGCCCGCTGCGCGCGAGGCTGCCGGCAAAGACCCCGACGGCGTCCTCACTTTGCGCGCCGTCCAGGAGGGCAGCCACGTGGTCGTCGAAGTCTCTGACGATGGCGCAGGCATCGACGTCGACAGGATTCGTGCCAAAGCCGTCGAGCGCGGGTTCGTCACCTCCGAGCGCGCCACTCAACTCACCGAGCGCGAAATCATGCAACTCATCTTCCTGCCCGGCTTCTCCACCGCTGCGCAAGTTACCAATGTCAGCGGCCGCGGCGTGGGCATGGACGTCGTGCGCACCAACGTCGAAAAAATCGGCGGCAAGGTCGAAATCGACTCCCGCCCGGGCCGCGGAACCACCCTCCGCCTGCGCATTCCCCTTACTCTCGCCATCATCCCCGCTCTCATCGTGCGCAGCCTCAACCAGAGCTTCGCGCTTCCCCAGGCATCGCTCTCTGAGCTCGTCCATATCCCGCCTGAGCAGGCGGCCAGAGCAATCGAGTGGATCGATGACGCGCCGCTCTATCGCTTGCGCGGCTCGTTGCTCCCTCTGGTCTTCCTCCATCGTCTGCTCGAGTCCGGTCGCGAGTGCCAACTGGCCACGGATCGCGACAACTTCATCGCCGTGCTCGACGCCGATGGCCGCCGCTTCGGCCTCGTCGTCGATTCGCTCGCCGATCCCGAAGAAATTGTCGTCAAGCCCCTCTCCGCAGTCCTCAAAGACATCGGTCTCTACTCCGGAGCCACCGTCCTGGGCAACGCTGAACTGGCCTTGATCCTCGACCCCGGTTCCATCGCCCAGCACGCCGGCGTGGCCATGAGCAGCGAGGATGAGTCCGCACTCTCAATCGATGAGTCCACCAGTGACGGGGCCGCCAAAGTGGAATACCTGCTGGTCGAAGTCGCCGGCCGCCGCGCCGCCGTGCCCCTCGCCGACGTGCTGCGCATCGAGCAGCTTCCGCTCGCGCGCATCGAGTACGTCGGCACACAGCCCGTTCTCAACTTCGATGGACAGTTGCTCCCGGTCGAGGATGCGGGCGCCATCCTGGATGCCGCGCCGGATCATGCCGTGGCCCAGGTTGTCATCGTGGTCTGCCGCGATGGCCATCGCCAGGTGGGCGTTGTCGTCTCGCACGTCCTCGACGTCGCCGCCGGTTCTTCGCTCTTCGAAGCCGGCACCGGCATTCCGGCCGGCAGCGTCACCCTTCTCAAGGAACACGTCACCGGTCTGGTCCGCCTGGGCTCGGGTGCAACCATCCCAGCGCAGCCAGCCGCTCCGGCAGACAGCAGTCTACTCATGGAGGCGGCGCAATGAGCACAGCGGGCGCCACTTTGCGTCGCAAACAGAAGGCCGAAGCCCTGGTCGAGGTTTGCTCGGTGCGCGTGGAATCGACTCTATTCGGCGTGCCCATCGACCACATTCTCGAGATCGTGGGCGGCGCCCGGCCTCAACCTGTGCCTCTGGCGCCCGACTATGTCGGCGGCCTCGTTCACTATCGTGGCGACGTGCTCACCACTGTCAGCCTGCGCCGCTTGCTCGACCTCCCTGCCCGGGAAATCCCCAGCGATGTCCTGGTGCTCGAGAGCGCGGGAGGCTGCTTCGGACTTCTGGTTGACTCGGTGGGCGAGGTGTTGAGGGTTTCTGCGGCCGATTTCGAGCCCAACCCCTCCACCCTCGATCCCCGGCGCGGCGCATTGCTGGCCGGCGCTTACAAGCTCAAGGACGGCCTGCTGGTCATGCTCGATCCGCAACGCGTCGACCCCTTGCGGCTCGGCGCAGGTCACCCCGCCAGGGTCCAAAGCAGCGCCGAACGTGCTTCGGTGCGGAGGGAACCATGCGAGCGTTGATCGTCGACGACTCCCGCTTTGTGCGCGATTATGTGCGCAGCCTGCTCGAGGAAAAAGGAATCGAGTGCGAAGAAGCAGCCGACGGCCGCGCCGGCCTGGAGCTGCTGCACACCAGCGCCCCCTTCGATCTGGCCCTCGTGGATTGGAATATGCCCGTCATGAACGGCCTGGAAATGCTCACCCGCTTGCGCGCCGACGGTTTCCACGACCTGAAAGTGCTGATGGTCACCACCGAGGCTGAGAACGATTTCATCGTGCGCGCGCTCGAGGCCGGTGCCGACGAATATCTGATGAAGCCCTTCGACAACGAGGCTCTGCGCGAAAAGCTCGATCTGCTCGGACTCGTGGAGGCCTGAACCATGGCCCCCGGCTCCCCGGCGCGCATCCTCATCGTCGACGACTCGGCCGTCATGCGCCGCCTCCTGCGCTCCGTCATCACCTCCGACGCCCGGCTTGAAGTCGCAGGCGCCGCCGGTGACGGCTTATCGGCCCTGAACCTGGTCGACTTTGAGAGCCCCGACCTCATCCTCCTCGATGTCGAGATGCCGGTCATGGACGGCCTTGCGACTCTCCGCGAGTTGCGCGCCAGGGGTCACAAAATGCCCGTCATCATGTGCAGCTCTCTTACCCAGCACGGCGCCGGCGTCACCATCGAGGCCCTCGCCTCAGGCGCCGGCGACTACGTGGCCAAGCCCTCTGACCAGTCTGGCTGCGACCAGGCCATCCGCACCCTGGCACGCGACCTGATTCCCAAAATCCGTGCCTTGTTGCCTCATGCGCTCACGGCTCGCTCGTCCCCTGCTCCTCCGGCCGCACGATCCACACCGGCCCCGCTCGTTCCCTCCTTCGCTGTCGAGCCTCCCTGCTCCATCCCCACTGTTCTCGCCATCGGCGTCTCTACGGGCGGCCCTTCAGCCCTCGACGTGCTTCTTCCCGCGCTTCCGTCCGGTTTTCCGCTCCCCGTTCTCATCGTGCAGCACATGCCTGAAGTCTTCACGTGTCCCTTCGCTCAGCGCCTCAGCCGCCGCTGCTCCCTCAGCGTGCGCGAGGCCGCCGATGGCGAACCGGTTTCCCCGGGCGTCATCTACATCGCGCGCGGCAACTGGCACATGGAGACCCTCCCGGCTCTCCACCCCGGTACGGGGCCTTCCATCCACTTGAATCAGGCCCCGCCTGAAAACCACTGCCGCCCCGCAGTCGATGTCCTCTTTCGCAGCCTGGCCCGCGTCTATGGCGCGGGCGTTCTGGCCGTCGTGCTCACCGGCATGGGCAGCGATGGCCTTGTCGGCTGCCGCTTGATTCGCGCCCAAGGAGGCAGGGTGCTCGCCCAGGACCAGGCCACCAGCACCGTCTGGGGTATGCCGGGCGCAGTCGCCCAGGCCGGATTGGCCCACAAAGTACTCCCCCTCGCCGCCATGGCTCCTGAAATCCTCAGGCTTTCCAACCGCGCCGGCGCCGCAGCCGCCCTTCGCAACCCTCCCGGCTCCCTCGATCGCGTGGTGGTGTAGCTATGGAACCGGCCACCACCCCCGACTACAGCTATCTGCGTCAGCTCGTCTTCGACCGCTCGCAGAACGTCCTTGATCCCTCGCGCGACTACCTCTTCGAGTCCCGGCTTTCCAAAGTCCTTCGCAACCAGGGCCTGTCGCGGGTCGACGAGCTCGTGCGTAAGCTGCGTTCGCAACCCAACCCGGCCCTCGAAAACTTTGTCGCTGAGGCCATGACCATCAACGAGACCAGCTTCTTCCGCGATCCACGCCTCTTCGAACTTTTGCGCAAGGAGCTCATCCCCGCTTTGATTGCCGCCCGCCAGCACGCGCGCACCCTCCGCTTCTGGAGCGCCGCCAGCTCCACGGGCCAGGAAGCCTACAGCCTGGCCATGCTGCTGCTCGATTCCTTTCCCATGCTGGTCGGATGGAATCTCTCCATCGAAGGCACCGACCTCAGCGCCGAAGTCGTGGCGCGCGCCCAGGCTGGCCGTTACCACCGCATTGAGATCAACCGCGGCCTTCCCGCCCGTTTCGTGGTGCGCTACTTTGACCACGTCGGCGAAGACTGGATCGTCAAACCCGAGGTGCGCCGCCTCTGCAACTTTCGCCAGGCCAATCTTTGCGGCGCCAGGCCCGTGTTTCAGCGCGCATCTGACCGCATCGACGTCATCCTGCTGCGCAACGTCATGCTCTACTTCGGCCAGGATACCCGCAGCACGTTGCTCGCCGGCATCCATCGCCTGTTGCCTCCCGACGGCATCCTCGTTCTCGGATCCAGCGAACAACCCGGTGACCTTTCCCTTTGGGCCCCCGTCCTCGCCGGTGGCGCCTGCTTTTTCCGGCCGCGTCAGGCAACCTGAAAACCTCGGTCCCTTGGTCCCTGTTCCCTCCTGCCTGTTCCCTCGTCTCCGCCCCCTGCCGGGCCCTCCGGTGAGCGATCTTTGCCTGCTGCGGCAGCTTGCTCCCTGTTTTTGCGCACAGAAAAGCGGCAGTCTAGGACTTTTGGCCCGGCTGCCGCTTGGAACGTGTTACGTACCCGTCTTGTTCTGTTTTTCCCCGCTTCTTTGTGCAGCAAAGATCGGGGATCGGGAAACCCTGCTTAATTCATATCCAGCGAGAAACCCGCCCGCCGATTCTGCTGCCAGCACGACTCGCTATCCTGCGTGCAGAACGGCTTCTCCTTGCCGTAACTGACGATGCGGATGCGATTGGCCTCCACGCCGTCGGCAATCAGCGCCTTCTCGGTGTACGCCGCCCGGTTCTGCCCCAGCGCCAGGTTGTACTCGTCTGAGCCGCGCTCGTCGCAGTAGCCGCCAATCACAATCTTCAAGCCCGGATGACTGCTCAGGAAGGCCGCATCGCGCGAGAGCGTGTTCTCGGCATCGTTGCGCACATTGTACTTGTCATAGTCGAAGAAGATGTCGCGCATGTTGGCCCGGAAAGCTTCTTCCGCGCTCATCGACGGAGTTCCCGCCGCGGCCGCTGGAGCCGCCATCACCGTCACCCGCGCATCGTCTTCCGCCGTGCCTCCGGTCCCGCGCGCCATCAGGTGGTAGGTCGTCGACGTCGCCGGTGTCACAGTCTTCACGCCCGTGGCTGAAACGTCGCCCAGGCCGTCAATCGTCACCGTCGCCGCGTTGGTCGTTCGCCATGTCAGCACCACGCTGTTGCCCGCCGTCACATCCGTGGGCGACGCCGTAATTGTCGCCGTAGGCGCCGGTGTTGCCGGCGGTGCCGTCGCAACCGTTTGCGGGGGAATATTCTTCTTGCAGCCCGCAAAGAGAACCGCCGCGGCCATCAGCAGAACAGGAACTGAAATTCGAGTCATTCGCTTCAAGGGATCACACTCCTTTTGAAACAAGCTTTGGGGATCGCACAAACACGCCATCCCGCGGCGCCGCGCTCCGCAACCGGGTTGAGGGACAATCCCGATGCCTGTGCGCAGCCCCTTCGGTATGGTTCGCCGCGAAAAGGGACCCTGAGAGAACCCGGTCACCCTTCACCTCTGCCATCCCGGAGGGCGAGGATGCCGGTACCCGCGCGCGGCCTCACTTGCATCCGCGCAGGATCTTTCTGGGAAAATTGTGGAAGAATGATCTTCTGCTCCGCTGTCCCGTTTGGGACAGTGGGCGTAACGTTCGAGTGACCCCCGGCGCCGCTTCCCGCCGTTCGTCCCGCTGGAATCCGCCGATGGGCCGCTCTCTCGCAGGGTAGCTGGCCCGTAGCGCGCACATGGCAATCGACACCAAATCCGGCTTCGACGTCAATGCCTTCCTTGCCACTTCCGGATCGGGCCGCAAAATCATCTCGCTCAAAAAGGCTGAGGTCTTCTTCGCGCAGGGCGATCCAGCCGACTGCGTCTTCTATCTCCACAAGGGCCGCGTCAAAATCTCCGTCATCTCCGCCGCGGGCAAGGAAGCCACCATCCGCCTCGTCTCCGCCCGTGACTTCTTCGGCGAAAAAGCCATGGAGCCCCAGCCCACGGTGCGCATCACCCGCGCCACCGCACTCACTGACTGCACCGCGCTGCGCATCACGCGCTCTGAGTTCGTTCGCGTCATGCGCGAAGAACAGGCCTTCTCCTATCTCTTCTCGTCTTTTCTGCTCGCCTGCAGCATGCGCGCCCAGGCCGACCTCGTCGATCAGCTCTTCAATCGCGCGGAAAAGCGCCTTGCCCGCCTGCTCCTGCTCCTCGCCGAAAGCACTCGCCCCGGCGAAGACGAAACCCTCATTCCGCAAATCTCGCAGGAAGCCCTCGCCAGCATGATCGGCAGCACCCGCCCCCGCGTCAACGCCTTCATGAACCGCTTCCGCAAGCTCGGCTTCGTCGAGTACGACAGCCGCATCCGCGTCCACAAATCCCTGCTCAACGTCTTCTTGCGCGACTGATCATTTTTTGCGCTCTTCGCTCTGCGCCCGAGCGCGTTTTTCCTGAACCCTCGCCCGCGGCCGATTGGCCCGACGTATTCGGCACCGGCGCGGCGTCCGGAATCTCCAACCCCGCCTTGCGCAAGCCGTCAATGGCGTGCTCGACGAGTTCGGCATCGAAGAATTTGCCGTATTCCAGGCGCGCCGCAGCCGCGAAATCGGGCCGGAGGGCCAGAAGATCCTGCACCGCCTTTTGCGCCTCCTCGCGCCGGCCGAGCTGGCCGAGTGCGGCGGCTTTTGCGGCCGGCATATGGAAATAGCCCGGCGTATTCGCGCGAGCGATGATCTGAAGTGCCTCCTCGTATCTGCCCTGCCGATAGGCTCTCCAAAAAACAGGTGAATAGAAAGCGCCGGGAAGGTTGGCATTGCGCTGCATGGCCAGTTCCACCATCTGGCATCCCCGATCCCATTCACCCGAGACCGCAAACCCCTGACCCAGATAGGCGAGGATCGAACTGTCGAGCGGATTGAGAGCCAGGGCTTTTTCTGACTCGGCGCGGAACCCAACCGTTTCCTTGCGGAAGAAGTGAACGGTTGCCAGAGCGAAGTGGCACAAAGCATTGGCGGGTGCCAGATCGACGGCACGCTGTGCCGCCGCCAGCGCGCGGTCCAGAAGGTTGCGGCCGGCATCGAATCCCGAAACGAACCCGTTGCGATACATGAACGCGAGCATGGCCCAGCTGTCGGCGTGGTCCGGAAACTGGTGGACGGCGTGCTCAAGCCTCCTGACGGCCAGGGAATACTCTTCAGGAGTGACGCGGAAGTAGTAGCCGAACGCGCTCAGCACGGCTTCATAGGCGCTGAGTTCATCGTCGCTCTTGTTGCGCAGCAACTCGCTCATGCTGCGTGGCAGCACGCCATAAGGGTCGCCAACCGTGGAGACGATGCGGGGAACCAGATCGTCCTGCACTTCGAAGACCGAGTCCGGGCTGAAGGTGTGCTCGTAGGTCTCGGCCCAGAGGTGGGTTCCGGAGGTCGTGTCGGTCAGTTGCACCGCCAGACGCAGCTTGCTTCCTGCCTGACGCAGATTGCCCTCTAGCACATATCGCGCGCCAAGTTCTTTGCCGATGGCGCGAACCTCGCCCGGCTCACTGGAATATTTCGCAGTTGAGCCGCGGGCGACGACACGCAAGTAGGAAAACCGCGAGAAACCGGTGATGACTTCGTCGGAGATTCCCTCGGCGAGGGACTTCAGGTCTTCATTGCTCCCCGCGTATTTGAAGGGCAAAACAGCCACCCAGAATCCCTCGGCGGCGCGACTTTCGCCGGAAGGCGCGGGGCTGGAGGAAACACTGGAGGACAGTGCCGGCGCGACCGCAGCGCCCGCTTCCTGAACCTTCAGCCCCGCCTTGCGCAAGCCGTCCATCAGGCGCTCCACGAGTTCCGCATCGTGATAGTCCAGCTTGAATTCCTTGCCCGCAGCCGCGGCAAAATCGGGCCGCAGCGCCAGCAGCTCCTTCAGCGCCTTCTGCGCCGGCTCGCGCATGCCAAGCTGCCCATACACTGCCGCCAGAAAGGCGTGAGCCAGAAAATATCCCGGCAGATTGATTTTGAGCGCAATGGTCAAAGCGTCCTGATATTCGCCTTTGCGGTACGCATTCAAGAACTGGACGAACCAGTACCAACCCGGATGGTGGGGATTCAGTCGCAGCGCAGACTCCGCAAGCGCGCAGCCACGCTCCCAATCGCCTGATTGGGCCATCAGAAGCCCCACGTGCGCCAGGTTCGATCCGTCCATCGGATTCAGTTCGATGGCCCGTTCCGCTGGCGCACGAAATGCCAGCAGATCCTTTTGCAAATACAGCACCGTCGCCAGCGCGCTGTAACCAAGGTTGTTGGTGGGCGCCACATCGATGCTGCGCCGCGCCGCCGCCAGCGCGCGCCCCAGCGGATCCGGTTGCGCGTTGAATCCGAGCGCATGTTCGTGCCAATAGATCGTCGAAAGCATCGCCCAGATCTCACCCTGGTCGGGCGCACTACGCGCAGCCCGTTCCAGAATTTCTCTCACCTGGGCATGCTCTTCCGGCGTAATCCGTTCGAAGTAACTGAAGGCGCGCAGCACGGCTTCATACGGGCTCAACTGGTCGTCAGCCTTGCGCCGCCGCAGCGCGTCGCAGATGCTGTGCGGCAGAATTCCGTAGTAATCGGCGGCCGTGGAAACGATGCGCGGCACCAGGTCGTCCTGCAAATCGAAGATCGCCTCCGGGTTGAACGATCGCTCATAGTTCTCTGCCCACAAGTGGGTCCCGGTCGTTGTGTCCGTCAGTTGCACCGCCAGCCGCAGCTTGTTCCCCGCCTGGCGGATGCTGCCTTCCATCACGTAGCGCGCGCCCAGCTCCTTCCCGATCGCCCTCACATCGCCCGATTCGCTCGAGTACCTCGACGTCGATCCCCGCGCCACCACCCGCAAATACGAAAAACGCGCCAGCCCCGTCACCACCTCGTCGGAGATGCCTTCGGCGAGCGACTTCAGTTCTTCATTGCTTCCCGTGTATTTGAACGGCAGCACCGCAACCCAGAAACCCTCGGCAGCGCGCGATGCGCCCGAATCGGCTGCTGCGACGGCCCGCGAAGCGGTGTTGCCGGCATGATGCGTCCGCGTGCCCGCACGCCCCAATTCGCGGAATTCGTTGCCCACGTCCCGCGCTGTCTGCACGCGGTGCCGCGGATCTTTCTCCAGGCACCGGCGGATCACGCGCGCCAGGTCGGCGGGCAAGTCAGGCCGGACATCGGTCACCGCTGCCGGCTGATCGCGCAAAATCGACGAGATCAGCTCCGCTGAAGAGGCGCCTTCGAACGGCCGCGATCCCGTCGCCATCTCGTGCAGCAGCACGCCCAGTGAAAAAATATCGGTGCGATGGTCCAGCGGCCGCCCCGAAACCTGTTCGGGCGACATGTAGGCCGGCGTGCCCATCACCATCCCCGCTTGCGTCAGTCCGGCAGAAGTCGTCCCCAGCGACGTCACTGTCGTGGCATTCGCATTCGCCGCGCCCAAGTCCTTGGCCAGACCAAAATCCAGCACCTTCACCCGGCCCTCGTTCGTCACCATCACGTTGGCGGGCTTCAGATCGCGATGCACGATCCCTTTTTCATGCGCCGCCGCCAGCGCTTCGGCCAGCACGCTCGCAATCTCCACAATGCGCTCCAGCGCCATCCCGCCCGCCGGAACCAGTTGGTCCAGCGGTTGCCCCTCAATCAGCTCCATGGTGATGAATTGCAGCTCTTCTGTTTCTTCAACCGAGTAAATGGTCACCACGTTGGGATGATTAAGCGCCGCCACAGCCCGGGCTTCGCGCTGAAATCGCGCCAGCCGGTCCGCGTCGCGCGCCATATCCGCGGGCAGCACCTTCAGCGCCACCTCGCGTCCCAGGTTCGTATCGGTCGCGCGGTACACCTCTCCCATCCCACCCGCGCCGATCACTGTGCTGATCCGGTAGTGGGAGATGGTGCGCCCCGCAAGACTGGGCCTTTCCGCGGCTTCCACCTGCTTCTCATTTCTCCTTGGGTCGGGGCAATGTCGATTCTAACCGCTCCAACATGCAGTCTTTTCGGCTCCTGCAGCTCATCCCCCTCACCACGAACCTGGATGCCCCATCCTGACGGCGCTTTTGCTTCTTGCCGTCAGGCTGGGATCGCACCAACCCCACCGTCTCTTGCCGATTCACCCCGAACCGGGGCGTCCACCCAAGCCCTGCTTGCGTGGGTTTCGCTAACTCGCCGGCTCGTTCCCCAGCAGCCGCTCCACTTCCTCCTGCAGCCGCGCCGTGATCGCGGCTTCGCTGTCCTGCGGCCTGAACTGGATGGCTTCGCCGATGTGCACTTCGAGAATGCCCGAGCGGAACCAGCGCCGCTGCCCCGTCTTCAGTTCCCCCAGCCCCCGGATGGCCGTAGGCACCACGGGCACGCCGCTTTGCTTGGCCAGCAGCCCGATGCCCGCTCTGAACCGCGCCAGCTTGCCTGACGCCGAGCGCGTGCCCTCGGGAAAGACCAGCACGTTGTAGCCGTGATCCATGGCCTTGCCCGCGTGCGCGAAGCTCGACTGGAAATCGCGCAGTTGTGGCAAAGGAAAAACATTGAAGCAGAGCGTGACCAGCCAGTAAGCCGGCGGGCCGAAGAAGTAAAAGCCCTTGTGTCCCGGCGGCCAGTCGGGATTGCGCCCGTGCCGGAAGTCCTCAAGCATCTCTCCCGACATGGCGATGGCCAGGTGCCGGCGCCAGGGCCCGGCCAGCGCGTATTGAATCAGCGCGCCGTCGTACGCAGTCACGTGATTGCCGACCAGAAGCAGCGGACCCTCCGGCAGCGGCTTCGGCGGTCCCACAACGCGAGGCGCAGCGAGAATCCAGGCCAGTGGGCGCAGAATCGTCTCGAAGAACGCCGCTCGAAACCACTGGAACGGCTTCCACCACGGCCAGGTGGGATAGTGATAACGGTAGCGCGGCTGCGCGGCAATCCCTGTTCTCTGTTCCCTGTTGCCTGTTACCTGTTCCCTCGTCCCTGGTCCCTCAGTCCCTGCCTTCTCGGTCCCTTGATCCCTGCCGGGGCCCCCAGCGGGCGATATTTGCCCGCTGGGCTGGCTCGGTCCCTCGGTCCCTGTCGTTACCACCCTCCGCAAATCCCCCAGCGTCTGCACTTCTTCCAGCAGCCCGGTGCCCGAGACCACTCCCAGCCGATCCTCGATCGCCGCCGCCAGTTGCACCCGTCCCAGGCTGTCCAAGTGTAGGTCTTCGTCCAGGCGGAGCTCGTCGCCCACACCGGGATTGCTTTCGCCGGTGATCTGCGCAATCAGCGTCAGCAGCCAATCCGCCGAAGGGCCGCCGTTCGTCGAGGCATGGGGCGAGCCGCTGGTGGGCGTAGCGGCCACTGCCTGCACTCGCTGCAGCCACGCCGCCACGGGTTTCCGTTTCACCTTGCCGGTTGACGTGCGGGGCAGATCGGGTTCCGGCCACAGCACCCACCTGCTGATGCGCTGGAACTCCGGCAGCTGGGCGTTGGCGCGCCGGATCGCCGCCGCAATCTGCTCGCCCGTCCCGCGTGTTGCCAGCGCGGCGCACGGCTCCGGACCCGTGGGCGTCTCCATGGCCACCACCGCGCAAGCTGCGATCTCCGGCTGCTCCTCCAGCGCCGCTTCAATGTCCTCCGGATGTACGTTGAGCCCCGCCGCGGTGACAATCACCTCGCTCTTCCGGCCCAGAAATTTCAGCTCCCCCGACTCCTGCCGCTCGGCAAGGTCCCCCGTCGCCAGCCACTCGTCCTCTCGTGGGCGCAGCGCGCCGCCCTGCCAGGTGGCCCCCGAGATCATCTCGCCCCGAACCAGCACTTCCCCGTCCGCGGCCAGCTTCACCTCCCGGCCCGCCATCGGCTTGCCGATGGTGCCCGCCGCCACGTGGAAGGGATGGTTCAGCGTGATCAGGGCGGTGGTCTCCGTCATGCCGTAGCCCTGGATGAGAACAAACCCCAGAGCGTTCCAGAACTGCTCCAGCAGGCCGGGCAAGGCGCCCCCGCCGCTCACGAAAGCCCAGAACTTGAACCCGAACTCGCCATGCACCGCGCGGAAACGCCACCACCGCAGCCAGGGATTGAGCTTGCGCGACGCCCCCGCCCGCTCCTCAAGTCCCGCGTGGTTCGACTCTAAATGAGACTTCAGCAGCGCCAGCACCCGTGGAACAGTCGCCAGAACCGAGACGCGCTCGCCGTGGATCAGCTCGATGAGGCGCGGCGCGGCCAACCGGCTCTCGAAGTGAAGCTCGGCCGTCAGGATGGGCGGAATCCAAAGTCCCATCGTCTGCCCGAAAACGTGACTCAGCGGCAGCGTATGCAGAATGCGCAGCGGATGCACCAGCCATCGATAGCGCAGGTAGGGCTTGGCGCCGTCTTCGATGGGCCCCACGCTGGCCAGCACGTTCCCGTGCGTGATGACAATGCCCTTGGGATCGCCGGTGGTGCCCGAGGTGAAGAGAATCTCAAGCGGAGACTCGCGGGTGAGGCCGGAGATGGGGCCCATTTCCGCAGCCGGCAAATCGTCAAGCCAGTCTTCCAAGGCCAGAGCAGGAATCGCCGGCCCACTCCGCGCCGCGGCCAGCTTGTCCAACAGATGCATATCCCCCACGGCCAGCTTGGGATTGACGTCGCCAGCCACGCGGGCCGCAAAATCCGCCGATCCGGCCGCATCGAGCGGAACGCTGAGCACTCCGCGCAGCAGGCATCCATAAAAGGCGGCAATCCACTCCGCGCTGTTTTCGCCCCAAAGCAGCACCCGATCGCCTGCCCCAATCTGCCGCTCCGCTAAATAGGCGGCAAAACGGCCGGCCAGCCGCGCCAGCTCCCCGTAAGTCGTCACGCGGCGGCGATTTCCCTGATACCGCACCACCGCGATATCACGGTCGAAGCGCCGAAAATCGTCGATGAGCGAAGCCAGGTGATCGCGCATAAAGGCTCCAGCAAGTTCATGGTAAGCGATGAACTGAGCGGCATAGACAAACTACCAAACTGTCCGATAATGGTCTTAGTTTCTCAGGCGGCGTCAAATCTATTCGCAAAAGCCCCGGATTGACTACCCGGGGCTTTTTGCTGCTCGGCATCTGCCAAATCGCTGTGACCTAAATCACATCTCGACCCCTCCTGCGACGTACACTGGAGGTATCGAGTTCCCATGAAAAATCTCTTCATCGGCCTTTACGTCCTGGTAACCATCGCCCTCATGTTCTGGGGCTACTACCAGGCAATCTACGTGGCGCCCAACGATGCCATGCAGGGCGAAATCTTTCGCATTATTTACTACCACGTGCCGTCGGCATCGGTCGCGTTTCTGTTCTTCGCCATCAGCCTCGTCGGTTCCGTCGGGTACCTGGCTTCGCGCCGCGAACATCCCGAACGCGCGCAGAAATTCGACGCCTGGGCCTTGTCCGGCGCTGAGGTAGGCGTGGTCTTCTGCACCGTGGTGCTTAGCACCGGGCCCATCTGGGCGCGTCGCGCCTGGGGCATCTGGTGGACCTGGGACGCGCGCCTCACCACCACGCTGGTTCTTTGGCTCATCTACGTCAGCTACTTGCTTTTACGGCGTTTTGCCGCCGGCCCCCAGGTGCAGACCCTGGCCGCCGTCCTGGGTATCTTTGGCGCGCTCGATGTGCCCATTGTCTACATGTCGAACCGCTGGTGGCGCACCCAGCATCCCGCGCCTGTGTTTGGCGGCGCAGCGGGTTCGGGCATGGATCCATCCATGGTGGGCGCGCTCATGTGGAATATGCTCGCCTGGTTCGCCTGGGGCCTCTTCATTTTGTCCTTGCGTTACCGGGTGGAGCGGCAGCACCAGAGGATTTTGGCCGCGGAGGCCCAAGCGGCGCTCAACGCCTGAAGGATCACACAGGACCGGAAATCAACCGCAGCGACGAGGCAGACATGGATAGAGTAGCGATTCTCGATCACCAGTTCAGGGTTGCGGCGTACGTCGTCACCTGGCTCATTCAATTGGGCTACCTGGCCTGGCTGGGGCTCCGCTGGCGATCGCAAAAGCGGCAATCTCAGCGGTAGCGCAGCACGGCCGCCCGCCGATTCCGCTTTGGCGAGCCGCGCCTCTTGAACGGTACGCCGATCTTCGCCTAAATCGGAGGGAGCAGCGGCCTTCAGGCCGCTGAATCCCGCGCAAACGATCTTGCGGCTTTAGCCGCGGGCCCAAACCGGCCCTCTACCGGAAATTGCCCTTCCCCCCTCCAGCCGGTAGACTGAGGGTTCGAGGGCCAGACATGTTAGTGGTCATGAAGGCGCAGGCCACGCCGGAGCAAATCCAGGCGGTCTGCGATCATATCGAACAATTAGGGTTCCGCGCCCACCCCCTCCCGGGAGCGCAGCGCACCGCCATCGGCATCACCGGCAACCAGGGCGAGGCCGACCGCGGCAACCTCGAATCGCTCCCCGGCGTCGCCGAGGTCATCCGCGTCTCCAAAGCCTACAAACTGGCCAGCCGCGACGTGAAAGAAGAAGACACCGTCATCCGCTTCGCCCATTCCACCGCCACCATCGGCGGACACGATCTGGCCATCGTCGCCGGACCCTGCTCCATCGAGAGCCGCGAGCAGGCCTTCGCCATCGCCGCTCACGTGGCTGCAGCCGGCGCGCAGTTTTTCCGCGGCGGCGCCTACAAGCCGCGTACCTCCCCATACGCATTTCAGGGCCTGGGCCTTGAAGCTCTGCGCATCATGGCCGAGATTCGCGACAAGTTCGGGCTCCGCATCGTCACCGAAGCGCTCGATACCGAAACCCTGGAGGTGGTAGCCGAGTGGGCCGACGTGGTGCAGATCGGCGCCCGCAACATGCAGAACTTTTCTCTGCTCAAGAAAGCCGGACGTCTGCGCCAGCCGGTGCTCATCAAGCGCGGCATGAGCGCCACCCTCGAAGAGTTCCTCATGGCCGCCGAATACGTAATGAGCGAGGGCAATTACGAAGTCATCCTTTGCGAGCGCGGCGTGCGCACCTTTTCTGATCACGCCCGCAACACCCTCGATCTCAGCATCGTTCCCGCCTTGCAGCACGTCAGCCATCTACCCATCCTCATCGACCCCAGCCATGGGACCGGCCGTCGCGACAGCGTTCTGCCCATGGCGCGAGCAGCAGTAGCCTCTGGAGCCGACGGCGTGATGGTCGAGGTGCACGACCATCCCGAAAAGGCGCTCTCCGACGGCCCGCAGTCCATCTACCCGGCGCAGTTCGCCACCATGATGGAAGAGCTGGAACGCATGGCGCCCATCGTGGGCCGGCATCTGCCCCGAGCCGTGCCCGCCGCCGATGCCGCTCTGGCCAAAGCCAGTGGACAGTGAAGAGACGACCCCGCATGCAGCAGGCTGTCATCCTCAGCCAGGTTTGGCGCGCATCGGGGTCCCCAGCGGACCATTTCTGTTCGTTGGGGAAATTGAGCGCCAAACCAAGTCGAAGGATCTGCGGTTGCCTCTGAGAACGCCTGAGTTCGCTCACAATCGAGTAGTGGCGCGGTTCACATATGTCGATAAGGCCCGGCCTTCGCTGGCCAGTGGCCGAAATTCGGCGATCGTCGCTCTCGCTTATTTGGCCGGAATCATTTTGCCCGCAGCGGTGCTCACTGGCTGCCGGACCCATGACTTTCCGCAATACCCGCCCAACTATCGGGAGTACGTCTACGTAACCAACGGCGGCAGCGACACGGTGACCGTGCTCGACGTGGTCGATGTGCGCGTCGACCGCGAGCTGGCCGTGGGCCGAAATCCCGTTGCCCTTGCCGCCAGCCCCACGCGCAACGAAATCTACGTCGTCAACTCCGGCGGCCCTGACGCCAATGGGTCGGTCTCCGTCATTGACGCCGAGCACAACACCGTTGTGGCGACGATTCCCGTGCACCGGCAAGCGCAATCCATCGACGTCGATCCGGAGGGGAATCGCGCCTACGTCGCCAATGCGGGCTCCAACTCAGTATCCGTGATCGATTTGAAGACGCGGCGCGAAGTGGCCCAATTCGACGCCGGCCAGGACCCCGTGGCCGTGCGGCTCGCACCCGACAACCGCACACTCGTCGTGGCCAACCGCCGCGGCAACTCCGTCACCCTCCTCGATCCGGCCGGCGGCCTTGTCCGTGCCGTCTTCGATGGCTGCCCGGGAGCGGCAGCTCCCGTCATCCTCCCTGACTCTTCCAAAGCCTTCGTGGCCTGTTCCGCCGGCCATCAGGTCATGGTCATCGCCCTCCAGCAGCAGGGCACTCATCCCGCACAGCCCGATCAGCTTGAGGCGCTGATGGACGTCGGCCACGCGCCCGTCGATCTGTCGCTGAAGCCGGATGGCGGAGAGATCTTCGCGTCCAATTCGCTCTCTGACTCGGTCTCAGAGATTTACAACACCACCGATGAGGTCGGCGACACGTACCTGATCGGCGACGATCCCGTCTCGAGCGTAGTCTCCCGCGACAATTCCCTGCTCTACGTGGCCAATCTGCGTTCGCAAGAGGTGACGGTGTACTCCATTGACGACGGCCAGCGGCTGGGCGCGATTCACGTCGGTGACGGGCCTGCGACGCTCGCCTTTTCCGCGGCAGGCCACCTGTTGTTCGTGGCCGACAGCCGCTCGGGCGACGTCGCCGTCGCGCGCACCGCCACGCAGTCGCTGTTCACGCTGCTGCCCGCCGGCCGCGATCCCAATGCGCTCGTCGACAAGGCATTCAAAGTCCACTGACCGGTTGCCTGGATCCGGTCTTGAAAGGGCACGGCTTATCAGGGTCCTCGGCGACTGATTTTTGGTCGCTGGAGTGACTTGAGCCGTGAAGCCGCATAAAGATGAGGCTTTAGACCCTTTGAAGGGTACGGGCTTTTAGCCCCGGCTCCGAGCACCGTTGCCCCATCCTTTCGCGCCTTTCGCGAAAGGGTGGGAAGCCGTGAACGCTGGCCAATCTCCGACGAACCCGGCGGGATCGGAGGGAGCAGCGGTCTTCAGGCCGCTGAATCTCCCGCAAAAGATCGTCGCGGCTTTAGCCGCGGGCCTTTTTCGCGGCGAATCTAAAGCCTCGTGCGGACACTTTTCGCCCCTGAGGGATGTTTTTCCGTGTCTCAGCTGCGTTGCTTGGCGGCAATCTCCCCGATCGCACCGACAAGCGTGTCCAGGTCGGCGATGGTCGTGTAGACATGCGGCGTCACGCGCACGCAACGGATGTTCTCCCACACGATGCCGACAGTGTGAATCTTGTACTGGTTGAACAGGGCGTTCTCGAAATCCGATGGAGTCATGCCGTCGATCGAGACCCCACAGATGGCGCAGGAGTACTTCACGTTGAGCGATGTATGCAGCTTGACGTTGGGAATCGATTGCACGCGCGTCGCCCAGTAGTCCTTCAGGTAGCGGATGCGCGCTTCCTTGCGCCTGGCGCCGATGCCGTTGTGAAAGTTGATGGCTTCTCCGATTCCCTCCTCGATCGGGAAGCTCCGCGTACCCAGCGACTCAAACTTGCGGATATCGGCGCTGCGGGGCTGGGCGTTGCACGTCAGCGGCCAGATTTTTTCAATCTTCTCGCGCTTCATCCACAACATCCCGCTGCCGATCGGCGCAGAGAGAAATTTGTGCAGGCTGGTTCCCATGTAATCGCAGCCGAGATCGGGGATCTTGAAGTCCATCAGTCCGAAGGAGTGCGCGCTGTCGCAGATCACCTCAATCCCGTGGGAGTGCGCCATCTCTGAGATTGCCGCAACAGGCATGATCTGGCCCACCCAATTGATCATGTGCGTCACATGGATGATCTTCGTCCGCGCCGTGATGGCCTGTTCGTACGCGCGCACGATTTGCGCATCGTCTTCGATCGGAAACTCAAAGTTGAGCTGCTTGTACACGATCCCTTCGCGCGCCGCCCGCTGGCGCCACGCCTCGATCATGTTGGGGTAATCCTGCTTGGCCCCAATCACCTCGTCGCCGGCTTTCAGTTCCAGGCCGTAGATCACCGTATTCAGAGCTTCCGTTGAGTTGCGGTCGACGGCCACCTCTTCCGCCGAGCAGCCGCCGAGCTCGGCCAGCTTTGCGCGCAGCGGTTCCCGGCCTTGGTCCAGGATGCGCCACATGTAGTACGATGGGCCCTCGTTGGACAGCTCGTTGAAGCGCTCCACGGCCTGCTGCACCACGATCGGCGAAGGCGAGACCCCGCCGTTGTTCAGGTTGATCAGGTTCGGGTTCACCGAGTAGGCGCGTTGAATCACCGCCCAGAAATCTTCGGCGCTTGCCGCTTCTTCAGCGCTCAGATGATCAAGCGAGCCGGAGGCCGCGAGGAACTCAGCTGCGTGAGCCTGGTTGAAGAGGCTGTTGACGGAGAATGCACTGGCCAGTGCAGCCGCCTGCTTCAGAAATGTGCGACGCCCGGGAATGCTCATAGTCTGCACTTTAGTGGGCGCCATGGAGGTGGTTCAACCAAAAACTTCGCGAGCCCTTCGCGCCTTTGAATCCAAATTCCGGATGCGGCTGCCGGCCGGTGCTCCCTCGGCACGCTCCTGTCTTTCCGCCTGGGGTGGGGAATCTCACCGCATCGCCGCTCCCTCGCTTTTCTAATCCCCGAATCCCTGATCGTCGTCCCCCGGCTACTGGGCGGCCACCGCAATCGCTGTGGTCCAGGACTCATACGTGCCGCTGGGCATGGGCAACAGCGTGGCCTCGCCGCCGTTCACCCAATATGCGGCGGTTTGGCCCACGCCCATGGGCTCATCGATCAAAGATCCCACCGAATACACATCGTTGCCTGAGAGCGCGATCCCGACCGCCCAGGAAGTAGCGGAAGAATCTGTCAAGTTGTTGGGCATGGGCAACGTGATGGGCGTGCCGTTCTCCCAGTATGCCGCGGTGCCGCTGCCCACGCCCGTGGACCCACTCCCCGCCATATACACGTCGCCGCCCGAGACCGCGATCCCGACAGCTCCGTACTCTCCGAATAAAATTCCGGCGGGAATAAGCAACGTCGTGGCCGCGCCGTTGTTCACCCAGGATACGGCGGTGTCCGTGTCCGCGTTGGAGTCTGTATTTCCTGATACATAAACATTGCCGCCCGACACCGCGATCCCCCAAGCGTAATAATCCCCCGTCAGGCCGCTGGGCATGGGCAACAGAGTGGCCGCGCCATTCACCCAGAGCGTGGCGCTTTCGTCGTTATCGGTGTTCCACGCAACTCCCGTCACGTACACATCGTTGCCCGATACCGCGATCCCCGCGGCGTAAGAATATGCCATGCCGCTGGGCGGCGACAGCGTTGTGGCCGTGCCGTTCACCCAGAGCACGGCGGTGCCGTCGCCCGCACTGTTCTCCTCGTATCCCGCTACATACACGTTGCTGCCCGAGACCGCGATCGCGTTGGCTTCCGAGATTGTCATGCTGCTGGGCAATGTCGTGGCCGTGCCGTTCAACCAATATGCGGCCGTTTGGCCCGTGCCGGTCGATGCAGATCCCACCACATACACATCGCTGCCCGAGACCGCGATCGCGTTGGCTTGCGCGCTTGTCATGCCGCTGGGCATCGGCAGGGCCGTCGCCGTGGCCGTCGGGCTGCCGGAGGTAAGCTTCCAAAGCTCTGCGACGTTCACCACGTTCTCTGCAGTTGATGCCGAGGAGACCGCAAACCCTGAGATATAAACACTTGTGTTTGGGCCGATGGCCGGGTTCACGGTGAAGCTCTGCGCTACCTGCGAAGCCGCCGCATAGGTGCCGTTGCCGTCCTGGCTGGCGTCGATGGTGCAGGTTCCGGCTGTCTCAAACGTGGCCGTCGCTCCAGAGATCGTGCACACGCCGGGAGCTGCTGAGGTAAAGGTAACTGCGGCGCCGGAGCTGGCCGTCGCCGAGAGCGCTAGCGACGTTCCTGCCGTCTGCGTACCGGGATTGTCGAACGTGATAGTTTGCGCTGCATGACCGACGCTATTGCCGCTGTTGCCGCAGCCGCCGGCGAGCAGGGCCAGCGGAATCGAAAGAAGAGAGTACAGCTTGAGACGCTTCATATAAGAGAGCACCTCCTTGCCTGCGCGCGCCTGCGACCGTTGCGGGTTGCTTGCCGTGGCGACGCTGCTCCATCGATTTCGATTCCGGCCCCAACATTATGACACCCTTTCCGGAAAAGGCATTGCGCCGGCAAATCGTCTTCGCGCCTGGTGTGGGAAGAATCTCACCGCATCGCCGCCCCCTCGCTTTCTATTCCCTATTCCCTGATCCCTGTCTTCTCGCCCCCTTGGCCCCTGTCTTCTGTTGCCCGTTCCCTCGCTTTTACCGCGTCGAAGCGTCCGCCGGGGGCGGCGCAGAAGCCGGCTGAACCTTGGGTCCTGTCAGCACGCCGTCGTTGAGCGATGCAGCCACCAGCCGGTCGCCCGCGCCGCGAATAAGCAAGATCGAGTAACCCACCTGCCAAAAATCCCAGGTGAGCGCTTTAGCATCGATGGCGTACACCTGGTCGCTGGAGCGCGAACTAGCCAGGATTCTCTTCACGCTCGCGTCGTAGCTCAGATCGTCCACATCGCGGAAAGGTAGCCGCTGAAGCCACAACCAGTTTTTGCCCAGGTCGCGGGTAAAGTAGACTCCGTCGCGCGCGCCCAGCCACAGAGAGCCATCGGGCGCAAAGACCGCGCTGTGAATGTGCACGAGCGCCGGGGGCAGCCCCAGCGGCCACCAGCTCTCTCCCCCGTCGGTTGAAATCACCACATTGTCGTCGCGCGCCGCTGCCATGTCATCGCCGTGAACCGTAACCGACAGGTACTCGCGCCCGCCCATCACCGGTCCGCCCTGCCACGTGGCTCCCTGGTCGCGGCTGGTGAGCAGACCGTAGCTGGTAGCCGCAACCCAAACGTCGCCGGAGACGTCGAGCGCGTTCACAGAGCTCTCTAACTCGATCACCGGAGCCTTGACCTGCTTCTCGACATTCACTTTGGTGCGATAGTGCGTTTGCGTAACGGTTTTCACAATGGTGTTGGCGATGGTATTCCGCGGCTGCCAGGTCTGCGCAGAGCCTGCCGGTCCCGCCGATGCTCCGGCTTCGGGCCCAGACGCTGCATCCGGCGATGTCGGAGCCGGATCGTCCGACGCGGGTGCTCCGAGAACGAAGACGCCGTGGCTGGTTCCCGCCACCACGGTTCCATCCTTCGTCTGGTCCAGGGCAAAAATGTCGCGGCCATCCAGGCCTTCGTCGAGCTGCTCCCAGTGGCCGCCGCCGTCAGTGGAACGAAAGACGCCGCCGTAATTTTTGTCGTTGACCACGCCGGCATAAAGGCACTGCGGATCGTTGCGATCGACCAGGAGCGCCGCGATCTTGCGCTCTGAGATGCCCTGGTTCGATCCGGTGAACGTCACGCCTGCGTCAAGGCTGGCCAGCACTCCGCTCCGATCGGTAGCCAGCAGCACGTGGTTCGAATCCTTTGGATCGACGTAAACGTCGTTCACCACCACGTCGGAGCCGGTCATGCGCTTGAAGGTTTTCCCGCCGTTCTCGGTCTTGTACAGCCCCTCCGTGGTTCCCGCATACACCACTTGCAGGTTCTCAGGATCCTGCATCAGGACGCGTGTCCGTCTGGCTTCATTGGGAATGCCCTGAATCTTGTGGAACAGCGCGCCGCCATTTTCGCTCTTATAGATCCCACTGCACGCGCTCAGGTAGACGGTGCGCGTGTGTTGTGGATCGATGACGATCGAGAATACGTCGGAATCCACGATCAGGCCATTCTTGATGTTGTGCCAGCTCTTGCCGCCGTCGGTGGTCTTCCATGGCAGGTGCCAGGTTCCTGCATAGACGATCTCCGGGTTCGTGGGATCCACCGCCAACGATTCAACTTCGTGAATCTCTTTGCTCCCCGCCGGACTGATCTGCGTCCAGGTCGCGCCGCTGTCAGTGGATCGGTAGACTCCCAGAAGCGTTCCCGCAAACAGGATGTGCGGATCAGAAGCCGCTTGGATAAGAGCGTGGATCGATTGGCCCTTCAGATCCGCCGGCTCGCTCCAGGTGTGTCCGCCGTCGTGGCTGATCCACAAGCCGCCATCGTCGCTGTTCTTCCATGCGCCCGCAAAAATGGTTGTGGGATCGGAGGAATCAACCACAAGGCTGTCGAGCACGAAGCCGTCGGCGGCGTCCAGCTTCGCAAGGCGATGCCAGGAGGCGCCTTCGTCCAGCGATTGGTACAGCCAGCTATTGGTTGTGCCCAGAAGCAGGCGGCCGGGCTGCCCTGGAACCGCCGCAAAGGCGCGCGCATCGCCGCCGTCTGGGCCAACGACGGTCCACGAACCCTGTGCCTCCATCCACCCGGTGGAGAGCAGGCACAAAAAAAACAGCAGAATCCAGCTCCGGATCTCCAACCGGCGCAATCCTCGCAGAAAACCCCGTAATTGCTTCATTCAAGCGGAAAAATCGCTAACCCCCATTACAGAATAGACAAAATGGGGCGCAAAAAGCCACGAGCCTGACCGTATTCAGCAGGGTCAGCCTCAAAATGGCTACGGAGCGGTTACGTTGAGGCCGGCGAGCCCTCGCCCTTGCCAAACGAGGGCTCGTCGATGCAGTTGCTCCCGGCGGCAGCTATTGCGCCGGCGCGGCTGCCTTCTTGGCCGCGTGATGAGCGTGAGGCACTGGCTTGCGCGCCTGCGGCTTCACCACTGTCTCGTCCACCGGTGTGGTCCCGCTCACGTCGTTGCTGAACGTGGCGCCCATCGGCACCAGGTAGATCTCCGCCGTCTGGCCCGGCGTCGACCCCGTGGCCACGCTGATGCGCGAAGCATCGATGCCCTGCTCCGTCACCAGGTAGTCCTTGGTGTTCACCGCACGCTGCGCCGCATAGTCCTCTACCTTGGCGTGCTTGTGCTTGGCCGCGTAAGCCTGCTGCT
Organism: Acidobacteriaceae bacterium; assembly: GCA_030037635.1. Classification (GTDB taxonomy): domain Bacteria; phylum Acidobacteriota; class Terriglobia; order Terriglobales; family Acidobacteriaceae; genus Telmatobacter. The sequence continues at coordinate 72,925 of JASHQH010000321.1, forward strand.
TGGCCATCTTGGCGCTCTCGTCGGCTGAGGCCTCGCCCACGATCACCAGCTTGGCGTCAGGCTGCTGCTTCATGTCCAGTGCTACCTGGTCCAGAAGTGCCTTGGCTTCATTGTCCACGCGCTCGGGCCGCCTCTTGTCGGTCGAGAAGTTGATCGTGCCCAGCGACTGGCTATGCGGCGGCGGAGGCGGCGGTGGCGGCGCAGTGATGGTGATCGTCGTGTTCGCCGAAACCGTGTGGCCCTTGTCGTCGGAGACGTTGCAGTTGATTCCAACCGCGCCCGTAGGCGCGCCCGCCGACGAATAATCCGCCGTGGCGCCGCTGCCCGTCACCGTGCCCGCCGAGGCCGAATAGCTGTAGGTCAGCGGACGGTTCTGCGGACTCACTCCTACCGACGTAATCGTGCTGGTACCGCCCGGTTGGATGGTCGTGGGGCTGGCTGAGCAACTGATGGTCGGCGGCTCAAACGCCTTCACCGTATACCCCGCTGAGCAGTCTGCAGTCTGGCCCGGCTTCAGGCCTTCCTTGCCCTTCTTGCCCTCTTTCACTTCAGCCTTGGCGGTGTAGGAGCCGGGAGCCAGCAAAGACGTATCCACTGTGGCGGATGTGCCGCTTCCAGTCACGCCATCTCCGCTCCAGCTGTAAATCACGTTGGTGTTCTTTTTTGTGTCCACCGACCCGGCGGTCGCCGAAACCGAAAGAGGATCGCCCGGGTAAACCGCTGGAGCGCTGGCGTTGCAGGCTAAGGTGATCGGCGGAGCCTTTTTGCACCCCATGGGAACAATTGCAAGGAACGCCAGAGCAAAAAGCAAAAAGAGAGGTTTCAACGATTTTGCATTCATTATCTACTCCTTCTCTGTCTCCGAGCTTGCGCGGACCTACAGCCGAAGGGTGATTTTGACGACCGGAGCGCGAAGAAAAAATCAAGCTTCGACTCGGCAGGCGCATAACGCGGAGCCCACCCAAATTCACACAGCACTGTTCAAACTATCACGGAAGGCCGCTGTTGCGCACGTTCCCGAGCGTACACAGCCGGGCCGGAATTCAAAACGCAGAGCGGATTTTCCCCATCGCAGATTGGCCTGCCGGCGCTGATTGGCGCCGCAATTCGGCGTCTTCTGAGCAAATCCACCCCAAAGTACATTGGACTTTGGTGCTCCTGCTGCGCACCCGTTTGAGCGCCACGCACCCTCAGCCATGCCGTAGATAAGATTTTTGATTAGAAGACTTACCCGGCATTCAGCGTCTTCAGCAGGCTGCGCGGCTCGCGTTGGATCTTCTCTTGCAGCAGCGAGATGGCATAGATGAGTTGCTCGGGACGCGGTGGACAGCCGGGAACGTAGACATCAACCGGTACGATCTGGTTGACGCCCTGCACCAGCGCATAGTTGTTGAATACGCCCCCTGATGTGGCGCAGGCGCCCATCGAAATCACCCACTTGGGTTCGGGCATCTGATCGTACAACCGGCGCAGGACTGGAGCCATTTTCTGCGCGACGCGGCCGGCAACGATCATCAGGTCAGACTGGCGCGGAGAAGCGCGGAAGACCTCGGCGCCAAAACGCGCGATATCGAAACGCGCTGCGCCCATCGACATCATTTCAATGGCGCAGCAGGCCAAGCCAAACGTCATCGGCCAGATCGAGCTTTTGCGCACCCAATTCACTGCGAAGTCCAGCGTGGTTAGAAAGACGCCCTCCGGCTCTTCGTAGCCGTAGTCGGCCTCCTTCACCTTCACTCGATTCCTGGCGCTGCTCTCCAGCGTCCCGAAGAAATAATGATCCCGCTCCGAGGAAGCCGCCATACATCCATTTTACGCGCGCCGGAGCGCTTTGCGGTGGCGCAGTTGCGGAGCGCCCGCTTGCGATCAATCTTTACAAAAATCCTATGAATCTCATTCCGCAGTTCTATATCATCTCTCCGATCACCATAGAGTGGTTCCTGTGGCTTCGAAAACCCGGCTTGGGTTTCGAGCTTGCACTCTTCCACCGCGCCTCGCGCTTGAACGCCTTATCCGGAGCGGAAATTTCATGTCCCGTCGATCGATCAAGATGATTCTTCCTGCTGCCATGCTGGGATTGCCCGCCACCGCACTGGCCCAGGCGGCTGTTTCTGCGCAGGCTCCGCAGGGCCCCGTAACCCAGGACCAGATCACCGCGCTGCAGCGGGCGGTGCAGAATGCGCAGATGGCTGGAGACAATGCGTGGATGTTGACCTCAGCCGCGCTCGTTCTGCTCATGACGGCCCCGGGACTGGCGCTCTTTTACGGCGGGCTGGTGCGCAAGAAAAACGTACTGGCGACCATGATGCAAAGCTTCGCCATGATCGGACTGGTCTCAATTCTTTGGGCCCTCGTCGGCTACTCGCTGGCCTTCGGCCATGGCAACATGTTCATCGGCGGATTCGAGCATCTCTTTCTGCGCGGGGTTTCACTTAATCCGAATCCCGATTATGGACCGACCGTTCCCGAGCAGACCTACATGATCTATCAGCTCATGTTCGCCATCATCACCCCCGCACTGATCACGGGAGCATTTGCCGAGCGCATGAAATTTAGCGCCATGGCTTTATTTCTGTCGCTTTGGTCGCTGCTGGTGTACTGCCCAATGGCGCACATGGTGTGGGGCGTGGGCGGGTTGTTCAATTCCGCCGGAAATCATATTCCCAGCTTCGATTTCGCCGGCGGCACCGTGGTGCACATTACCAGCGGCGTTTCCGCACTCGTTTGCGCGCTCTATTTGGGTAAGCGCATCGGCTACCCGCACACCGCCATGCCGCCCCACTCCATGGTGATCAGTTTTATCGGGGCCTGCCTGCTGTGGGTAGGTTGGTTCGGGTTCAACGCAGGCAGCGCAGTGGCGGCCAGTCCACTGGCCACCAGTGCGTTTGTTAATACGCACTTCGCCACCGCCGCGGCAGCGCTGGGTTGGACCATTTTTGAGTGGCTGCACAATGGCAAGCCTACCGCCCTGGGAGCCATCTCCGGTGCCGTTGCCGGGCTGGTGGCCATCACTCCCGCTTCAGGCTTCGTGCAACCCATGTCGTCAATCGTCATCGGGCTGGCCGCTGGCTTTTTCTGTTCGTTCATGGTGTTCAAGGTCAAGTCGATCTTCGGCTACGACGACTCGCTGGACGCATTCGGCGTCCACGGCGCAGGGGGAACCCTGGGAGCCTTGCTGACTGGCATCTTTGCCACGTATTTGATCAATCCGGTTTACGGCAAAGGCGTGCCCACCGGAGGCATCGATGGCAATTGGCGGCAAATGGGTCATCAGCTCGCCGCTGTGGGGATGGCGTGGGGCCTCTCCATTGCCGGGTCGTTGATCCTGCTCTTCGTTGTGGATAAGATGATCGGTTTGCGGGTAGCTCCCGAGCAGGAAGTTGCCGGCCTCGACCTGTCGCAACACGGAGAGGAAGGTTATGACTTCAACTCGTGAGCCATAGCGGAGTTCGCGGCGTTGCCCCATCCTTTCCGCGTTCGCCGGGGCCCCCACGAACAGGTCTTCGTCCGTAGGGTAGCTGAGCGGAAAGGGTGGGATAGCACGAAATTCATGCGGTCAGCGGCGCTCGCGGAGTTAGCTTGGTTGAACAACGAAGTTTTGGGGCTGGCGGCGAATCAGCCGCCTCGCCTGATAGGCTATCGAACGGGGATCTTACGCATGGTGAAGATTGAAGCAGTTCTCCAACCCTCCAAACTGGATGCCGTAAAAGATGCCCTGCTGGAAGCAGGCATTGAAGGCATGACCATCCTCGAGGCCCGCGGCCACGGCCGGCAAAAGGGCCATACCGAGTTCTACCGCGGACGGGAATATACCGTCGATCTTCTGCCCAAGGTGAAGATCGAGATGGTGATCCGCGACGAGCTGCAGGACAAGGCCATCGACGCCATCAATGGCGCCGCCCGCACCGGCCGCATCGGCGACGGCAAGATCTTCGTCAGCCGCATTGACGAAGCCATTCGCATTCGCAACGACGAACGGGGCGAAAACGCGCTGTAGTTCTGCGTCCGGCACCTCCGCGGACTCCGGTCGAATGCGCAGGAGCCGTTGCGCATGCCGGGGGCCCATGGCGGTTCATGTACGCTTCAGCCTTGAAGAATACGGGCTCATCGCAGCGCCCCGTAATCCTGGAAATATAATCAAAATCGCCCATGAAGCGCAGACTTCTCTCTTCCCTCTCGGTGATTGCATTGCTCGCTCTGCCCACCTGCCTCACCGCGCAGGACGCGCGCACTGTTGTCGAGCCGTTCTTCCCCCAGCTCTGCACCAGGCTGGATGCGCAGCTCGAAACCAGCGGCCGTTCGCTGGCCGCAGCCGACGAGCAGAAGCTCGACACCGCGCGCATTCAAAAGGCCATCAACAAGTGCGGCAAAGGGCGCGCCGTCTTGCTCCACGTCAACGAAACCAACAATGCTTTTCTCACCGGCCCGCTGGAGCTTCGGCCCGATGTCACGCTGATTGTCGGCTTGGGCGTCACCCTGTTCGCCTCGCGCGACCCCGCGCTCTATGCCACATCGCCGGGGAGCTGCGGAATCGTAAGTCACGCGCCCCCGCCCCAACCACAAGGATCCGTCGTTGCGGGCCGCGGTCCGGGCTCGCGCGGCTGCAAGCCGCTCATTTCGGTCGATCATGCGCCCGACTCGGCCATCATGGGTGACGGCGTGATCGACGGACGCGGCGGCGAGAAGATGCTGGGCTCGCCATACTCCTGGTGGGACCTCGCGGAGCAGGCCCGCTCGGGCGGCAGCCAGCAGGTTCCGCGGCTGATTGTGGCCGACTCCTCCGACAACTTCACGCTCTATCGCATCACCCTCAAAAATTCTCCGAACTTCCACGTCGCCTACGATCACGGCAACGGCTTTACGGTCTGGGGCGTCAAGATCGACACGCCGCAACGGCTGGCCCGCAACACCGACGGCATCGATCCCGGCGACGGCGCAAAGAACGTGACCATTACTCACAGCTTTATCCGCGCCGGCGACGATAACGTGGCCATCAAGGGCGGCCCCGGCGGCGCCACCAACATGACCATCAGCCACGATCACTTTTATTGGGGCCATGGCATGTCCATCGGCAGCGAAACCAACGGCGGAGTCAGCAGGATCCGCGTCTTCGATCTCTCCCTCGACGGTCCCGACAACGGCATTCGCATCAAGTCGAACGGCTCGCGCGGTGGATTGACCCAGGACGTTGTCTATGACGACGTCTGCATCCGCAATTCGCCCAATCCCATCACCTTGGACACGGCGTATTCGGCCGCCGGCACGCTCACCGGCAATTCGCCTCCCTCGATGCGCGACATTACCCTGCGCGACGTGCGCCTGAGCGGCGGTGGCAAAATCACCTTCAATGGCTACGCCCATGACTACCGCATTGCAGCTACGCTCGACGGCGTCCAGATCACCGATGAGGCGAAGTATACCTACGCTTTGCATCACGCCGACCTCACGCTGGGGCCGAACCCTACCAACCTGCAGCTGCCCGCCGGCGAGGATTCCACGATCAAGGGCACTCCGGCAGAGGGCAATCCCGCCTCGTGCGCCGGCATGTTCGTCCCGTTTCCGCAGTAGCATCGCGCGGCATTAAGGCGTACGCGTTGGCTTCATTCGGCTTCGACGCCACACGATCAACCCGGCAAGCAGCAGGAGAACCGCGGCAGCCAGCCACGGCAAACGCGAAACCATCCAAAGCACACTGCGAACAATCAGGCCCAGGCGCTCCGCCCTGCCGATTGATGCCGGGGGGATTACCACAGACTGGCCCCAATTCATGGTCAGCAGGCGCCGCAGAAATCCCTGGCGGACGCAACCTTCCAGGTTGTACACGCCGATCTGTTGCGTGAAGTGGCTGGCCACAATCAAGTCGCGCGAGAATTCATTCCAATCGAGCGGCCCGTTGCCGATTCCAGGCGTGCTATCGCCGTCCGTGACTCCAATGGAAATCCCCTGCGCGCCCCGTCCCAGCGCCCAGATCATCCCCGCCCCTCCCTGGCGAGCGTAGCTGGAGTAGATCATCAGGTACTCGTCATTGCCGCGGACATCCACGGTCCCGAGCATGCGATCGATCAGCGTGGTTCCCACGCGCCGCTCCGCCGGCAGATACGGCATTTGATAGGTCTGCACGCGAAACCCCTGCGCCTGCAGCTCACGAATGAGCGATGAGTATGCCTGTTCCGCCCGGGTCATCCGCTTCATGTTCAGGCTGCGCCGCAGCAGCGTCCCGTACAAGCGGAGCCGATGTTTGCTCAGCGCGCTGAGCTGGCCGAAATCGGGCTCGATATCGAGCCCCACGGCATCCCAGCGCAGATGGTTTTCCTGCGTCCACTGCTCGAAAGCAGTGACCCTGGCCGCAGCCGCGGCAGCGTTGTCGGCGTTCATGTAGAACCCGTCTTGAGGCGCGAGAACGAGCCACGCCACCGCGCCAATTCCCGCGCGATTCAACTGCTGCACGATGCCCGCGCGTTGGGGCGAGAAGTCCGCGATCTGCACGGCCACTTCAGCATGAAGGCTGGCCAGATCCGCAAGAACGCTTGGGTCGGCGAATAGATCCTGCATCGCCTTGATTCCCTTATCGCAACAGGCAAAGCCGAGCTTCGGCTGCACGCCCGGCCCTGCCACGCGAACGCCGCCTGAAGAATCCATCGCCCGGGCCGGAGCCGCCGCCCTCTGACAGGCCGCCGCGGCAAGCAGCAGGGCCAGCGTCGCGGCCCAGCATTTTGCCATGCGTCTTGTCCAGGTTTCGCCGCCGCGCGAACTGGCTCCGGGGAGGATCATGGCACGCCATATTCTGCCACTTAAAGGCTCAGGGGCGCACCGGGCTGCCACTCTAGCCCCGCAGGGATCTTCTTCAAACTGGGCCGCGCCGCTCTCGCGCCAAAACTAACGCCTTTGCCCAAAGATCGCTTATGCTTGTAACAATTCCTTCTTGCTTCGGCAGGCCACGCAGACAATCTCATGAGTTCAGTCGTTTTAGAGGTCGACGATCTTCGGGAGCAGTATCTCAAGGAGATGGCGCTTCTGCGCCAGACCTGCGAGCGCACCGGGGACGGCACCGCCGCCATCCGGCGGCGTTCGGCGGTGGTCGACCGCATTCTGATCGAGATGTGGCGCCGGGCTTTTGCAAACCTGCCCGCCCAGAATCTGGCCCTCCTGGCCCTGGGCGGCTATGGGCGCAAAGATCTTTTCCCCTACTCCGACATCGATGTGCTCTTTACCTTCGCTGACGACGCCACCGAGGAGCGCTGTCGCGACGCCGTTCAGGCCATCATCCAGGGCATGTGGGACATTGGCTTGCGCGCCAGCCCCAGCTCGCGAACCGTGAAGGAAGCGGGCCGCTTCGACCCCGACAATCTGGAATTCACGCTGGCGACACTCGACCGGCGTTTCCTGGCCGGTCAGTTTCCCCTCTACCAGGAGCTGCATCAGGCAGTTTTTCCAGGCCTGGTGCTGAGCGAGTGGACCGCCATCACGCAAAAGCTGGGCGAGATTGCCAGGGCACGGCACGCCAAGTACGGCAACACCATCTTTCATCTCGAGCCCAATCTCAAAGAATGTCCGGGCGGCCTGCGCGATTACCACCTTGCTGTCTGGTTTGCGGTCTTGTTTCACCTGAAAGAGGCCAAGGAGTGGCCGCGGCAGCGCGGGGGCGTCTTCCAGAGCGCGCGCGGCGATGCCGAGGCGGCTTTCGATTTCCTTGCCGCGGCGCGCTGCTTCCTCCATTTCCGCTTCGGGCGCGACAACAACATCCTCGACTGGCAATCGCAGGACGAGGCCGCAGCGCGCTCCATCGGGCTTGAAACGCGCGGCACTGCCGATCCTTCCTACTGGATGCGCACCTATTACCGGCACGCGCGCATCATTTACCGCCGCGCCGCCTTGCTGATGGAGCATCTGCCCGCGCCGGTGAGCTTTTACCGGCAGTTCCGGCGCCGCCGCACGCCCATTGCCGGAACCGATTTCCTGCTCGACCAGGGACGCATCGACATTCAGCCCGGTGCGCAATTCAACGACACCGCGGCCATCCTGCGCATTTTCTCGTTGATGGCCACTCACGGGTACACCCTGTCGCAAGCTGCCGAGGACCGCATCACCGACGCACTGCCGGTGCTGGCCATCTCCATCCCCGAAGGCCCCTACCTGTGGAACGCGCTGCGCGAGGTGCTCATCGGTCCGCACGCCGCACATGCCTTGCGCACCATGCACGCCCTGGGTGTGCTGGAGATGCTCATCCCCGAGTTTCACGGCATCGACGCCCTGGTCATTCGCGACAGCTACCACCGCTACACCGTGGACGAGCACACCTTTCTGACCATTGACAATGTGCACAGCCTGCGGCAACCGGCTCACGACTACGAGCAACGGCTGGCGCAACTGCTCCCGGAGATCGACCGCCTCGACCTCTTTCTCCTGGCGCTTCTTTTGCACGACACCGGCAAGGCGCGCCGCACCGGCGAACACGCGGGGCAGAGCGTGGAACTGGCCGACAGCTTCCTGGCGCGGCTGGATTTTGACCCCGAGGAACGGGAATCGATCCTCAAGCTGATTCGCTTGCATCTGGAGATGTCGGTGGCCATGCGCCGCGACATTTTCGATCTCGACAACGTGCGCACCTTCTCTGAGAAGATCGGCAGCCCGCAATTGCTGAAGATGCTTACGCTGATGACCTTCGCCGATATCAAGGCCGTGAACCCCGACGCCCTGACGCCCTGGAAGGCCGAAAACCTGTGGCAGTTTTATATTTCAACCTCGAACTTCATGGACCGCTCAGTGGACGAGACGCGCTATCACGCCGCCATCGATCCCACGTTGCTCAATCGCATTCGCTCCATGGTGCCCGCCGCGCAGCACCCTGCGTTGAAACAATTTCTTGAGGGGCTTCCGCAACGCTACCTGCAAACCCGCCTGCCCGAACAGATTCGCAATCACTTTCAGATGGCCCTGAACCTTGAGCAGGACGCGGTGCAACTGGACCTGCGCCCCAATCGCCAGCTCTTCGATCTCACCGTGATCACCCGCGACCGCTCACGCTTGTTCGCCGACGTGGCGGGCGCGCTGGCCGCCTGGGGTATGAACATCGTGCGCGCCGGAGCCTACTCCAACGAAGCCGGCGTGATTGTCGACAGCTTTCATTTTTCCGACGTCTTTCGCACCATCGAGCTGAACCCCACTGAAAAGGATCGCTTCCTGGCCAATGTGCACGACGTGGTGGCGCAAAAAGCCAAAGTAGAGCAATTGCTCAAGGCGCGGCGCCATCTCTACCACCCCACCAACTTCAAGGTCGAGGTTCCCACCCGGCTCGAATTCGACTCCGATTCGTCCACCCACTCCACCCTCTTGCAGGTGGTGGCGCAGGACATGCCCGGACTGCTGCGCCAGATCGCTCTCACCTTCAGCACCCACCATTGCAACATCGAAGTGGCCTTCATCGACACCGAGGGCGAAACCGCCATCGACGTTTTTTACCTCACCGGCCAGGGAAAGAAACTCACCGCCGAGGCACAGGAAACGTTAGGCAAAGACCTGACCGCTGCGCTCGAAGCCATGCGCCAGCCGGCGTAAGGGGAACCGATTTCCCTTGATCGCTAGCTACCTACCCCCCCTGGGGGAGGGCCCCCCCATTTTTCGAGTTAACGCGTTTGTTTTGAGCAATATGTACCCTCGATGGCTGGCTCCAACCCGTTGAAAGCAAGCGAGTTATGAGCCAAATTCGTCGAGATTAAGGACTTAAATCCGCCTTTCCGAGCTGATTTTGCGTCTTCCATGGCAAAACCAGGTGCGCCCTGTTGAGTTTCGTCGAAGGTCACTGCTCCCTGGTGCTCCCACCCCGGTGGTCGCCCGCAGAAGACGCGTTTTCTTTGACTCTGATGCGATTGTGCGCGATTTAGCGGAAATTACCTGCAAAGTTCGGCAAATTTTTATGCGCTGTGGAATGAAGTGGATGAGGTGGGATCTGGAAGCCCGAGGCGTTGACAAAGTTTGACGGTATGGACCGGGGAGATGTCTGACAGATTGAACCGGGGAGATAGCTGACACTGCTTCGAGGCGATGAGGACGTAAAACGAGCTCATGGCCTGGAAAACGAGCAGTGTGATGGACGAGAAGATTCGCTTTGTGTATGAGTACGAGCGAGATGAGGTGAGCATGCGGGAACTATGCGCGCGGTTTGAGATCTCGCGCG
>JASHQH010000322.1 GCA_030037635.1 Acidobacteriaceae bacterium
TGCACGTGCTCAACGCGCCCAGCCCCGCAGCCACGGCCGCCCTGGCCATTGCCGACGAGATTGTGAGCCGTAGCGAGAATGTCATGTCGGGGTGAGAAGCTTGCGGTGAGAGTGGGGATGGAGAAGAAATGGTCGGGACGGGCAGATTTGAACTGCCGACCCCTCGCACCCCAAGCGAGTGCTCTACCAGGCTGAGCCACGTCCCGACTGAACCCCAACCGGCCCGCTGCTGCAGGACGGTTAAAGGGTCAATGCATAGTTTACACGCTTCGCGCCCTTCGTTCTCGCCGCAATCGTGCGCGTTGTTGCCCGCCGCCAACTATGCCACTCAGCGCAGTTTCCGGGGTAGCTCGGCCACGCTCCAATCCAACCCGCCTGGCCCCGAAACTGCAATCACCGCCCCGCTCGTTCCTCATCCTCTCTCTATAACGACCGCGCGCGGGCCAATTCCACGATCTTTTCAATCATCTCGGTGTACGAGTAGCCGGCCTTCTTCGCTGCCATGGTGAATTCAGCGGCGCTGGCCAGCCATGGGTTTGGATTGGCTTCGATGATGTACACCTGCCCCTTCTTGTTCAGCCGCATATCAATGCGGCCATAGTCTCGCAGCTTGAGGGCGCGATAGGCGGCGAGCGCCGTGTCCTGCAGCTCCTTCGTGGTCTCCTCATCCAGGTCTTCGACGGGCGCGGATTTGGTCACCTTGAAGGCCTCGGTCTCCTGGTCGAACTTCACGTCCTGGCCGGCGATGCGCGGCGCTCCCTTGGGAAGCTTGGAGAGATCGAGTTCGATGAGCGGGAGCACCTCCGCGTTCTCGTTGCCGAGTATGGCTGCGTAAATCTCGCGGCCCTCAATATATTCCTCAATGAGCGCCGGGCTGTCGAATTCCTCATGGATGTAGTCGATGCGCTCCATCAGCTCCTTTACGCTATCCACAACGGAGCCGCTGTCAATGCCGATCGATCCGTCTTCGGAGACGGGCTTGACGATCAGCGGGAATTCGATGTCGTGGGCGTGCTCGGTGCGGCCTTTGTACGAGATCGCAAAGTCGGGAGTCTTGATGTTGTGAAAGTCGAAGATCTTTTTCGCGATTGACTTGTCCTGGGCCAGGTAGAGAGCCTCAGGCCCCCCGCCGGTATACGGCAAATGCACCAGGTCCAGATAAGAGGCGATGTTCTTGTCCATGGTGTCGTCGCCGGCGTACGACTCGGTCAGGTTGAAAACCAGGTCGGCGCCGCATTTCGAGAGCGCTAGCAGCGATTGGTTCTTGCCGTCCAGAACGTGATACGAAGGTTCGTGTCCCAGCTCGGTCAACGCTTCGAAAATCTCTTCGCGGTCATGCAGCGGATCCTTTTTCTTCTTGCGGCGTTTGCCTTTCTTGCCACGCGGCTCCTTGGCCGGCTCCGGTTCAGGCTCCGGCGGGCCCTCTTCCCACACGTCGTGCAAGATCGTTACTTTCAGATTTGCCATGATGCCTCTCGGCTCTTCCCTTCACCCGCACCTGCCGCCGTAGGCAGATGCATTGAATCCATCAGGGCAAAATGAACTTGCCCCGAGTGATGTAGTTCATCGCCAGTGCCGTTGCATAGACCGTTACTTCGGTCAAATAATCCCGTTCACATTTTATGTCGGCGCGCAGGCCCAGGTCTCTGGCTTTTGCTTCGATGGCTTCCACCAGTTTCTTCACCAGCGGCCTTTGCACACCTGTCCAATAGTTGACCTTGTCGACAAGTACCTTTCGGTTCTCCTCAAGAAGCCCGACCGCAGGCCGAACATTCTTCCTGCGGCGCCTCGATACATTGAAAATGTCGCGCAGATCGGTGTCGAGGGGCAGCTCGCCGGGAATGAGCTGCTGATCGAGTGCCTGCTGATAGAACTCGCCCACCGTCACATCCATTTCCTCAACGGTAATATCCGTATCGCCGCGTGCCACCACAGGTTCGGCATCGCCCAGCTTGCGTCCCATGCGATCCATATAGAGCAGCTTCTTCATCGCCCCCCACCCCTTGTACCGCTTCCTCCAGTTGGAACGAGGGGTCAGCCATACCGCGAACGTCTCCGCGAAGTCTTCGTCGGGATGCTTTTGCGCGTACCAGCCCTCCATGTGCCGCACAAACTGGCGCGAAAACGGAACCGGTTTGTAATTGTCGCGGTAGGGGCGCCGGAATGGTCCAAACAGGGTGCGCCATTCTTCGCTTTTGTAGAGCGCGTAGGCGTAATTGAAAGCGTGGCCGGCCTCGTGGCGCATGTACATCATCACCTGCCGCGCGTCTTCAATGTCGTTCATCTCCGACTCCAGACGCTGCAGTTTTGGATCGGCCAGGTAGAACGGGATTCCGATCACGGGCTCCATGTTTGGGCAGCCCCACTCGTCGGTCAGGTAGCACTTGGGCTTGAAGCGATGCAGCCCCTTGGCTTCCAGCTCCTTGTAGAGCTGTTGCACGAAACGCTCAAGCGGAGAGCCTTCCAGCTTCAGGCCCAGTTGCCGGATCGGCTTGGACAGGATTTCCTGGACCTCTGCCGGTGCTTTTTCAAAATTGGCCACTGATGGTCGAAGCCTAACATAGCGAAGCCCGGCTTTGCTCGTGCTCATTTCGCTCGCCGCCCTGGAATCCTGGCCCATTTCTCAAGGCGTCTCCTCCACCTTTTGGCCGATCCTGTCCAATCGACCACCCCCGTATACTGGCTGGCGTGCGCACTTCCCTTTTCCTGGCACTGCTTTCAGCCCTTACTCCCGCTTTGCTTCCGGCACAGGCGGCAGATTTCGCTGCTTCTGCTCCCGCGCAAGATGCCCAGGCTCCCTCGTCTGCCGGCGTGAATACCGGCCCCCCGCAGCCCGCTCAATTCGACGAGCAGCATCGGCCCATCACGGCGGGCGGATTTGTGTCCGGCGGGCCGCTGATCTTCCAGGACATCTCAGAGAAATCCGGCCTCACTCACTGGACCCACAAGATGGGAACCACGCAAAAGAAATACATCATCGAGACCAATGGCTCCGGGGTCTGCCTGATCGATTATGACAACGATGGCTGGCTCGATATTTATCTCGTGAACGGCTCCACGTTCGATGCGCTGGACGGCAAAGAGACGCCGCCGCACGCCGCGCTTTTCCACAACAACCACGACGGCACATTTACTGATGTGAGCGCCCAGGCGGGCGTGACCAATGACCGCTGGGGATTTGGCTGCGCGGTGGCCGACTACGATAACGATGGCTGGCCGGATATTTATGTAACCAACTGGGGCAAGAACCGGCTTTACCACAACAACCATGATGGAACTTTTACCGACGTTGCCGAGAAAGCCGGAGTGACGCTCGGCAACTGGTCCACCGGGGCCACGTGGGGCGACTACGACGGAGACGGACGCCTCGATCTGTTCGTCCCCGGCTACGTTCACTTTGACCGCGACAACCTGCCCACTGGCGGCGAGAACGGCGTCTCCGACACTTTCTGCACCTTTCGCGGCGTGCAAGTGAACTGCGGGCCGCGCGGGTTGAAGGGCGAACCGGACCATCTCTTCCATAACAACGGCGACGGCACGTTTACCGACGTGAGCGAGAAAGCCGGCGTGGCCGACGCGCCGGGCTACTACGGACTGAGCTCGCTGTTTGTCGATATCAACAATGACGGAAAAGTGGATCTGCTGGTGGCCGACGACTCCACACCCAATTATCTCTACCTGAACAAGGGCGACGGAACATTTGACGACGTGAGTTATGAGTCGGGCTACGCCTTGAACGAGGCCGGACGCGAAACGGCCTCCATGGGCATTGCCGCCGGCGACTTTCAGAACAACGGCATGGTCGACGTCTTCAACACCACATTCTCCGATGATTACAAGCCGCTCTATCGCAACGAAGGCAACGCCAATTTGACCGACATCAGCTACCAGCTGGGCATCGCCGACATCACGGTGCCGTTTCTCGGATGGGGCGACGCGTTCTTCGACTACGACAACGACGGCTGGAAGGACCTTATGATGGCCGACGGCCACGTGTATCCCCAGGTAGACCAGCATCCCTGGGGTACAAGCTGGGCGGAGCGGCCCTTGCTCTTTCACAACCTCGGCGGCAAAAAGTTCGAGGTGGTTCCGGCGGTCGAGGGATCGGGCCTTGCCGACGTGATCGCCGGGCGCGGAATGGCCGTGGGAGACCTGTTCAACGACGGAAAGTTGGATGTGGTGATCAACGTGATGGACGGCCACCCGGTGCTGCTGCGCAACGTGAACCCGGACCATAATCACTGGCTGGAGCTGAAGCTGGTGGGCGCACCCGGCAGCCCGCAGGACGCCGTGGGAGCCACCGTGTACCTGACCGCCAACGGCATGCGCCAGCGCGGCGACGTACTGAGCGGCGGCAGCTATGCGTCCACCAGCGATCCTCGGCCGCACTTCGGCCTGGGGCAGGCCACCGCGGTCGACGATATCGAGGTGCACTGGCCCGGCGGAAAAGTTGAGCATTTCACCGTGCCGGGCGTGGATCGCATCGTGACCATCACCCAGGGAACAGGAAAGCCGCGCCCGGCCACCGCACCGGCTGTGGCTGCAGGCGCCCCGCGCTAAGCAGCGCTTTGCGGATTCAGCGGGCGCCAAGGCGACAGCTACAACCTTCGATTGAGATTTTTCCTCACCCAATTCCCGATGCCTGGGCGTTGCGCGCAAACCTAACATGGAGAACGCGATGCTTCCCCGAGGTCCCGCTAAGGAAATCACGCGCATCGGCGCCGGTTTGCTGCTCGCCCTTGCGTGCGCCTGCGCTCTGATGGCATGGCGTACCCGCTCCGCGCATGCGCAGCAAGATCCTGCAGTCGACCGCGCCATCTACTCCTACGATGTGGCCCAACATTATCGGCTTCCCTTCGCCGCCGACCAGCCCTTCCTGCCATCTAACGCCACCACCGATACCGGCCAGTTCATCGACCCCAAAAGCTTTCCATCGGCGAAGTACTGCGGCCACTGCCATCAGCAGGCCTACGCTGAGTGGCGCCAGACCGTGCACGCCAACTCCTTCCGCAATCCCTGGTACGTCAAGAACGTCAATCTCCTCATCAACGAGCGCGGCATCGAATACACGCGCCACTGCGAGAGCTGCCACAATCCCATCGCACTAACTTCAGGAGCGCTCACCAAGGGTTCGCCCATCGATCGCCATTTCGACAACGATGGCATCACCTGTTCCGTTTGTCATTCCATTCAAAAAGTTGATACGCGTGGTACCGGCAGTTATGTGCTCGCTCAGCCCGCAGTGATGGTCGACGCCAATGGCAAGCCCGTCTACGGCGAGGTTTCAGACAAGGAAATCCTGGCCCATCTCGACCGTCATACCCAGGCGGTGATGAAGGACTTTTATCGCACCAGCGAATTCTGTGCCGCGTGCCACAAGGCGGCCCTGCCCAAGATGCTCAACCACTACAAGTGGCAGCGTGCCATCTTCCTCTACGATGAATGGCAACAGGCTTCGTTCTCCAAGCAGAATCCTCTTCCCTTCTACGTGAAGGATCAGGTATCCACTTGCCAAACCTGCCACATGCCGCAGGAAAGCCTCACCCTGCAGGATTATGGAGCCGAAAACGGCAAGCTGGCCTCCCATCGCTGGCTGGGCGCCAACACCCTGCTCTATAAGTACTACGGCTACGACGAGCAGCTCGCGAAGACCATCGACTTCCTCCAGAAAGGGGCTCAGGGAACTGGCGTTCTGAACGTCGACCTGTTTGCGGTCGAGCGCAACGGCGGCAAGCCGATCGCGCCCCTGGGCAGCGTGCCCTTCGAAATCGCTCCCGGCGACGTTCTAACCATCTCCGTTGTGATCCAAAACAAGGGCATCGGGCACGCTCTGGTTCCTGAGCAGCGCGACTTCTACGAGTGCTGGGTCGAATTCGAAGCCAATGACGCGAATGGCCGCACGTTGATGCACTCCGGCGCCCTCCAACCGGACGGCACGCTCGATCCCAGCGCGCACAGCTTCACCAACCGCCTCATCAACGTTCGCGGCACGCTGAACGATCTCCACCAGGTCTGGGACACGCGCGTGATCGCCTACAACAACACCATTGCTTCGGGCCGCTCTCAGATCGTTCGCTACCAGTTCCAGGTCCCGCAAGATGCAACTGGGCCTATCACCATAACCGCCCGGGTGAAATATCGCCGCTTCAACCAGCACTTCATCAATTTTGTCTTCGGCAAACGCTACGACATGCCGGTGGTCGAGATGACATCGCGCACGCGCACCCTGGCGCTGGGCGCCAATGCCCCTGCGCCGCCCGATCCCGCCGACAATCCCGCCTGGATGCGCTGGAACAACTACGGCATCGGCTTGCTCGACGCGCAGCAGTATGCCGAAAGCACGCGCGCTTTCGAGCGCGTGGTTCAGTTGCGGCCCGACTATGCTGATGCCCGTACCAACGTGGCCATCGCCGATTACTCGTGGCAGCGCTACGGCGACGCGCGCGCCAATCTCGACAAAGCGCTGCAGTTGGCTCCCCACAACGCTCGCGCGCTCTATTACCTCGCCCTCGTAGATCGCATTCAGGGCCGGCCTGACGCCGCCATCGCCGATCTCCTTGAAGTGATTACCCAGTTTCCCCGCTCCCGTGACGCGCATCGCGAACTTGGCTTCTCTTTCTATCAGCAACACAAATATCAGGAGGCGCGCGCCGAATACGAAACTGTGCAATCCATCGACCCCGACGACCTCGCCGCGCATTACATCCTTTCCATCGTTTACCGCCGTCTGGGCATGAACGACAAAGCGGCGCGCGAGGCCGCCGCCTTCGCCGACCAGAAGGACGATCCCACCGCCAACACCTACGCCCTGGAATATCTGCGCAAGCACCCCGAGGTCACTTCCGAGAGCGTTCCCTGGCATATTCACAGCAACCTTGAGGACAAAGCTGCCGAGCATGGCGATGGGAACGGTCAATGAGGCTCGCGCTCCCGATTCTTCTTCTGATTCTGCCTTGTTCCTCTTTCGCGATCGCTTCTTCTGCCAGCCAGCGCTCGCGCGGCGCCGCAGTGTTCCAGGTGAGCGGATGCCAGCACTGCCACACCATCCGCACTGTCGGCGGGCACAAGGGCCCCGATCTCTCCAGCGTCGGCAGGCGGAAATCCAAGGCTGCCATCCGCCAGCAGATTGTTTACGGCAGCAAGGTAATGCCGGCCTTCGGAGACGTCCTCGCGCCCGACGAGCTCAGCGACGTCATCGCCTACCTGCGATCGTGCCGCGATAAACCCAAACCCTAGGTCTCTGGCAACCACGAAACCCAAAATGCTCCTCTAACGCCGTCCGCCTGCGCGCCCGCCGCCCACAAAGCCGCCGCTGTGTTCGCGGCCGCCATCGTGATTTGCCGCGCCCACGTGGCCGTGACCGTCACGCGCTTCATTGGCGTGAAAGCCGAGAAACGGATGCTCCCCGCGCGCGGGCAGCGGTCCCCGATACCCATGGTGCGGATCCCAGCGGTTGTCCACATGACCGAAGAAACCATGAGGCCCGTGGAACCATGGTCCGGCGCCGATGAACACCCCGTTGATGAACCAATCGGGTCCGTAGTAGCCGTAAGGTGCGCAGTCATAAGGCGCGTAATCGAAATACCCGTACGGACAAATGGGCTCGGGCCCGATATTTACCCCAATGCCGATCTGCGCAGGAACACTCGCGCTCATGCCCGTCAGCAGGCATGCGGCGCACAGCAAAGCAAAGGACCTTATTTGATGCACATTTCACCTCCATGTTTGGTTCGTCTTGCTGCATTTTCCGCTCAAATTGGATAGATGCACGAATTCGCAGAAAGAGGACCCTCGTCAGCGGCTTTTTCTCCCGGCGCAGCTTGCGCAGGGCCTCGGTCGCCCGCCGTGCTCTACGATGAGCGTATGGCCCTTCTGCTCGACATTCGCGATTTGCGGGTTCGCTTTGCCGCCGTGGAAGCAGTGCGCGGCGTGAGCCTCAGCATCCACGAAGGCGAAGTCCTGGGCCTGGTGGGCGAATCCGGATCCGGAAAAAGCGCCACGGCTCTCGCCATTCTGGGGTTGTTGCCCAGCACCGCTCACCTGGCCGGACAAATCCTCTGGCCAGGCGGGAACGCCGGCAAGGAATTGGATCTGCTGCGCCAGCCGGCTGAGGCCATACGCCGCATTCGCGGGCGTCAGATCGCCATGGTCTTCCAGGAGCCCATGACCGCGCTCAATCCCGTAATGACCATCGGGCGCCAGGTGGCCGAGTGCGCCGCGGCGCACGACTCTTCATTGACCGGCAAAGAAGCCCGTCGAAGAGCCATCGCTGCGCTCGAAGCGGTCGCCATTCCCGAGCCGGCGCAGCGTTACCGCGACTATCCGCACCAGTTTTCCGGCGGGCAGCGCCAGCGTATTCTCATTGCCATGGCGCTCATCAACCGGCCCCGCCTGCTGATCGCCGACGAGCCCACCACCGCGCTCGACGTGACGGTGCAGGCACAGATTCTCGCGCTGCTCGGCCAATTGCAGCGCGAATACGGCCTGGCCATGCTCTTCATCTCGCACGACCTGGCCGTTGTGGGCCAGGTGGCAGGCCGCGTAGCCGTGATGCGCGCCGGTGAAATCGTTGAAACCGGTCCCTGCGTGCAACTGCTCACCGCCCCACAGCATGCATATACGCGCAGTTTGCTTGCCGCTGTGCCCACGTTGTGCTCCGACCGCACGCTTCCTTTAGCAGTTGCGGAGCCATGCCAGGATTTGTTTTGAGCGCAAAATAAGGGGAGACGCTTCTTGCCTATGCAATGGTCGGCGCAGTTTCTGCTTTCGGCGCTCTCGGCGCCGCAGTTTCCCAAGCCCGGGCCGCCTGAGATCGCTTTTCTGGGCCGCTCCAATGTGGGCAAATCGAGCTTGCTAAACGCGCTCGTCGGCCTGAGGGCCGCCAAGGTGTCGTCTACGCCGGGACGCACGCGCGCCATCAATTTTTTCGCGGTCTCTGCAAAGAGCCTCACGCCGCGCATCGTGTTCGCCGATCTTCCCGGCTACGGTTATGCCAAGCTCTCCAAGTCCATCTCCGCCAACTGGCCTTCGTTCATCGAACCCTACCTTACTGAGCGCGTCACCCTGGCGCTTTGCATCTGCCTGGTCGATGCCAACGTGCCTCCTCGCGCCAACGACCGCCAGCTGTTCGATTGGCTGCGCGCCATCGATCGCGACTTTGTGGTGGTTGCCACCAAAATTGACCGGCTCAGCGGCAACCAGCGCACGCGCAGCCTGGCGGCGCTCCGGCGCGGGTTGGAAGTCGACGAGATTCTGCCTGTCTCCGCCAAGACCGGTTATGGCATCGCGGAGTTGTGGCGAAGGATTGAAGAAGCGGGAAAGAGCGGCGATTCAGGACTGGGCCGCGGCGACAAATAGGCAACTCAAAAACGAAGGGCTCGTCATCCTGAGTGAAGCAGGTCTGCGGCCTCTCTCGACCGCATCGACAAATAGGCTTAAGAACGCCTCTGGTTCGTTCATTCCTCGGTCTCTCTCCCTCGAGGGCTCGCTGATCCGCTCATTCAGCGCGCCGCCGGCAAGTCGACGCCTTTTCCCCCGCCTCGAACGTACCAGCCAATCTCATGCTCGAATGGAATCTCACCGCGTTCGGCGTGCTCTCGCGTCCGTTCGGCAAAGCGGTTGGCAAATTCGCGATCGCTCGCCAGCACCCGCAAGCCTTCCGCCATGCGTCCCAGGAAGCGCGGAGAAACACGAATCCAGCGGCGAGCCGCCCATTCGTCCGCGTCGAGACACTGCAGTGCGATTTCATCCAGCTTGGCCAGTTGCTGCGGCGAAGCCGAGTCCACGCGCCAGACAACCAGCACCCCGGCGCCGCGAAGGCCGGTTTCGTCGTACTCGCCTTCCCGGCAGAGAAGAGCCTCGTGGAGAACGTCCAATGAAATGTCACTGCGGGTCAGATCGGGGGCCACGCCGCGCTCGTTCATTTCACCCTGCACCACCCCCGGCTCCAGCGCGACGCAAACCGCAACCCTCTCGCGCTTGCGCAACTGATTCTTCAGGATGCGCAGTGCCTCGTCCAGCGAGTTCACCAGAAAATCAGCGGCTCCGTCGCGAAGCGCGCGCTTCTGCGCCCCCCGGTCTGCCGTGGCGGCAAAGCTTGCCGCGCCCGTAATATTCGCAGCCACCATCAGATTGCGGCCCGCTTCGTCGCATTCTCCCGCGTAGAAGAGCCTGCCGCCGAGTCCTGATTCGCACTCAGCATACGAAGATGAGATCAGCTTCGCGTAGGCCTCCGCCGCCTGCGCGACAAATTCCAATGCCTCCCGGGATGGGCTCGCGAGCACCAAGATTCCATGTTATCTGGGCTGGGGCGGCGGCAGTGACTCAGTAATCCTCTTCGCGGTCGCGCCAGTCGCGCTTCCTGACGAAAAAAACGAACTCGCCCGGCTTTGCCGAGTAGCTGGTTTTGCTGCACTCATTCGGGGCCACTACGCCCGACTTCAGAATGGTCGCGATCGGGTACCAGATATCTCTTTCCTTGTCGCTCTGCTTGGCGGCGTCGCAATTGATGTAGGTCTCCATCGACCCGTTGTAAGTGGCCTTGAACGATATTTCGGTGGCGTCGGCGGGAACCGTCACAATGACCGTGCCGTCGTCGTTCATTTGCACCGCCTCGTTCAGCACCGTGTCGTGATGGTCGATGCGCACCAGAAAATTTGAGGCCTTCACCAGCGCCCCCGTCTTGCCGTCACGCAATTTCACTGAAATGGTTTTCACGTCTTGCGCGTGCAGCGCAACAAAAACCGCCAGCGCCATTGCCAGGCCCGCAAGTGCGCGCATCGATAGCTTTGATTGCATGCGCCTCCGCATTTACCAGGAGGAATATGGCTGCCCGTCGGAGCCGGTCTCGTCCGATCCCGAGTGTACGTTGTCGATTCCGGGTTCGGTCTGGTCTACCGACGACATGTCATCGCTGGTTTCGGTCACCCATGTGTCCTTGCTGTGTGTCATGGGGTCCTCGGGGATCGCTCTCAGATAGCCATCCTGAACCAGATCGTCAAGCGACTGCGGCGCCTTTTGCTTGTCCATAGTGTAGGAATCAATCGCCGTGCGCATCGTTTGCAGGTCTTCGTGCAGCGCCGCCTCGCGGGCATGCAGTATGGCTGTGGTGAAACGGGGAACGGCCAGCATCAGCAAAATCCCGATAATCGCCATCACGATCATCAGCTCGACGAGCGTGAAGCCGGATTCGCATTGGCCATGTCTCTTCATCGATTGCTGCTTTCGCTCCTCGGTCGGGAACTCAGGGCCGGCTTCTCCACCATCGAACTGTTCCCTGTTGCCTGTTCCCTGTCCTTGTCACCACGTCGAATACTTCGTCCCATCCAACCCCGTGCCGGTCGACTTCGAATACACGTCGAACACGCTCTGGCCGCCCCAGGAATCCGAGTCGGGGTCGTCCTGCATTGAGCGCATTCCCCAGTCCGTATTCCCCGTCATCGGATCCGTAGGAATCTTGCGCAGAAATCTCACTTTCTTGCCCTGCACATCCACGCCATTCACCAGCGTATCCAGGTCCGGGGGATAGTTCTGGCTGTCTACCTTGGTTTGAAATGCGCCCCTGTCGGCAGCGTCCTTGTATTTGTCGATCGCGTCGCGCATCATCCACAGGTCGTAACGCAACTCGCGTTCCTTCTCCCGCTTCACCTGGAATCGCACCAGCGGCACCGCGGCCGTGGCCAGAATGCTCAGGATGAACATGGTCACAATCAGCTCCACCAGGGTAAGACCGCGCTCACCTCGGGGAATCGGAATGGAACGCTGCATCCCCATAGCTGCTCTCATTTGACCACAATCGTGGTTTGCGCCGTCTGCACAGGCATCTGCTGCGCCTCGCTGTTCACCACCGAGGCGCGCGTAATAGTCAAATCGCTCGCGCCCGGCGCCTTGGCCTGGAACGTGAGCGCACACACCACTCCCGTTCCCGTAACTCCATGTGTCCCCGGCGGCCGCGCAATGCCCACCGTCAAATTGCCGGCCGGCTCGTCGTTGTGGATGGGCGGTGCGGCCTGGCCGTCGCGGGTAAGCAGATCGCCGCCGGTAACGTTGACCAGCGTTAGCTTGGTTGCGTCGTAGTGAAGCTGCATGGCCATCGACGCAACATCGGCGCCGCCGCTCAATTGCACCGGAACCACGAAACTTGATCCCACACCGGGTGCGGTTGGCGGCGCCGATAGCGCAAAGCTGGCGCCAGTGGCAGCAGACGCAGCCGCCGGAGCGGACGCAACCGGAACCTGAGTCGCCGTTTGCGGCGCGGTAACCGGCGGACCAGAGGCAGCCGGAACCTGGGCCGCAGGCGCCGCGGTGGGCGGCGCTACAACGGGCGGCGGAGCCGGAACGGCGGGCAAGCCGGGGGTTGGCGCAGCCTGTGCAGCCGCAGCGCCCGGCTCCGAAACTGCCGCCTGCGCAGTTCGTGCCGGAGTTCCATTCGCCGTAGCGCGCAGTTCCGCCAACATCGTGGGAGCCGCCACAATCGCGCTCTGCGCAGGAAGCGTTCCCACCGCGGGACGCTCCATCGCGGCCGGGGTGACTGCAGGCGGGACGGCCCGTGCTGTCGAGCCATTTCCTGTATCCGCGTGCCGCAAATCGATGGACTGGCCCAGTCCCGTGTCGATGACGCGCAGATTTGACTCATCCAGCTGCTGTGAGCGCACAATGTGCGGCACCACCACGAACACGATATCGTCGTCCTGGATGGTGTGATCCTTCGATCCGAAAACGTACTTGAGGATAGGAATCGCGCTCAAGCCCGGGATGCCGTTCCAGCTCTGCGTTTCCTGATCGTTTTGAATCCCGCCCAGGATGCTGGCCTCGCCCTCGCGCAGCCGGATCGTCTGGTCAACTACACGCTGGCTGATAATCGGCTCCGTGACGCCGCTGATCGTCTCTGTGCCGTCTTCTGCTGAAACCTCGATCTTGATCTTCAGCGTTACGTCATGGTCGTAGTGGACGCTGGGCGTCATCTCGATGTTCACGCCCACATCCTGATACTGGAACTGGGTGTTGACCAGCGAGCTTACCAGAGCTGTCGCGGCGCCGGTCTGGTAAGAGCCGGTAGCAATCGGAATCCGCTCGCCGATCTTCATCGTGGCCTTCTGTGCGTCGGTGGCGCGGATGCGCGGGCTCTGCAGAATCTTGGTGTTGCTGTCGGTCAGCAGCAGGTTCAGTGTGGCCGATCCCACATTCACTGCAAAGTTAGTTGAGTTCAGGTTAGCCAGGTTATAAAGCGTCGGGCTGGTGCTCGTTGTCGATGTGGTGCCTGTCGACGACGTGGTTGTGCTGCTGCTGCAACTATTCGTGGCCGCGCAGTTGGGCTGCAAAGTGATGCCAATGCTGCTGGGCCACGAAAGCCCTATCGTCCTCTCCCAGTTCTTGCTTACCTCAAGAACCGCGATATCCACCACCACTTCGCCGCGGGCCTTATCCAGATCGTCCACCAGCTGTTGCGCCAGCAGCAGCTCGTCGGGCGTTCCGCGCATCACGATCGCGTTCTGGCTGGGCACGCCGTACACCTTCACGTTTGAGCCCAGCACGTTGCGCAGGGCCGTCTGCACGTCGTTCAAGTCGTTCTGCTGCCAGGCATTGGTCAAATAGAAGGTCTGCACCGCCTCTTCATCCAGCTCCTGCCGCTTGGTGCGCGTGTTCTCCGCAACAAAGATGGTGTTGCTGGTTACCGGGCGCCAGAAGGTATTCGACATCACCGCGATGATGCGCAGTGCGTCGCTCCACGAGATGTTGTTCAAGTCCACCTGAATGCGCTTGGAGTTGTACGCGGGATCGAACAGCACATTGATGCCGGCAGCCTTGCCCACCGCTTGGTACACCACCTTGGCGTCCTGCTCCATGTGCAGCGAGAACGGCTCGTTCGACAGCGGCTTCAGTTGCAGCGGCGACTCCAGCGAAGCCAGTTGCTGCTCCTCGCCCGGAGGCTCGGGCAAGCCGATTTCCTGGGCGGCACCGCCTTGCTTCAGACGGATGCGCGCAATCTCCTGCTGCGCAGCTTCGTTGCTGGGATCGATTTCGGCGGCATGCAGAAACTCCGCCAACGCCCCCTGTGTGTCGCCCGACAACTCCAGCTTGCGGCCCTGGGTCATGTGCGCACCTGAAGCCGTTACCCGCACCCGCTCCAGGGCGATTCGATAGCGCGAATCTTTGGGATTTTTCTTGAATGCTTCTTGATAGAGGTTAAACGCGGTGTCGTAGTCTTCACGTGCTTCCGCCGCCTGGCCGCGCTTATAGTCAGTGTTGGCCGATTCCGTGCGCGCCATCGCGGCTGGCGAGCCGACAAGGGCCACTACGGCAAGGAGCGCGATCGCGACGGCTGCTCTCGTTGCCTTGCGCGCGGCGAAGGCCTGGGCGTGCGTACGGCGGTTCATGCTGCTCCCCGGCAATTCTACGGGTCCACGAGCGCGCTGCCCGGTCGCAGCTTGCAGCCTGGGTCGTGCCTCTTCAGCGGTTGCCCCGTTGTCATTGCTCTTGCTGATCTTCTCTAAAAAACGCTGCCTCATTTTAGCAAAGCCCCGCAGACCCGTGAGCGATTGGAGCGCCGATGCTAGGATGAACATCTGGAATCGCCTCGCCATGCCACGCCAATCCAGCCATGTCGTAGTGCCCAGGGACTCCGCCGACGCCAAAAAGCCGGCCAGGCCCCGCGACCCCGTGGCCAGCGGCGAGCGCGACGCCGCTACCAACCGCGCCGCCTCGCACAACTACTTCCTCCTCGACAGGTTCGAAGCCGGCGTGGCGCTCCGCGGCACTGAGGTCAAGTCCATCCGCGAAGGCAAGGCCAACCTCAAGGACTCCTACGGCCTCATCAAGGACGGCGAGGCCTTTCTGCTCAATATGCATATTGGTCCCTACTCCCACGGAAACATCGCGAATCACGACGAAACCCGGACCCGCAAGCTTCTTCTGCACCGCGACGAAGTGCGCAAACTACTCTCCAAGACGCAGATCAAAGGGCATACGCTCATTCCCACCAGGCTGTATTTCCGCAATGGCAGGGTCAAATGCGAGCTGGCCGTCGCCAAGGGTAAACAGGACTGGGATAAGCGCGAAACCGAGCGGCGCCGCGAGGCCGACCGCGAGGCTCGGGCAGCCATCAAGGCCAATAAACACCGGATGGGCCGGTAGAGCCGGCGCAGGCCTTGCTCGCACCCCACAACCATGGAAACTTTCGTGCCCTGATAGCCCGTCGGCCCCCGGCCGATGAACTGGGTGACGGGAGCGAACATGCACCACATTTCCAGGCAAAAATTCGGTTACGAACTGACCTTTGGTGGCACCATCGACCTCGACGAAATCAAGCGCTGGCGCGAAGAATCGGTCGCCGCCCTCCTCGGAGCCCCAAAAGCCTTCGGCGTTCTCATCGACATGCGCGGGCTGGGGCCGGGCGGCTTGCGCCCTGAGGCGCAGCCCGCAATGGTCGAAGGTCAGGGACTTTACCGCCAGGCCGGAATGGTGCGCAGTTGCGTCATTCTGCAGTCAGCCACGGTCACCATGCAGTTCCAGCGCATTGCCAGAGAATCGGGTATCGACAGCTACGAGCGCTACATCAACGCGGCCGCCCATCCTGACTGGCACGCCAAGGCGGTCTCCTGGATCGAAGACAAGGTTGAACCCGGCCACTGATCGCCGGGTGAGCCCGGTTGGCGCGCCAAGGCCCACCGCCGGACCTCAATCCACGATTTCAGCGGAGCCCGGAGCCGACGGGCCCGAGGAGGGTATACCTGTCTTCCATTCCATCCAGGAGACCAAAACGTAAGCCACAGTGAGAATCACACCCAGAGTCAATCCCAGCGAATCCCGATGCTCGAACCACACTGAAGCGCCTAAAGACGCCCAGCAGACACCGAGAAGCAGATGGGACAGCGCTTTCCGCTTGCGCAGCGGTGGCCAGCCGATGAGCAAAATAGCGCCGAATGCGGCCACCCCGGCGCTCCGGGCAACCAGCACCTGCCATGGATACCACTTTGCGACGGCGGACCAGGCAACATAGCCGGCGATCCAGAAAAATGCCAGGATAAACGCGACTCGCAAAACCTTGCCCATCCAGAGACGCATCGCTCTCCATCTGCTGTAGAGTGGCCCTGTTCAGCGGATGACCTCGATTTTCAGATCCAGGCCCAGTCGCGTCCATTCCCTGTCGGTTGTATAAACCGTGGCTTTGCGCTGCATGGCCAGCGCCAGGCAGGCGCGATCCCCGAGAGAAAGACCATAAGGCCGAGTTTGAGTCACCAACTCTCCGGCGATTCGCGCAAGCTGATCGTCGAAGAAGCAGATTTCGCAGCCCAATGCCATCACCCGGCGCCAGGCGAAGTCCGCGCCCGCTCCACGCACCAACAGCCGCGTATGCGCCTCGGCAAGGTTGACCGTGCCAAGAAGGCCGCCATCGAGCAAGGGCAGGACTCGATCGCTGCCCGGCTCGTTGAATACAACGGCCAGAATCGCCGACGCGTCGAGAACCACGGCGCTAGCCAAGCCATTCCTCCATTTCGCGGCTCGACTCCTCGCGGCGTTCGGTGATCAGCTCGTCGGAGGCGAGGACCGCGGAATTCGCAAAGGGCATGAATTCTTCCTGAATTCTCCTGATCCTGGCCAGCTGCGATTCGATCCGCAGCACTCCCTCCTCGAGCGACATCACGACGACATCCCCGGGTCTAAGCCCCATATCTCTTCGGATCCTGGCGGGGATCACAATGCGCCCATTGTCATTGATTCTTGATATGACATTTCTGTCAATCTTGTCACTTTTTGTATATCTCGCACTTTTGGTCATATAAATATATAATGACAAAATGTTCAATATGTCAAGAACAAGCAGCAGCTTTGGCTTCCTTGGCTTCCTGCACCGGTTACCTTAAGCCCTGCCAGTCATGGAAGAATAAGCACCATGCGCGCCAAGCTTTCCTTCGCTCCTGTCGCTTCCAGCGAAACCAACCTTCTGGCCGTCCTGGCCGCCGATACCCAAGCTGCCAAAGGGCCCGATGCCAAGCCCCAGCCCGAGTTGCTCACAAATGACGCTTTAGTCCAGGCCGCCGCGGCTGCCGTGCTGGCAACCGGCGAATTCAAGGCCGGCGCCAATGAGACCGTCCTTCTGCACGCACCGGCTGGCCTGGCCGCCCAGCGGCTCCTGATTGTCGGGCTGGGTAAGCTGGCCAAAGCCGCCACGCGCGAAGTGCGCAATGCCGCCGGAACCGCAGTTCGATTTGCCAAGCCTCGCGGCATAAGAGAACTCGTGTTGGCTCTCCCCTCGCCCGATCGCCTTCCTGCCGCGGCCGCCAGCCGCGCCGCCGTTGAAGGCGCCCTGATCGGAGATCTCGACCCCGATACCTACCGCAGCGACCGCAAGGATCAGAGCATCCAGTCGTTCACCCTCGCCGTGCCGGAAGCTCCAGACCGTGCGGCCGTTGAAGCTGCCTTCGCTGAGGGGGGCATCGTTGGCGAGAGCCAGAACTTCGTGCGCTCCCTCGTCAACGAACCCGGCAACAAGTTGACCCCAACCGTCCTCGGCCAGCGAGCCGCGCTCATGGCGCAGGAGGTCGGCCTCCAGTGCGAGGTCCACTCAACCGAAAAACTCCATGAACTCAAGATGGGCGCCTTCTGGAGCGTTGCTCAGGGCTCCGCAGAGCCGCCCGCACTCATCCTGTTGCGCTATGAGCCCGAAGGTGTAACCAATGGTCCGGTCTTGGGTCTGGTCGGCAAGGGCATCACCTTCGACACGGGGGGAATCTCCATCAAGCCGGCCGACAACATGGAGAGGATGAAGTACGACATGGCCGGCGGCGCGGCCATGCTCGGCGCCATGCGCGCCGTCGCCCTGCTCAAGCCGAAGGTCCGCGTGATCGCCGTGATCTGTGCGGCCGAAAACATGCCTTCGGGGACAGCGCAAAAGCCCGGCGACGTGCAAACTGCCATGTCAGGCAAGACGATCGAGATCATCAATACCGACGCCGAGGGACGCCTGGTGCTGGCCGACGGCCTCGCCTACGCCCGCCGCCTCGGCGCCACCCATCTCATCGATGCCGCAACTCTCACCGGCGCTGTCTCGGTTGCTCTGGGCAAAGTCAACGCCGGAGCCTTTTCCAACGATGACGCCACCTACGCCAGGTTCGAAACCGCCCTTGCCGTCTCCGGCGAAAAGTTCTGGCGCCTGCCACTCGACGAGGAGTATGCCGAGCTGATCAAGTCCGACATTGCCGATATCAAGAACACAGGCGGCCGTTACGGCGGCGCCATCACCGC
The DNA here is from genome assembly GCA_030037635.1 of Acidobacteriaceae bacterium. Taxonomy (GTDB): domain Bacteria; phylum Acidobacteriota; class Terriglobia; order Terriglobales; family Acidobacteriaceae; genus Telmatobacter. Next base: position 18,244 of record JASHQH010000322.1, read on the forward strand.
CGCTGAGTTCCTGCACTTCTTCGCCGAAGACACGCCCTGGATCCATCTCGACATTGCCGGCGGTGCGTGGATCGAAGAATCCAGACCCTACATTTCCAAGGGGCCGAGCGGCATTGCCATGCGCTCTGTTTTGGAATGGGTTCGAAGCTATTGAGCCACGCACACGCCAGATTGAACTGCCCACATCTCACCGTCAGGTTCGGCGCCGTAAAGCTGCTTCCACCCCCATTCCCCCGCCCCATTCAACTTCTTTCATTTTGGTACTCGGCGGTCATGCCGAGCCGCCTTCCGCCGATAAAGCAAGACGAAGCTCGCGTGCCGGGGTGTGCCCCAACATCTTGAAGATGGCATGCTTCCGGCGCCGATGGAGACCATTTCGTGAGCGATCGAGTTGCGCTGCTTGAAGCCGTACTGGATAGCCGTGCAGAAGGCATCGCCTTGTCCGACACCGGCGGCGCCATGCTTCTCTGGAATCCGGCCGCTGAGGCCATTACCGGTTATTCCAGGGCCGAGATGTTGTCGGAACCGATCCCTGCTCCGCTCAAACCGCTTCTTCTCGATGCCGCATGGGAAATCAACGGGCCCGCTCGCGCTTGCTGCCCCTCAAGTCATCGCGCCCTGGTTGCGTTGAAAAACAAGGCTGGACAGGTACTGCGGGTTCTTGCCGAGCGCGAAATCCTGTGCGATGCGGCTGGCGGACCCGTGGGCGCCGTGGTTTTTTTCCACCTTGCTCAAGCGCTCGACGCTCTGCCCCACGGCGAAAGCAGCCCAAGCGAGGCGGAAGAAATCGAAACCAGCCAGGAGGAGCTTGAAGACCGCCTGCAACTTGAGTTCGACGGCTTTGCGCACGGCGGTCCGCCCTTCGGCGTGCTGTGGATCAACGTCGATCAGGCGGAGCATTTGCACAAAACCCATGGCGTCAGCGCCTGTCACGAAATGCTCAGCAAGGTACGGCGCTCGTTGGCACAGGGTCTTCGCCCCGCTGAGGTCCTGGGCCGCTGGGGCGGCGATGAATTTCTCCTCATCGCCCACGAGCCAACTGCGGATCTGCTTGCTGCACACGCGCGCATGCTGGTTGGCCTCGCCCGCACTGCAGACTTCCGCTGGTGGGGCGATCGCATTTCTCTCACCGTGAGCATTGGCGCCGCCCAGGCCCCCGCCGATGCCACTGAATCGCTCGCGCAATTGCTCGCACGCGCGCAGGAAGCCATGGCCTCAAGCAGCCAGGCTGGAGGAAACCGGGTGACGGTTGCAGCTCCCGCTTGTCCGGCCGTCAATGCGGCGGAGGAAAACTCATGTTCGCCATCATAGGCATTGTTGTCGTCTTTGCCGCCATCATCGGCGGCTTCCTCATGGAAAAGGGGAATATGTCTGTTCTCCTGCAGCCCGCCGAGCTCATCATCATTGCCGGAGCTGCCTCAGGCACTCTGCTGGTCGCCAACCCCCTTCGCATCGTTAAAGCCATTGCCGCCAGGTTGGTCATGACCCTCAAAGGCTCGCCCTTCACACAGACTCGCTATCTCGACACGCTCAAAATGATGTACCAGTTCCTTAACAAAGTCCGCAAAGAAGGCCTGCTCGCCGTCGAGATGGATGTAGAAAAGCCTGCCGAAAGCGCCATCTTCAAGAATTACCCCCAGTTCCTCAACGATCATCATGCGCGCGAATTTGTCTGTGACACCTTGCGCATGGCCATCACCGGCGGCGTTGAGCCATTCGACATGGACCAGATGATGGAGCTGGACATGGAGGTGCATCACCACCAGGAAGTGCAGCCCTCTGATTCCCTCTCCACCGTGGCCGACTCGTTGCCCGGCCTGGGCATTGTGGCTGCGGTGTTGGGCGTGGTCATCACCATGGGCGCATTAGGCGGACCGCCCGAAGAGATCGGCAAGCACGTGGCCGCGGCCCTGGTGGGCACCTTTCTCGGCATCCTGCTTTGCTATGGCGTCGTGGGTCCCTTGAGCGCCAGCATGCGCAAGATCGCCGACGAACAGGACGCGTATCTGCACGTGCTGCGCGTGCTCCTGCTGGCTTTTCTCAAAGGCTCCGCGCCCATGATCGCGGTTGAAATGGGGCGGCGCGCCATTCCCGCCTACCTCCGGCCCAGCTTCGACGAGATGGAGAAGGCCTGCAAGAACAAGGCGGCCGAGCCGGCGCAAGCAGCGGCAGCCTGATGCCGGAAAAGACCATGACGGCCAAAGAGAAACCCATCATCGTCATCAAGAAAAAAGGCGGCCACGGCGGCCATCATGGCGGCGCATGGAAGGTCGCCTATGCCGACTTTGTCACCGCACTGATGTCTCTCTTCATCGTGCTCTGGCTCATGAACCAGAACGAGCAGATCAAAAAGGCCGTCGCCGGCTACTTCAACGACCCCAAGGGCACCGCAAATCTGCTCGGCACCGCCATGTCGGGCAACGGCGTCAACACCGCCACGCCGTCCGATGCCAACATGCAAAAGCTGCAGGAGCTCAAGCAGAAGCTCGAGCAGGAAATCAAGGCTCGCCAGGACCTTGAAAAGCTCAGCAAGCAGATTGAGATCACCATCACCCCCGAAGGCTTGCGCATTGAACTCCTCGAAGGTAAGAACGGCACGTTCTACCAGAGCGGCAGCGCACAACTCAGCCCCAGCGGGCAGGAACTGCTCGCGCTGCTGGCCAGCGAACTCAAAACCCTCCCCAACCAGTTGCTCATCGAGGGACATACCGACGCCGCGCCCTACTCCACCGACACCACCTACAGCAACTGGGAACTCTCGGCCGACCGCGCCAATGCGGCACGCCGGCTTCTGCAGCAGGATGGCGTCCGCTCCGATCAGGTGACGCAGGTGCGCGGATTCGCCGATCAAATGCTCCGCGACAAGAGCAATCCCTACGATCCCTCCAACCGCAGGATTACGATTCTGGTCAAGAATCTCGATGGCGCCGCCCCGCCAATTCCCCACGCTCACGTTGTCGATGGAGCTCCAGCTCCGGACGCTGCGAAACCCGGACCGACCGCGCCTGCGAATCCCGGATCTCCGGCTGTTGCGGTCTCGCCACAGACGCCGCCTACAGCCTCGCCCGCCTCGCCAACGGCGAAGTCGGGAATCTTCAGTAAGCTCACCTCGTTGCTGCCCGGCGCGAAAAAATGATGAGCTGCAACCGTGGGTGTCCCGGGAAGCACGAACCTCCGTGATCGCTCTTTTAGCAGCAGCGGAACGGCGCCGCCGGTTGCGGGCTCGTGCGGCCCGGCTCCAACGGGCCTTCACGCACAAACGGCGGAGGAACTCCGCGCAGCGTTTGAATGCAGCGCAACGAGGAAAACACAATCACCATCGCCGCTCCCGCCACAAATGCCGACATCAGAATCGTCTCCACCCATCCCTGCGCCTGCGTCCCCCGATGGTGTGCCATCGGCCAATAAACATCCAGCGTCGAAAGCACCGCCGCCGAAATCGTCGTGACCACTACAAAGCCCGCCGGCACAATCGTGAGCCACGCGTAGCCTGGCTTGCCGTGATTCACCAGCCACGCCGACATAGTGGTGAGCGCAATCGCGGCCAGCAACTGGTTGGCGGTGCCAAACAGCGGCCAGATGGTCGCAATGCTTCCACCCCACACCAGGTATCCCCAGCACAGCACAATGAATCCACTGGCCAGCACGTTGCCCGGCAGCGACCGCGAAGCCGCGAACGGCCGATGCACTTTGCCCATCAGCTCCTGTAACACATAGCGGCCCACGCGCGTGCCCGCATCGATGGTCGTCAGAATGAACATGGCTTCAAACAGAATGGCAAAGTGAAACCAGTAGCTGGTCAGCCTGGCCATGCCCGGAATGCCGTGAAAAATCTGCGCCATCCCCACCGCAAACGAAACCGGCCCCCCGGTGCGGCCGGCAAGTGGTTCGCCCACCATGCGCGACAGCTCCGCCAGGTGCACCGTGGGGACGCCCATCTTCGCAAATACCGCCGGCGGCACGTTGATGGCGAAGTAGTCGCCCATATTCATTGAGCAGGCCGCAATCAGCGCCAGCACACCCACCAGCGACTCCACCAGCATGGCGCCATATCCCACCAGGCGCGCCTCGGTCTCCTTGTCGATCAGCTTGGGCGTCGTGCCTGAAGAGACCAGCGCGTGAAATCCTGAAATCGCTCCGCACGCAATGGTCACAAAGAGAAATGGAAACACCTTGCCGGGAATGATGGGCCCGCCGCCATGAACAAACTGCGTGAAAGCCGGGAACTGCAGCCTGGGATGCACGACCATTACCCCAACCAGAAGCGCGGCGATGGTTCCGATCTTGATGTAGGTGGAAAGGTAATCGCGCGGCTCCAGCAGCATCCAAACCGGAAGCGTGCTGGCCAGGAATCCGTACACGCAAAGAATCAGGATGATCTGGTGACCCGGCAGCTCAAAAATCCCGGCCAGCGCCGATCCCGCCACAAAGTGGCCCGCGACCAGGGCGGCGCCCAGCGCCAGCACGCCGAATATCGACGGCGCCAGCACCAGCACGCGGCCGCGGCGTCTCCTGAACATCCACCAGCCCATCACCATGGCGATAGGAATCGAGGCGCCGATGGTGAACAGGCTCCAGGCGCTCTGGCTCAGCGCGTTCACCACCACAATGGCCAGTCCGGCCATGGCGATAATCACGTCGATCACCACGGCGATCAGAGCCACCATCCCCGTGACCGGCCCCACCTCGCTCAACACAATGTGCGGCAGCGAGCGCCCTTCGTGACGCGTCGACCCCACCAGTGTGACAAAGTCGTGCACCGCGCCGGCCAGCACCGCTCCTGCCACCAGCCAAAGCAGCCCCGGAGCGAAACCGAATTGCGCGGCCAGCGTGGGACCCACCAGCGGACCCGCTCCCGCAATAGCCGCGAAGTGATGGCCGAAAACCACCCAGCGCGGCGAAGGCACGTAGTTGTGCCCGTCATTGAAGCGGTGCGCCGGCGTGATATTGCGGTCATCCAGCGCAAACGCACGCGCAGCCAGGAACGCGCTGAAGTAGCGGTACGCGACAAAAAAGACGCCCAGGATAATCAGCAACAGGGGAAGCGCGTTCAAGCGGGGTGTTCCTCACCGAACCAGCGTGTGCGCCGGCAGAGCCGCAAGTCGAGCCGGCGTTGACGCAGTATATCAATTCATCTGTCCCGGCTGAGAAGTTCACATCAGGCGTCCGTTCACTCCCCGCGCGAATCATTTACTCTGGTTGGCGGATCGAAAGACGTCTTCCCGAAGGGACGGCTCCCATGGCCATTGTCGCCGGCGTCGATTTCGGCACCCTCGGCGTTCGCGTCACGCTGGTTGACAGCGCCAAGGGCCCGATCGGCACCGCGTCCGCTTCCTACCCGCTGCACCGCCGCCGCGAAGATCCCAATTACGCCACGCAATCGCATGCCGACCAGATGGCCGCCCTCGCCGCGGCCACGCGCGATGCGCTCAAGACCGCCGCGATCGACGGCGCCCAGGTCGCGGCCATCGCGCTCGACACCACCGGCTCCACCGTCGTTCCTGTGGGCCAAGGCCTCGAGCCGCTCGACGAATACTATCTCTGGTGCGATCATCGCGCCTTTGCCGAAGCCGAAGAGATCACGCGCAAGGCGCACGAGCTGCGATTTGAAGGCATCGAGTGGTGCGGCGGCGTCTACTCGCACGAGTGGGGATTCGCCAAGCTCCTCCATTGGCTGCGCCACAACCCTGAAAAGCGATCGCGCTTCGTGACCGCCCTCGAACATTGCGACATGGTGGCAGCCACGCTGTGCGGCGTGACTGATGTAAGCGGGCTCAAGCGCAGCGTCTGCGCCATGGGTCACAAGTGGATGTGGAATCCCAAATGGGGCGGCCTGCCGCCCGAAGAGTTTCTGGTCGCCGTCGATCCGCTCTTTGCCGGCGTGCGCGCCAAATTGGCCGGCCAATATCTCACCAGCGACCACCTCGCTGGCCATCTTTCGCCAAAGTGGGCCTCGCAGCTCGGCCTGCGCCCCGGCATCCCCATTCCTGTGGGCGCATTCGATGCCCATTGGGACGCCATCGGCGCCAACATCCGCGAAGGCGACGTGGTGAACGTGGTCGGCACCTCCACCTGCATCATGGCCATCGCCAAGAAGCCGCAGCTCGTTCCCGGCGTCTGCGGCGTGGTGCCCGGCAGCGTGCATCCGCAATACGCGGGCATCGAGGCAGGGCTTTCCGCCGTGGGCGATATCTTCGACGCCATCGCTCAGCGTGCCGGGACTACCGTCGCCGCGCTCTCTGAAGGGCTTGCGGCCTATCGCGCTGGCCAAACCGGCCTCCTGCGACTGAGCTGGGACAACGGCGACCGCACCGTGCTCGTCAATCCCGAGCTCGGCGGCGTCACCCTGGGCTGGAACCTCGTCCACACCGCGCAGGACGAGCTCTTCGCCGCCATTGAAGGCACCGCTTTCCATACGCGCATCATCCTGGAGCGCATGGCCGGCCACGGCGTGCGCATCGACCGCGTCATCAATGCCGGCGGCGTCCCGCAGAAGAACGAGATCCTCAACCGCGTCTATGCCAACGTACTCAACAAGCCGGTACTCGTTCCCGCGGGCATTCCCACCAGCCTGGGCTCTGGCATCTTCGCGCTGCTTGCCGCCGGAGCTTTCAAAACCGCCGAAGAAGCGCAGGCTGCCGTCTGCCTTCCCTTCCGCACCGTCGAGCCCGACGCCAAATCCGCCGCGGTCTACCAGCAGCTTTACCCGCTCTATCGCGATGTCTACTTCGCCCTCGGCACACGCGACGCCGCTCCCGCCGCACTGGGCCGAGTGCTTCCCGAGTTGCGGAAAATTGCCGCACAAGTGCGAAACGCAGGCTAGTGTCCTGGGTCTAAAGTTCACCAACAAATAGAAGGGTCATCCTGAGCGAAGTTTGCCGCGTTTTGTGCGGCAAACGAAGTCGAAGGACCTGCATTCCCGGCTTCGACTCATGCAACGAACTTCAGACTCACCACACTAGGCCAGTGACCGCATGAAGAATAACCTCGTTGCCCCATCCTTTCCGCGTCTTTTGCGGAAAGGGTGGGATAGCACGAAGCTCACAGGTACAAATTCATGCGGTCACAGCCCTAGGTCAGGGTGCAGGATTTGTTG
>JASHQH010000323.1 GCA_030037635.1 Acidobacteriaceae bacterium
AGGCGCGCGAGTTCCTGCTCAGGGAGTGGGATGCGGTCGAGAGCCTCGAGAAATTCGCCGATGCGGCGGCGCTTGAACATGACGGTGCGGCGCGCGGCCTCAGTGGGGTGGGCGGTGAAGACGGGAACGATGAGCACGCGGCGGAGCCATTCGAGCGCCTCCGCGGGGCCGATGCCGACGCGGCGCATTTCGCCCAGCGTGCCTTCGAGCGAGCCGCGCTGGCGGCCGGCTTCGCCGCTGAGGCGGAGCGCGATGCGGCGGCACTTGCGGTGGTTGGTTTCAGCGAGGTTGATGAGCTCGAAGTAGAAGGCGAAGGCGCGCGTAAGCAGGATGGCGCGCTCGACGGCAAGGGAGTGGACCAGCTTGAGAGCGGCGGCGGCGTGGCGGGCAGCTTCGCCGGTCTGGGCGCGCGCATCGGCATCACGGCGGCGGATGGTGCCCTGGCGCAGCGCTTCCACCTGGGCAAAGGCCTCGTCGCCAGCCTGCTCGCGCAGCACCGCGCCCAGCAGCGTGCCCAGGGAGCGCACGTCGCGGCGCAGCGGCGCTTCTTTCAGGTCGCCGGATTGCGACTGGAGCTCGGCCAGGCGCTGCGACCAGCTCTCCGGGTTCCACAATAGAGCCATCGTGATTTGATTATGCACGATGGAAATCAAGCAGACACAGCGGGGCTTCGCAAGCCACAGGCGATGGACGCGTGCGAATCAGGCGCGCGTGAGAGCCGAATCGACAGCCTGGACAAGGTCCTCGTACTCAAAGGGGCCGTCGTGGCGCTGGCCGTTGATAAAAAACGTGGGCGTGCCGTTTACGCCGCTGCGGACGCCGCCGCTGAAATCACTTTTTATGCGGGCAAGAAAGCTGTGCGCTTGCAAGGCGGCCTGGAGCTCGGCCGCCGGGAGTGAGAATTGCTGAGCGAGCCGCAGGTAGAGCGGACCGCCCAGCGAATCCTGATTTTCGAACAGTGCATCGTGCATCTCCCAGAATTTTCCCTGGGAGCCAGCGAACTCTGCTGTTTCTGCGGCCGACTCGGCGTGAGGGTGCATCTGAGTGAGGGGGAAATTGCGATAGACGAAGCGGAGCCTCTTGCCGAAATGCTTCTGGACGCGCTTCACGATGGGATAAGCGTGGCCGCAGTGAGGACATTCGTAATCGCCATATTCGACGAGGGTGAATGGGGCGTCAGGACTTCCCTGGATGTGGTCCTGATCGCTGACGGGGACGCGCAGACTCATGGGTTCATTCCTTTTTTGCTGTGTGGGTGGGCTTGCGTTACCTGGGCAAACGGTCGAGTGCGTCGAGAATTCCGTCTGCGCCCGGATTTACGGCGACCGGAGAAAGATAGCTCCAGGCGATCACGCCGTTCTTGTCGATCACGAAGAGAGCACGCTCGCAGATGCCGTCCTGGTCGCGGTAGACGCCATACGCTTTGGCGACGGCTCCTTTGGGTTCGAAGTCGGCCATCAACGGAAAATGAAGATGGCGATCGTTGGCGAAAGCCTCGTGGCACCACACGCCATCGACGGAGATTCCCAGAAGCTCGGCATTGGCTTTTTGGAATTCGGGAAGAACCTCGTTGTAGAGAGCCATCTGATCACTGCAGACGGGGCTCCAATCGGCAGGATAAAACGCGAGGATGACAGGACGGCCGCGCAGCTCGCTTAAAGAGAGCTGCTGATCGGGAGTCACGTGCAGCCTGAAGTCGGGAGCGGTGGTACCGGGCGCGAGAATTGTGCTCATGGGGTGCCTCGTCGCGAGTTCACTCTATCTTAATCCGGCGGGGCACGCGATCCGGGGCGCCGGAGGGCGGTTCCGTTTCAAGACCGGTTTGGGCACAACGCGGGCTACCTGCGCGCGTTGCGGCGGAAGCAATTGGGGCTGTGGTCGTTGACCATTCCGGCGGCCTGCATGAAGGCATAGACGATGACCGGGCCAACAAATTTGAAGCCACGCTTCTTGAGCTGCTTTGACATCTCAACGGAGAGCGGCGTTTGCGCGAGAACGGGGCCGTTGGACCGGATGGGCTTGCCGCCTACGATTCCCCAGAGAAACGACGCGAAGTCTTCGCCGTCTTTCTGCATCTGGAGGTAGATGCGGGCGGCGTGGATGGTGGCTTCAATTTTGGCGCGCGAACGGATTATTTCCTGGTTTTGGAGCAAACGCGCAATGTCGCGCTCACCGAAGCGCGCGACCTTTGCCGGGTGGAAGCCTTTGAAGGCTTTGCGGAGGGCCTTGCGCTTGCGCAGGACGGTGATCCAGGCGAGGCCGGCCTGGAAGCCTTCGAGCATGAGCAGCTCCCAAAGGGCGCGGCTGTTGCGCTGGGGGATGCCCCACTCCTTGTCGTGATACTCGCGGAGGAGCGGATCGCTCTCAGCCCATTTGCAGCGGGATTTGGACGCTCTGCCTTTCATGGTTTCGATGGTACGAGGAGGTTGCGCTGATCGCCAAGCTTCAGGTTTCCAGCTGCGCCATCAGATCTTCCCATTCGGCGGTGAGCGCCGCCAGTTGCGTGCGGAGCTCGGCGGCGAGAGCGGTGAGGCGCTGGGTTTCAGCGGCGGAGACGTAGACGGCGAGTTGTTGTTCGGTATGCGCGATGGATGATTCGATGCGCGGGATTTCTTCTTCGAGGAAGGCGCAGCGGCCCTGCATTTGCTTTTGCCTGATGGGGTTGAGGCGGCGGTTTTGTTTTTTGGGTGAGGTGGTGTCAGGTCCGTCGTATCTGCCTTCGATGAGGATGGTGCCGTGCGGCGATGGCTTCGAGGACGGGGCTGCAAATGCAGGTCCTTCGACTCGGCCGCTGCGGCGACCTCGCTCAGGATGAGCATCCAGTTTCGGCGCCGTGCTTGGCTCGGGAAGACCGGTTTGCAATGCAGGTCCTTCGACTTGCGAGGGATCCTGGCTGCGCGCGGCGTCGCTGAGGATGACAGTGCTGGCAGCCAGAGCGGCCTTGCGGCGGAGATAGTCCTCGTAGTTGCCTTCGTAGGCGGTGATGGCGCCGTTCTCGATTTCGAGCACGCGCGTGGCGAGGCGATCAATGAAGTAGCGGTCGTGGGAGACGAAGATGACGGTGCCGCTATAGCCGGAGAGCGCTTCGAGGAGCACGTCCTTGGCGCGCACGTCGAGGTGGTTGGTGGGCTCGTCGAGGAGCAGGAAGTTGGAGGGCGAGACGAGAATGCGCGCCAGTGCGTAGCGGTTACGCTCGCCGCCGGAAAGCACGCCCAGCGGCTTGAAAACGTCGTCGCCGGAAAAGAGGAAGCAGCCCAGGAGGGAACGCAGCTCGACTTCGGGCACGCGGCGGGCGGCGCGGCTGATGTCGTCGAGCATGCGCGCCTCGGGATCGAGGACTTTGTACTGATCCTGCGCGAAATATTCGGCTGCGACATTGTGACCGAGCTTGATTGATCCGACGGTGGGAGCCTCAGCGCCGGTAAGCAATTTGATGAGCGTGGATTTGCCCGCGCCGTTGACGCCGACGAGGGCCACGCGGTCGCCGCGGGAGAGGTTGAAGCGCCCGCCGGCAAAGACGCACTTGGCGCCGTAGTCCTTTCTGAGATTCTCTGCTTCGGCGACCATGCGGCCGGAGGGCGGCGGCTGGGGAAATTTGAAGTGGATGACGGGTTCTTCTTCGGGGATCTCGACGCGCTCAATCTTTTCAAGTTCCTTGATGCGTGACTGCACCTGTTTGGCCTTGGTGGCCTGATAGCGGAACCGATTGATGAAGGCTTCAAGGTGCTCGATGCGCTCGCGCCGGTTGCGGTAAGCGGCAGTGAGCTGCTCGCGGCGTTCGTCCTTCTGCTGCAGATATTTTGTGTAGTTGCCCTGGTAGATGGTGAGGCGCTTGTTCCAGATTTCGACGGTGCGGTCGATGGTGACGTCGAGGAAGTAGCGGTCGTGGGAGATGAGAATGTAGCCGAAGGGATAGCTTTTGAGGTAGTCCTCGAGCCAGTTGCGGGTTTCGAGATCGAGGTGGTTGGTGGGCTCGTCGAGAAGGAGCAGGTTGGGTTTGGCCAGCAGCAGCTTGGCGAGCGCGATGCGCATCTGCCAGCCGCCCGAAAATTCTGCAGTTTGGCGCGCCCAGTCCTGCTTGGCAAAGCCGAGTCCGGTGAGCACGGAGCCCACCTGCGCGTCGAGGGCGTAGCCGTCGAGGGAGTGAAAGCGATCCTGCAGCAGGGAGAAACGCTCGGCGAC
>JASHQH010000324.1 GCA_030037635.1 Acidobacteriaceae bacterium
CCGGCAAGTTTCGCGGCGAGGGCCCACGCGGTCCCAAGCGAGGGTTTTCGCGGCCCGGTGCCCAGCGCGGAGGATGGAAGCGCGGTTAGGGGTCATTTGGCAAACACATTGGGCACCGGCATTTTGATGCAGGCCCCGGATCCGCAAACGGCGGCGGCGTTTTACGTGAAGCAGCTGGGCTTTAAGGTCGCCGGCCAACACGGCCGGTGGATCGATCTGTACGGTGACAACGCCGGGAACGTCCTCTTCGACGGCAATAATTCCTATGCCTACGACGCCGAGGAACGCATCGTGTCTTTGAACGGCGAGCCTACGTATCTCTACGACGCCGAGGGCCGCCGCGTGGCCAAATACTCCGGCTCGACCATCACGGCCGCGTACCTGCTCGGCTTGGGCGGTGAGCAGGTGACCGAGCTGAATAGTTCGGGCGGGTGGGTGCATTCGAACGTGTTTGCAGGAGCGCGTCTGCTGGCGACCTACGAGGGACTTGCGGGCCCTGTTCCCAACACCTATCATTTCCATCTCACCGACTGGCTGGGCACCAACCGCATGCGGACCAACGCTTCGGGCAACCAGGAAGAGGTGTGCTACAGCTATCCTTTCGGCGACGGCCTCACCTGCACCGGAACCGACGCGACGGAACACCACTTCACCGGCAAGGAGCGCGATATCGAGTCGGGCCTAGATTACTTCTTCGCCCGGTACTACACCTCTGATCTGGCCCGGTTCATGACGCCGGACTGGGCGGGAACGCCGGCGGCGGTGCCGTACGCAACATTTGGCGACCCACAGAGCTTGAACCTGTACGCTTACGTGAACAACAACCCGAATACTGGGATTGATCTGGACGGGCACTGCGGCGGGGTCGAAACCTGCGGGAACACCCCAGGTGATACGCCGGAAAACTATTGCGCTGAGGGGTACGACTGCACGGCCGCCAACGGAATCAACAACTCTGGATCGGGTCAAAGCTCGGCGTCGGATGGAACATCAGGCTCTGCGCTACCGAGCCCTCCAGGTTCGGACCAACAGCAGAGTGGAGCAGTGGCGGTCATCGTCGGACAACGCCCGATCCACAACTGGCTCTTGAGAATCCTCTCTCTCGGACTCGCCAAGCATAGCTACTATATCGTGGAAGGCGATATGGTCCAGGTATTGGGTAATCCTGGCAGTAGCCATAATCAGCAGGTTCGAATTAACGATTCTAGGAACGACCGCGGCAAAGAGCACACCATATACGTGAGTCAGGCCCAGGCGGATGCCCTCGATAACGGCGCGAAGTTGTTTGCCCAACATGCAGGGAGCGGACTTAACCAAAGTGACTATGCGCATCCGTGCCCGACCTGCAGCGGCGGTCAGGAGGGTTACAACTTCCTTCTGCATAACAGCAATTCGTTTGTCTACAACATGCTGAGCAAGGACCCGGCAGGAAGCATTCCACCGGGGTCTGCACCCGCGTTCACACCCGGCTGGGCAATGAAGCCCGACGACTGGTATACGAACCCATGATGCCTGCTCATTCGTGTGCCCAAAAAGAATGCCGGAGGTGAATGATGAAAAAATGGAGTGTTGTTGCTGGGATGCTTGTTGCGCTGAGTCTTCCGTGGTCAATTAGGTCCATAGAGGCGAAGATGGACAACCTTCCGCGAATGCCAGGGGCAACCTTGCTGACGGGGTATCCGCCTTATAGTCTCGCGGTCACGACCGGCGAGGTGACATCGACGTTGCAAACGGAGGGCGGCGATTGGTATGTGACGCCAAGCATGTCAGCCGACGGCCATCTTATCGCCTCCGCACGTATTGCTGACAGCGCCTCTGCCGTTCCGAGGGTAAGACCTATGTTGACCGTAGGCGTTTACTCCATGGTCGAGAAGCAGTGGAGAGATTATCGAAATCTCGAAATACAGGGCGGCAGTGTCGCAGTGTCTCCGGATGGCTCCAAGTTGGCCTACATCACACGCAGCACGGCTGAAGTGCCTCGTCCCCGTATCCAGTTCCTGGACCTGAAGACAGGGGCCGTGAGTATCGGCCCTGAATCGATGAAGAACGCCGGACACATTTCATGGTCTCCCGATGGCCGTCGCATCGTCTTCGATAGGGAGGTGGAGAGATCATCAGATGGAAAGGCGATTCCGCCGCTGATGGCGATCTTCGTTTTTGATGTTGCTACGGGAACCGCCTCGAAGATCGCCGATGGCACGGCGCCCTCGTGGTCGCCTTCAGGGGAGTGGATAGCTTTTTACGACTACCAGCCCGGCCGAGACGATGTAAAGAAAGGTCGGTATGCCGACAACTCAAACCGCGTCAGCATGATCCATGCCGATGGGACGGGTCACAACGTCCTCGTGACCTTCAGCCACTACGAGTCTTTGAACGCGCCGCCGGTCTGGTCTCCGGATTCAAAGTCGCTTTTCGTCAACAAATCCCACGATTCTGACAAGGGCACGATGGACATTTACCTTGTCGACATTTCCACCCAAAAGCTCACGAAGAAGTTCGGGAACACGCCGCCCGTGTTTGCATGGGTACAGGCGAAGTAAGCGCCTCTGGAACGAAGCGCTGTTAGCGTCCAGGCCGTCTTGTAGGGCCGTCCGATGGCGGGTCGCCCGGTCTTGGGATGTGAGCGTTCAATAACGATCCTGAAGGTGGGTGCGGTGGCCTAGATCTCGGAAAGTAAGTTGCTCAACTCTGGGTGCCCCAGGTTCAATGGTGGAACGTGATTCTCGGGGG
>JASHQH010000325.1 GCA_030037635.1 Acidobacteriaceae bacterium
GCATGGCAACGCCACTCTGCTCGATTCGCTTCGTGCCCCTATGGCAGTTCGGCAGGAACGGCTCGGCCATGTGGACTCGAACACGACGATGAACTACACCCATCTCATCACGGCGGACGACGTTAAAGTAGCCGAGGAGCTAGGAGCACTTCTTGAGCAGGAATTCTTTGCCCAAGATTTGCCCAAGTTCGCTCCAAACGCAGAAACGGCTCCCGAACTCATATCGGAAGCCGTTTAGAATCATCAGAACTTTGGTTGCGGGGGCTGGATTTGAACCAGCGACCTTTGGGTTATGAGCCCAACGAGCTACCGGGCTGCTCCACCCCGCGCTTTCATTTTATCAAGGGGCTTAACAGGGGTCAATCGTCTGATGAGGGGATGAATCACCGCGCGCATGCTCACGAATCAACCAAGCCAGATTTAAAGTCAACCAAGCCAGATTTATTTGATGTCTGTAGCTGATTCGTCGGGCTCGCCTTCCACCGAGATGCGCAGGGAGCGCAGAAAATGCAGATCGTTCTGAGTAAACGTTCCTACCTGTCCGTGCGGTTCGGCGTTCGCATCGTTGCCCTCAGCGCTCTTGGTTACCGTCACCACTTCATTCAGACCAATCGTCGCCTCCAGCATGAGCAACACATCGAAGCCGTGCTTGCGAATGTCTTGCACCACCCCTGCGATCTGCTCGCTCTCGATCACAGATTCGTGGATGGCCTCGCCGAGTTGCTGAATGAGTTCGCGCAGACGCGATGTCACGGTTACCTCCGCTGCGGCCGGTGCAAGATCGGAACGCAGGTAGCGGCTTGCAGTCTCTCTACCTTACCGCCATTCCTGGTAGAGGGCAACCCGGGCGCCGCTGCGGGCGGCGCAAAGCGCGGCGGGCCACTGCTACCATCATAAACGGTATGAGACCTCGCATGATCGGGCGCGCCCTGGGGATTGGAGTGCGTGTCGCGGGCCGCATTGCCGGGCAGCAATTCGTCGCCGGGTCATCGTTCGCCGCTCGTCCGCGATCGCCCCAATCGGCTACGCCGGCGTCCAGCGCTATCGGCCAACGCCACGCCGACGCACAAACCGCTGGACGCATAGTCGCTCAAGCCGGGCGTGGCGTCAGCCGCGGCCTCGGCGGATTCCTCAAGCCCTTTCGTCACGTGGGCGGCATCGTTTGGCTCGAGGTAACCGGCTTCTTCTTTCTCCTCTTCGCGGTGCTCTTCGCCTTTCGCCTCTGGCAGAACTGGTCCGGCCTTTCGAGGCAGCCGGTGCAGCGCGGTTTCATCATCGCGGTTGCGGTTGTGTTCGTCTATCTGGGACTGAGCTCCTTCTGGCGGGCGCGCCGGCGCTCTCAATCCGGGTGATCAACTGCCCGCGAGCGGAGATTTCGGCGCTGCGATTGAGCCAGAGGCGCATCTCCATCTCAATCTGCGGCTTGTGACGCCGCATGCACGGGAACACTCAAGCGGCCGTAAGCGAGCACCACCGCCAGCAGGAGCAGAATCGCGCCCAGAACCAGCACGCTGCCCTCGGGGCCGACGGATCCGCCGCTCCACAGGGGATTGCCCGCCGGGTGGCTGGTCAGGTAGCAACCGTGCGGAGTGAGCCCGCTGTCAGCGGTTCCATAGAAGTAGGTCTCGCCCCAGTCCCATGCGGCGTGGCAGCCGATCGCCCACCAGGCCGAGCCGGTGACGCGCACGCTGACGCAGAGGACAAAGCCGACAAACGCGGCGGCAAAGACGCCGATCCACGCCTCGCCAGGGTTGGCCACATGCAAAAACCCAAACAGGGTCGAGGTGACCCATGCCGCGCACCAGAATGCGCTGCGTGCAGCAGACTTCAAGTGGAGCAGGAGGCACGGGAAAAACCCGAGCAATGCGGCAACATACACGCCCCACGCAGCGGTTCCGTGAACCCTGAATGCGATGTCGGCACAGAGCAGCGCAATCACGCCCAACGCCCACCAGAAATTGATGCCGCGAGCCAGAGTGAAGAGTCCATAGCAACGGAAGAGTCCCTCTTCGACTGCCCCCCCTGCGAGAAAAACACAGCCCCACAGGGCGCCAAATTTGAAGATGGCCGCGCCGGAAAGTGCGACAGGACCGAAATGCAGCCAGCCGCCTGCCGCGAGCACCCCCACAAGGGCCGAGAGAGCAAGAAAACCGGCCGCGAGGCCGAAGAAAAAATGCTGCGGCCGCCGCGGGCCGGTGAGGTTGTAGTCGAGAATGCGCCGGCCCTCGATGAGGCCCACCAACGCGGCCGCTATGAGCAGCGCGGCCAGAACTCCTGCTTCGCCGAAAAGTAGTTGCGACGGCGCAAAGTCGTTCCCCTTGCGGATGAGATGGAAATGCAACAGCGCGGTGTTGATGACGATGACAAGGGTGATGAAAAAGGCCAAAAACACCAGCACCGACCAGCCGGCGCGCAGGCCCCGGCCGCCGATGAAGATCCATCGCAGCCCGTGACTGAGCTGCGAGCCAGGTGCGGGTTCGTTTAGCTGCGGCGTCAGAGCCGGTTGGGAACTGTCCGGTGTGGGGCCAGGTTTTGGATCCTTCTGATTCTCTAACTCCATCGCAGCTCCTTCGGCACGCAACGCTCTTTCCCGGCATTTACCTGGGGATTTCCATTCTACGAGATTTTCGAGGGAGCCCAAGCGATTCCGATCGCGGCCTGTCTGCACCGCATCGGCCGTTCTTCAAAAATTGAGGAGCGGTTAAGGGTAGCGGCGCGTGAATTTGATCACCATGGAGAAAACGCCCGATTCATCGCGTGCGACAACGACGGAGACGTGGCGGT
Organism: Acidobacteriaceae bacterium; assembly: GCA_030037635.1. Lineage (GTDB taxonomy): Bacteria > Acidobacteriota > Terriglobia > Terriglobales > Acidobacteriaceae > Telmatobacter. The sequence goes on from JASHQH010000325.1 coordinate 2,785, forward strand.
TGATGGCAACTTCGGCCTGAAGCAACTGCTCATTCGTGGTGTTGATGTCGGTAGCGTAGGTGAGAACCACGGTGCGGCCGAATTGCTCTTCAACGGTGATGCGCGTTGTGGAGTTGCCGAAGGCGCCGAGATAGTTCGGGTCAAGTTTCACCGAGCCTGCCCCGAAAAGCTTTTGGATTCGGTTGCTCACCGTGGCGTTCAGGGCGCCGCCAAGCAGGGCGTCGGTGGTGGGATTGCTGATGGACTGTTCCTGCTGCTGTGTATACAGGCGCTGTTGGTTTGAAGTGTGTCCCAGGGCCAGCAGGGAGACGACGTCGGCTTCGGGCAGAGGAGGGTCGCTGCGGTAGGTTACAGACATTTTTTGCGGCGATCCGTGCAGGTCGAGAAAAACGTCGTAGTCTTCAACGTGGGCTGTGGCGCTGAGGTCGATGATCGGCTCAATGCGGACAGGGTTGGTGAAGCTGATATCGCCGCGCTCCAGATCGTACCGCGTTCCGGCAATCAGCGCGCTGCCCTCAGTGACCGAGACGCGGCCTAAAAGCGAAGGCGAGGCAAGGGTGCCGCGCAGGTGCAAATCCACGTCGCCGGCCAGTTTGGCATACGCATTCTGAAAGTTCAACTGCGGCGAAGAAACCACGTGCACGTCGAGGCGTACGTGGTTCGACGGCGCCTCAGGCGCTGCGACGGATTGCACGGCGGTCCCGGCCTGGGCTGCCAACGAGGCCAGATCGAGGTCCGGGCTGGCGTAAAACCGTGTGATCTGGACATCGCCGCTGAGCAGCAGGTTGTTTTGCGCGCCCTGCAGATGCAATCGGGCATCAGCCAGCGATGTCACGCCCTCGGGATAGCGGATGCGCACGCCGTTGCCTGTGACGGTGAGATCGGCGAAGATGCCGTGCTGGTAGCTCAAAGATCCGCCCACGCTGAGTAAACCGCCGCCGGTCATCGCCGTCAGCGAGCGGACTTCAAGCCGGTTCTGGTTGAACTCAAGCGTGCCGTGCAATTGGCTCAGCCCATTGGCCAGGTCTTCGAGGGCCAGCGAGCCGTTCTGAAACTCAATGCGGCCCTGCATGGCCGGATGCTGCAACGGCCCATGCGCCTCCATCGTAAACGTGGTCAGGCCGCTGGCGGTCAGATCGGGATCGAGCGACTCGGCCAGCTTCAGGTTGATGGAGCCGTTGGCGGCAAGATCGAGTTGCCGCGATCCTGAAAGCGAAAGTCCGCCATGCACGCGGAGATCGGTGCTCTCACCGGTAACGTGCAAAGGATCCAGCTCGATGCGGTTGTTAGCGAGCGTCACGTGCATCCCGCCCTCACTATCGAGTGGAACGCCGGCGATGGTGACGGCCATCTCGCGCAAGCGGGCATCTCCGCGAAGCTGCTCAGGATGTTGCAGGGGACCATCGAGCGTAACCGTTCCGGCCAAAGCAGAGTTGCCGCTGACGGCTTCAATATGAGCGGTCCGCAAGATCGCGCCAATATTAAAGTGCGCAAACTCCAGTTGCGCATGCGTTGTGTAGCCGCCAGCAAGTTCCGTCTCGCCGTGGAGGGCCATCTCCGCGCCTGCCGTCTGAGTGGTCAGGTTGTAATTGAGAACGTGGCCGGCGGAGTGCGCGGTGAATGTTGTTTCATTAAAGCGCTGGCCGGCAACCGCGAGCGAGGCGACGGTGGCCTTACCCTCGAGGTGCGGATCGTCAAGAGCGCCTGAGCCGCTGACGTCTAAGCTTACCGTCCCTGCCGCCTCCAGATTTTGTTCACCCAGCCAGCGAATTTGCGCGAGATCGATTCCGGCGCCTTGTGCATCCAGCTGGAATGCCCGGGTTCTGAGGTCGTAACTTCCCGAAGCAGAAACGCTGCCGCCCCACTCGCGCAGCGTGACCGACCTCAACTTCATCACCCGCTCGGCCACAGCACCATCGATGCGGAGATCGGAAACCGGCTCGCCATAAACTGAGCCCTTCGCCATGCTCAGCCAGCCGGATCCTGAGGGCTCGTGCAATGCCCCATCGGCTTGGATTTCGGTATCGAAGACGCCGGTCACAGGCAGGTTCGCGGCCAAGAGCGGTTGCACATCCGAGGCATCGAGATGGGAAGCCTGCAGGCGAACGTGGAGTACCGAGTTCGAGTCGAACTGCGGCCTTGCGCCAGGCGAGGCGTCCAGGGTTCCACGCAGCGAAATGCTCGATCGGCCGCGAACAAGCTGCGCCCGCTCGATGCCAATCTGGGTCGCAGAGTAGCTGCCCGTTACTTCGACCGAATCCATGCGCACATACTGGGACTGACCCGAGACGCCGGAAGGCTTTGGCATCTCCAAGGCTAATTGCGTGGCTTTCAGATCGCCTGCGATATGCGGCTTAGCGAGAGATCCCGTCCACGTCCCCTCAAAATCCGCCTGCCCGGCCAAGGCCACCGGCAGAGCGGCAGCGCCCGATCTGCCCTCGCGCTCCAGTCCCAGGCTGCGCAGCGCGGCGTCAAATTCTCCCAGGTCGTGCGAGTGAAGGTCGACGCTGAGGGCCGAGGAACTGGTAATGGGATAAGCGCCGATTGTGCCGTGCGCCTCCAGGTCGCTTGCGGGCAGATGCACCTCCAGCCTTTGCAAGTCCACCCGGCCATTGCGTTGTGCATAGGACCCGTCGATGACGCCCGTTGCCGGCGCCTCGCCGTCAGGAGCCTGCCGTGACGGGCTCAGGTTCAACAACGTGTTCACCTTGACCGTGTCAGAATCCCCTTGGCTCCACGTGGCAATCGCGGATCCATTCAATCGCGCGGCCACGCCCAGGCGGCGATATGCAGGCGTGCTCACCATATCGAGAATGGTGTCGAGCGCAACGTCCTTGAAATTGGCTGTCACCTTTCCGTTCACATCGATGTCGGGGATTGGGCGCCGGACGAGCACGTTCCTCCCCGCGCGATACGGCTCATTTCCTTCTGCAGTGATCTGAGCAGGCTTGGCCGTAGCGGGGGGAAGCCAGGGTTGGAGCGCGACGGCGCCCTCGATTTGCCCACCCTGTCGCAAGCGCGCAACGATCTCGGTGATCAGCAACTGGCTGGAGTCGGCGTGGACACGCGCATCGAGCGTGACGCCCCTGGCCTCCACGCCAGTGCCGATATATGCACCATCGTCGACATGGACGCCGCCGTCGATCCCGAATTCAGCGCCGGAGCCCTGGGCGGAGAGATTGAGGCGGGCGATGCCCTCCGGCGCGTCAGAATACCCGGTGAGGGGATCGAGAAGCCGCATGTCCAGATCGCCGTCCACCTTGGCGTGCCAGGTTGGGTGGGTAAAGCCTTCAAGATCTCCCGCAACCTCCAGCGCGTGCTCTTTGGTTTCGTCGCTTTGGGCTGCGATCCGCAGGTTGCGCACCAGGACCCGTTGGCGTTCCAGATCGAGAGTCGCCTGCACGGTTCCATGCACAGCGAGCGCCTTGGCATGCGGCAGGTTCCGGGCAAGGTTCAGGTCTGAGGCCGCGGCTTCGACGCGGTAATGTTCCGGCGCGCCCCACGTAGCCGGCATGTAGCTCAGACCCAGGGTGACGTCGTTCGCGGTGAAGTCGAGCGGAGCGTACCGGTTCTGATAGTCGAAGGCCGCGGCCCGATCGTCCCAGTCCAGCATGCCCTGTTCAACCTCAACGTGGCGGGCGCGGAGATCGAAGAGCTGATCGACGACCGGCCTTCCCTGAGCCAGCCGCCGGTGCGGGTGAGGCTGGTTTGTCGACCCGTCAGGGTAGACGATCAGGTGCAGTCTGGGTCCGTCGGCTTCGAAATCGCGAAGCAAAATGCGCGGGCTGAAGAAACCCAGAATGCTGCACCGCACGCGCAGCCGCTGGATGCGTGCATAAGGCGCGTCGCCGGGGTCTTCAAGGCCATGAATTACCAGCCCGTCGGCTTCGGCCTCAAGATGGAGCAGCCGCCAATGAAAGCTTTGCATCTCCACTCGCCCGCCGGTCGCGTTTGCGATCTCCCTCACCAGGCGGTTGCGCACCCCGTTTTGAAACGCCTCAGAGCTGGCAACGAAATAGAGGCAAACCAACGCCAGCATCAGCAAAACGGCTCCTCCGCCCAGGGTCAGCGGAAGGTGACGGAGAAAGAATCGCCGCAGGCGGGAGCGCGGACCGCGCGACGGGGGTTGCGGCGTGGCCGAAGGCCGGGAGGAGAGCGAAATGGGCTCAGGTTCGCTCATGGACCTCCTCTCTGCGGCGCGCTGGGGTTCTCAGTGGCCAGGGGTGCGGTGGCCAGCGCCGGGTCCAGTACCTCGATGTCGCCTTGCTGGCGCAGGTTGGTGAGCCAGTTGTCGAACAACACGTTCACCTGCTGTTGCAGCAGAATCTCCTGAATGCGCGGCGCCACGTCAGCGAGCGGCGGAACGGGCTCGCCGGGCGCGTACTGCGGCAGCAGCGTGTCGTGATAGTAAGTTTCAATTTGTTGTTGCGAAATTTGGATGCCCTGGCGGAATCGCTGCTCAACGAAGCGAAGAATCTCGAGCCTGTAACGCAGATAGGACTCGACGCGATCGGCGGTGAGCCCGTGCGACTGGAGAAAGGCCTTCCATCCCGGGTCTGTGGCGCAGTTCTGGTGCACGCAAGCGGGAAGCTGTGTGCGAATTTGCTTGAGGCGCGCATCCACTTCCTGCTGCGAGGGTTCAACGGCTTCCAGATCCTCCTGGCGGATTTGCTGTTCAATCAGCGTGCGGCTGATTAACTGCTCCAGCGCCCGCTCCCGCGTCAGCTCGTCCTGGCCGGAGTTATTGGGATCGAGAATCGAGAGGCGGATCTCGTCGTCGAGATCGCTGGAAAGGATGACGTGTTTGTTCACCACGGCCACCGCGCGATCAAGCACCACCGGAGCTTTGGACGGGCTGGCTGCTGCCGGAGAGTTGTTGGCCTGGCCCGGGCACGGCGCCGCTGCGGCCACAGCCACAGAAACTGCCAGCAGCCAGCGCGTTGCGCAACGGCTTGTGGTGACAAACGGAATGGGGGCGACTTCGATCATCAAAAGGCCTGCCCCAGGCTGAAGAAGAAGTTAATGTGGGGCGCCTGTCCCACGTAAGGCGCCGACTCGAAACCGGGAATCGTGCTTCCCGCGGCTGTGGGAATCGAGTAATTGATGTTCACGGGGTAGATCGGTGGATTGAGGTTGTAGCTGAAATCGAAGCGGATGGGACCAACCGGCGTATGGTAACGCAATCCGGCGCCCACAGCGTGGGAGAAATCGTTGAAGCTGCACAATCCTTGCTGGCCTGTGGACGTGACAGGACCATTAGGCAAGTACGTTGAGGGCTGGCCGGGCGTTGCCAGCATGCGGCACGCGGAGCTGTCGGGCTGGCGCACGCGCAGGGCGCTGGCCCATCCATCTCCGGCGTTGGTAAACACGTTGCCCATGTCGTGAAAAATGACAAAGCTGACTGTGTTGCCGAACCAGGGTAGCGTGGGCGGCGGAAGGCGCAGCTCCGTGCTGTTGGTCAGCGCTCCCGCGCCGCCGATCTGGTAGCCGGTTTCAGGGTCGCGCGGACCGGCGGCATTCCAGGCAAAGCCGCGCAGCGAAACCGCGCCGCCCGCGTAGAGCCGTTCGGGCAGCGGAAGCAGCTCGCTCGAGCCCGAGCCGAAGGAGCGTATGTCTCCGTAGCGCGTATTGCGCGCCAGCACGAACCGGTTTTTGTCAAAGCTGTAATAGCTGGAGTTCGAAGTGTCGATACGGTTGAACTCCGCTTGCGCGCCAAAAGTTTTTGCCGAAAGAAACTCCTGAAAACTCGTATAAGTTCCGCGGTGCGCATCCAGAGGCACGTCGCGGGTGTCGCGCAGCCAGGTGAATGCCGGCCCTCCTACGCGCGTGGCCGTGGAAAGCTCCGAGATTTCACCCGGTTGGACCTGCAAGCTGCTGGCTGCCACTTTGACGCGGCGGAAATCCAGTTCGTAGACAAACGTGTTGGCCCGCGAGAACCACGACCCGGGACGATTGAAGCTCTGCGTTCCACGAATCGCTCCCTCCAGCCGCGAGGCGACATAGGTTGAAACGTCCTCGCTGTTGGCATAGCTGGCAGAGAATGTCAGGCCGAAGTTCGGGTTGCCTTCAAAGTGCGGAAGCTGATAAAGCAGGCCGATACTTTGTTCCAGCAGGCCGTAGGTTCCACGCAGCGAGACCGACTGCTCACGGCCAAACAGATCGTTGCGCGTGATTTCAATCAGCCCGCGGGGGCTGACGCCGGTCTTGCCATTGGGGCTGCATTTGACGCCTGCAGCAAAAGCGCCTGCGCAATTGTTCTGTGGCTGCCCGGTCTGCGCCTCGAAGCCGATACCGGGAGTGAGCGACCAGCGCCTGGCCTCCATTGCCTGCAGCAGAACAGTTTTTTCCGGTTCGTCGCCGTCCGGATTTTCAACCGCAGTGTTCACCTCGTTGAAAAGTGCGAATCCATAAAGGTTGCGTTGCGTATCGGCGATCGCGGTCTGGCTCAGCGGATCACCGGCATGAACCGTAATGGCGCGCGCCACAGTTGCGGGACGCGTGAACTCCAGTCCGGTGAGCAGCACGTTGCGGACAAAGACCTGTTGCCCCTCGTCGACTTGAAACGCCACGTCGATCTTGTTCGCATCGGACGCTTCGGGCTGCCGGTTGATGTTGACAGAGGCCTGGTCAAATCCCCGGCTGTAGTACTCGGTGAGCAGGGCATCGTGGTCCCCCGCCAGGATGCTTGGAGAAAGAATCTGGCCGGGCGCAGTGTTGAGCAGCGAAATCAGGACAGACGTATCGATGTGCTCGTTGCCTTGAATCCGCACAGCGCCGACGCGTTGTTGCTCGCCCTCGCTGACGCGATATGTGACCGTAAGCGGGGCGGGCCGCGCGATTTCCGCGGGCCGCGACGCTGCGCCAGCGACTGGGGAGGGATTGCTGGGTGCAACCGATTCCACGCTTCCGATCTCCGGCGTCACTTTAGCCTGGGGGAAGCCGTTGTTCTGGTACACCGATTCGAGTGTGCTTACATCGGCCGAAACTAAAGCCTGGCTGTATACACCGTGCGGATCGAGAATATCGTTAGCGTGAACGCTGATCAGATCCATGAGAGTGGGCGTGTCAAAATAGCGGTTCCCGACGATTGAAACCTTCTGCACGCGGCGTCGAATCCCCAGCTGCACGTTGTAGACAATGGTCACCTGGGTGCTGCCTGCGGTGTTCAGCTTGTGATCCACCCTGGCGTCGAAGTAGCCCAGGCGCTGGTAGTAGTCGCGCAGCCGCCGAGTGCCTTCGTTGAGCAGATCTTCGTCCACGCTGCCCTCTTCAAAAATGGGGATGAGCCGCTTTAACCGCTCTTGATCGATGCTCGCCCCTTCCACGTCGACGTTGACGACCGGACCCCGATTGGCTGAGAAGTGGTAATCCATGCTGGTTGTGCTCTGATCGTAGTTTGCGGACTCAAGCTTGACTTCCGCCTCCAGCCGATCCTGCTTTTGGTATTCCTTCAGAACTCCATCCAGTGCGCGGCTGACCGTGTCGTGGTTGACGTGAACAATCTTCCAGAGATGAGCGTGCAGCCGGAACTCCTCAAGCGACATTCCGGGGTCGCCCGTGACCGTGATCTTGCCTATGTGCGCCCGCGGTCCCGCCACCACGTGGAAGGCAATATCGGCAAGCTGCTGCTGCGGGCGGGGCCTAATGGTTTGCGCGATGGCCGATTCGTGAAATCCGTTTTCTTCAAGCGTAGAGCGCATCTGCTCCACCGCCCGGATCATCTTGGCCTGAGTTAATCGCGTTCCGGCATCAAGCTGGCCGGCGCGTTCCAGTTGCGTGTTCATGGTGGCGCCGGGGGCTCCGTCCACGCTCACCGTTCCGATGAACGTAGCCGGCTTGCCGCCAAAGATCAGATCCACAATCTCGCCTTGGCGCGTTCCTTTAACCTCGAGGGTTTCATAGAGCCCTGTTGCGTACAGTTGCCGCAGGCTCTTCTTCAGGTCGTCCTCGCTCAGCGGCGCTCCTGCGGCCTGGGCAAGATGGCCCGGGAGTGGAGTGAGGCGATCTGCCGAAACACCTTCGAACGAGATATGGCCGACCGTCAAACCCTGCCAGGCGAGGATGGGGTCGTCTGCCGGATCGGGGCTTGACGAAGCCGGCAGGTTGAGGGAGTCAGCGGAACCGGGTGGGTTAGCCGGAATTGCGGGTCCCGCTACGCCTGGTTCCTGGCACCCGCCCGATCGTGGCATGGCTGCCAGCCAGACCAACCACGAGGCTAGGAATACCGATTTCAAAGCCGCTGCCGCCGCGAGCAGGCGCCTCAGCGCCGGGAATGCAGAGAACCGATTGGGAGGGGCCAGTCGCCGTGAGACCGGGTGAGCGCCGCACCTCGCTGCCGGCTTTGTCCGCAAGTCCATATCTTATAGAAAGCGCAGTGGAAACATGTCCAAAAAATGAGCGAGCGGCTCAACTTGGGCCTCAAAGGCGTCACCTTTCAGGGTTTTTGGTGCAATCCCGGCAACCCTAGCTGCTTCTCCATATACTAACGAGATAGGAAGCTTCGGCAAAATTGGAGAGGATCAACTCTAAAATCAAGCTCCAAGAGGAGTCGCCGTCCACACCAGCCCATGGTCAGGTGCTGTAGTTAGGGACCCTGGTTTTCACTTTGGGTTGTGTTTGGCGCGGAGGCCTTAGCCGGGGAGCCCCAACAGCTCGGTGTGCGGCATTGGGCGTGCAGCGGGCGAACAGCGGTATCAATCAGCATCACCAAGGATGCGCATGACCCATTCTCCACCTCCCGCCCAAACCCCCAACCGTGCCCGGTCAAACCGAGGCGCAGACCCACAGCGAGGGACAAACGAAGGCCATTCCGGGACAACTGCACCTGCGAGCGCTGCGAATCCCGGGGAAGGCGATTTTTTGGCTCGCGCTCAGGCGGGAGATCATCTCGCCTTTGCCCAACTGTACTCCGTGCATAAGCGGCGCATTTACTCTCTCTGCCTGCGCATGGTGGGCAACATCGCCGAGGCCGAAGATCTGACGCAGGAAGCTTTTCTCCAGCTGCATCGCAAAATTGCCACTTTTCGCGGCGATTCGGCCTTTTCCACCTGGCTGCACCGCCTGGCCATCAACGTGGTCCTGATGCAGCTCCGCAAGAAGGGCTTGTCGCTCATCTCCCTCGACGAGGCCATGGAACCGACTCCCGATGAAGGCCCCAGCCGCAGTTTCGGCGCTCCCGATCTAACCCTGACCGGCACCATCGATCGTCTGGCCCTGGAACGCGCCATCGCCGAACTGCCCGCCGGCTACCGGCTTATTTTTATCCTTCACGACGTTGAGGGATTTGAGCATAATGAGATTGCTTCTATGCTCGACTGCTCGATTGGCAACAGCAAGTCGCAGTTACATAAAGCACGCCTGAAGCTGCGCGAAGCGCTGCGCGCGGCGAAACGCCAGGAGGCGCGGCCATGACCCGCAATGGTAACAACCTGAACTGCGCGGACTTCCAGGCACGATTGCCCGAGCTGATTGCCTCGGGCGAAGACGTCTCCTCGCATCCTCACCTGCAGACCTGCGAGCTTTGCCGCGCCTTGTTGGCCGATCTGGAGACCATTGCCGAAGCCGCTCGCCAGTTATTTCCCAGCGTGGAACCTCCTGATGAGGTGTGGGAGCACATCGAGTCCGCGATCAAGAAAGAAAAGAAGTAGCTTCGGTCGGCCGCTCACCGATGGGTTGGTCCTGAAAGCATCCGGTTAGCGTGTACGGCCAAATTTCTCTGGAGCGGGATCCCCAGCTTTGGGAAGGGCCGATGAATCACCCGGTTTCCCACTGATTCTCAAGCCGCTTCGGCCGATACATCCCGACAAAGGCAGGCGACCAGCGCGTAAAACCTGATTGGCCATTAACCCATTGAATCGCGAGCAGTTACGTTTGATCCATCCTTGCAGCGGAGCCTCGGCGTTTCAAGATTCGAAAGAAGATATCGCGGGAACCCGGAAAGGGGTCAAAACGTAAAGCAAGGTGTTGCAATATTTGGGACTTCCCGCGGCCGAGATCTTGCATCCTTTTTCTTTTTTGCGTTATCTAATTAAGGAAACTTGATACGAGGACACTCAATGGCTAGCAAGTCTACTCCCGAACCCCAGGAAGCTCCAGAGCGGAATAGCGGGGCCGTACGCACCATCCCCGTGCTACCCGTGCGGGATACTGTCTTGTTTCCACATGCGGTACTCCCGCTGACCGTTGGCCGGGAAAGCTCCATCCAGTTGATTGAATCGCTGGGCGAAGAACGAAGCATTGTGGTCGCAGCCCAGCTTGACCCGCGCCTTGACGCGCCCAAGCCGGGCGACCTGCACACGGTGGGAACCCTGGCCACGGTGCACAAGATTGTGCGCATGCCCAACCAGAGCCGCTTTGTGTTCACTGAAGGCGTAGCCCGCGTGCGCTTGCTGCGCTTTGCCCAGGCCGAGCCTTTTATGGTTGCGGAGGTGGAGACGCTGGAGGATCTGGCGCCGCAGCCGTCGTCGGGCTTTGAGGCGCTTGTCCGCAACGTGGTGGAGCAGTTCCAGCAGATTGTTGCCGAGTCTCCCACGCTTTCCGATGAGCTGCGGACCATTGCTTCGAATATTGAAGATCCCGGCCGCCTGGTGGACTTTGTCGCCTCCTCGCTGCCCTTCCTGACCACGGATGACAAGCAGCAGTTGCTCGAGGCCCCAAGTGTGGCGGAGCGGCTGGAGCAGTTGAACAAGCTGCTGGCCAAGGAGAACGAGGTGCAGCAATTGCGCGCCAAGATCCAGACCGAGGTTCAGGATCAGGTGCAGCAGTCGCAGCGCGACTACTACCTCCGCGAACAGCTCAAGGCCATCCAGAAGGAGTTGGGCGAGCAAGACGAAGGCCAGCGCGACGTTGAGGACCTGCGCCAAAGGATCGAAGCCGCGGGCATGCCCGAGGATGTGAAGAAAGAGGCCCTGAAGGAGCTCGGCCGCCTGCAGCGCATGTCTCCCATGGCGGCGGACTACGGGCTTACCCGCAACTACATCGAGTGGCTTGCGGTTCTGCCCTGGAACAAAAGCTCGGGCTCCAAGATCGACATCAACCTGGCGAGGCAGATTCTCGATGAGGATCACTACGAACTGAAGAAGGTGAAAGACCGGATCCTCGATTACCTGAGCGTTCTGGAATTGAAGCCCGACATGAAGGGACCGATCCTGTGCTTCGTCGGGCCTCCCGGTGTGGGCAAAACCAGCCTCGGCCGGTCGATCGCGCGGGCTCTGGGTCGCAAGTTCCAGCGCGTTTCACTGGGCGGCATGCACGACGAGGCTGAGATCCGCGGGCACCGTCGCACCTATATCGGCGCTTTGCCGGGGCAGATTATCCAAAGTATCCGCCGCGCAGAAACCAACGATCCGGTGATCATGCTCGACGAGGTGGACAAGCTGGGCCGCGATTTCAGAGGTGATCCTGCTTCAGCGCTGCTGGAGACGCTGGACCCGGAGCAAAACAATACCTTCCGTGACAACTACCTCGATGTACCGTTCGATCTATCGAAAGTTTTGTTCATCTGCACGGCCAACATGCTCGACACCGTGCCGCCCCCGTTGCAGGACCGCATGGAGATCATCCCTCTGCAGGGATACAGCGAGGAGGAGAAGGTTCACATCGCCAACCGGTACCTGATCCCGCGCCAGATCAAGCAAAACGGGATCACGGCGGAACAGATCGAGTTTCCTGAAGACGCGGTGCGCTTTATCATCCGCCACTACACGCGCGAGGCCGGCGTGCGCAAACTGGAGCAGACCATCGGAACGGTTTGCCGTAAGCAGGCGCGCCGCGTGGTGGAAGGGCACACGGAAAAGCTCGCTGTGACGCGCGAAACGCTCAAAGAGTTCCTGGGCGGCATCCAGGTGCGCGTTGAAACCGAGGTAGCTGAGCGCGTAAAGCGGCCGGGCGTGGCCGTGGGACTGGCTTGGACGCCGGCCGGCGGCGACATTCTGTTCATCGAGGCCAACAAGATGAAGGGCAAAGGCGGCTTTACCATGACCGGCCAGATCGGCGAGGTGATGCAGGAATCGATGCAGGCCGCACTCACCTGGGTGCGTTCCAACGCCGCGCGCCTGGGGCTTGCCGAGGACTTCACCAAGGAACTCGACATCCACATTCACGTGCCTGCCGGCGCCATCCCCAAAGATGGACCATCGGCAGGTGTGACCATGGCCACGGTTCTGGTCTCGCTGCTCACCGATACGCCGGTATTGCCGCTGACCGCCATGACCGGTGAGATTACGCTCAGCGGCAACGTGTTGCCGGTAGGCGGCATCAAGGAGAAGTTTCTGGCTGCTCGGCGTGCCGGAGTCGAGAACATTATCCTTCCTGCTGAAAACCAGCAGAACGTGGAAGAGGATTTGACTGCGGAGATGATGGAGGGCGTGCAAGTGCATTACGCTCGCCAGATTGAAGACGTGCTCGCCGTGGCTTTGCCGATGGTTGCAGCGCGGCCACAGTTGAGGCCGGTGGCGCCCACGCAGACGCTGGGCGTTGCCGCAGCCTGATTGCCTTCCAGGAGGTATGAAAAGGCCGGCCAATGCGCCGGCCTTTTTGTTGGCCTGGGAGACTGCCTTCGACCGAATCCCGAAGTGACTTATGAGAGCTCTTCTATCGGCCCCTGATCGCCGGCTGCTGCGTCTAACCGGTCAGGCGGTATGCTTTTCTCAGTCATGCGCGTGCAAGTGATTCCCTTTGGGGTGTTGAAGGACTGGCTGGGTTCCTCACCGGTCGCGGTGGAGCTGCCTGAAGGGGCTTCGGTCGCGGAGCTACTCGATCGCCTGCGCACCCAATCCTCAGGGCATGTTCGCAGCCTGCGCGGCATTGCCGTGAGCGTGAACGCGCAGTACGCGCAGGGTGCGCAGATTCTGCGCGAAGGCGACGAGGTCGGCCTTTTGCCGCCCGTTTCCGGCGGATCTCCGCGTGGTGCGCGCACGGCGGCTGCGCGCCCCGCGAGTCTTTTGGACGAGGGTAGCGGTGGGTCGGAGGTCGTTATCGCGCTGACGCGTGAGCCGATCGACGCCGGACGGGTTGTGGCAGCGGCCAAACGCGCTGAGGACGGCGCCGTGGTCGTCTTCGACGGCATCGTCCGCAACCATTCGCGAGGGCGGCGAACGCTCTACCTGGAGTATGAAGCTTATGAAGAGATGGCCGCGGGGCAGATGCGGGAGCTGGGACGCCAGGCACGCGCGCGCTTCAGCGTCCGGCAAGTGACGATGGTTCACCGCCTGGGCCGGCTCGAGATTGGCGAAACCAGCGTGCTGATTGTCGTGGCTTCGGCGCACCGCACCGCCGCTTTTGAAGCCTGCCGCTGGCTGATCGATACCCTCAAGCAAATTGTCCCCATCTGGAAGAAGGAAACCTTCGCCGATGGTGCGGTGTGGGCGCCGGGCGAACCGTTTCCTGAAGGTCTCGGAGTCGACGCTGCGGAGGCGCCGCATGAAGCGTGACTGGGGTGGAATGCGCGAGATCGGAGGGCTTGGCGCGGCGATGGCCCTGATGGGACTTACTCTGGCCGCACAGGAATTGCCTCAGAATCCAGTCGCCACCCTTCACGTCGACGTAAAGCTGGTCAACATCTTCGTGAACGTCACGGACAAGAACGGCGCCATTGTGGGCGGCCTGACGCGCGACGATTTCACCATCCTTGAGGACAACCGGCCGCAACAAATCGCGGTCTTTGAGCGCCAATCAGAAGTGCCGCTGGACCTGATGCTGTCGATCGACACCAGCGGCAGCGTGCAAAAGGACCTTAGCCAGGAGCAGGCTGCGGCGCGAAAGTTCGCGCACGACATCCTGCGGCCTCAGGACCAGATGAGCGTGCTGCAGTTTGCCACCGATGTGGACGTGCTGACGCCGTTCACCAGCAGCTTGTCGCAGATCGATCATGCTTTGGGCCGGCTGCACGGCGATCCCGCAACCGCGCTCTATGAAGCCATCTGCGTGGGCTCGGACCGTTTGGGACAAAACGCGGACCATCGAGGCCAGAATCCGAGCCAAAAGGCAGGGCGCAAAGTGCTGGTGGTTGTCTCCGACGGCGACAACACCTGGAAATCGGCGACTTACAATGACGCGCTGGAAGCAGCGCTGCGCAACGAGGTAATGATTTACTCCATCATCGACGTGCCAATTGTGTCCGACGCGGGGCGCGATACGGGCGGCGAACACGCGCTTATTACCATCGCCCAGGAGACCGGAGGCAAGCATTTCTATGTGGGCGAGGGCGGGCTCGATAAAGCCTTTGCCCAGGTAAGCGACGACCTGCGCACGCAATATCTGATCGGCTATTATCCGCACCATCAAGTGCCCGGCACCGATTTTCACCGCATCACCGTCACCATCCCGCGCGCCGCGCCCGACGAGTTCAACATTCGCAACAAAAGCGGCTACTACGCCGACACGCCTTTGCGGGGCAATTGAGGCGAAGTTGGGCCAAGCGGCCCCGGTATGGCGTCTCTGCATCTAAAATGGCGGTATGGCATCCCCTTTGTCGTCGCGCCGTCGTTCCAAGACGCCCCCGCCGGGTGAAACCGGACAGGAAGCGCTTTACCTGCGCTCATTGAGCGAGCGCCAGGTTATCGTGAACATCAAGTTGCGCGATGGCGAGACCGTGCGCGGCTGGATCGAGTACTTCGACGATTCGATGCTGCGCCTCACGCGCGAGGGCCAGCCTAACCTGTTTATCTACAAGAACCAGATCAGAACCATCAGCGAGGCCGGCCGCAGGCGTACCCCGCGCTTCGAGACCGCGGACGGACCCGGGGCCGGCGAGGCGCCCCTGTGAGCGGCGGGGCGCAGCCCGCTTCCGAACCGAATTTCGCGTACGTTCCCAGGGCCGCTGAGATTGCGCGCGAGGCCGGAGCTCTGCTGCGCGAGTACTTCGCTCAAGGCGTAGAAACCGAGTACAAGGGCGATGTGGACCTCGTCACCGAGGCCGACCGTGCGGCCGAGAAGCTCATCCGCACACGCCTCGCCGCTGCCTTTCCCGATCATGGTGTTTACGGCGAAGAGGGCACGCGCGAGCGGCTGGAAGGCGCATTTCGCTGGTATGTCGACCCGCTCGACGGGACCACGAACTTCGCTCACGGGTTTCCGCACTTTGCGGTTTCGCTGGGTCTGGAGCACAGGCCTGCGGCGACTAAGCCACAGGAACATGGATCACTGGTGGCTGCGGTCATCTACGACCCCATGCGCAACGAGCTTTTCACCGCCGAACCCGGGCGCGGGGCTGCGCTGAACGGCAAGCGCATTCACGTTTCCAGCGTGCGGGATCTGGCCGCGTCCCTCCTGGCCACAGGTTTTCCCAGCCGCAAGCGCCATGCGAGCCCGAATGTTCACTTTTACCAGGAATTCACCATGCGCTCGCATGGAGTGCGGCGGACGGGATCGGCGGCTCTCGACCTGGCCTACGTGGCCTGCGGCCGTATGGAGGGTTTCTGGGAGTTCAATCTCAATCCGTGGGACACCGCTGCCGGGGTACTGCTGGTGGAAGAGGCAGGCGGCCGCGTCACCGACTTCGCGGGCCGTCCTTTCCGGCTCTCCAGCGAAGAGTGCCTGGCTTCCAACGGGCTGATCCACCAGCAGCTCATCGATTTGTTCGCCGATATGTTTGCCGGCCGCGGCCTGGCGCCGATTCCAACGCCGGCAGAGTTCGCGAGAAGCAGGGAACAAGGGACCAAGAAAGCAGGGAATAGGGATTA
>JASHQH010000326.1 GCA_030037635.1 Acidobacteriaceae bacterium
GGCTTGTGTTCCGCTCATGCTCCCATGTCCCGAATTTCTTGGACGTGCGCTCACCGCATTTTAACCCGTAGATTCGCGCGCCAACGCGATTCCCCGTAGAATGAAGGCAGGAGTCTTCCCCGATGCACCGGGTCTATTGCGATGCCAATGCCACCACGCCTCTGCTGCCCGAGGTGATGGAGGCGATGCGTCCCTACTGGATGGAGGAGTTCGGCAATGCGTCGTCGATCCACCTGCAGGGGCAAAAGGCGCGGAAGGCCGTGGATCGCGCGCGCGAAACGCTGGCCGAATTTTTCAACTGCCGCGAAGCTGAGGTGGTGTTCAACTCCGGCGGCACCGAAGGCGACAACACGGCGATTTTCGGACTGCTGCGGCCCGGCGATCACTTCATCACCACTTCGATCGAGCACTCAGCGGTGCTGCGCGCGGCCGATCGCGTGGCCGATCGCGGTGTGGAAGTGACTTTTGTGGCTCCGCGCGCCGACGGGCTGATCGATCCGGAGGCGATCCGCCAGGCGCTCAAGGCCAACACGCGGCTGATCAGCGTGATGCTGGCGAACAACGAAACGGGCGTGCTGCAGCCAGCGGAAGAGATCGGAAAAATCGCCGCTGGTGCGGGGGCGTTCTTCCACATCGACGCCGTGCAGGGAGCGGGCAAGGTGCCGTTCGACGTGCAACGCTTCGGCTGCCATCTGTGCTCAATCAGCGCGCACAAGATGCACGGACCCAAGGGCATCGGCGCCATGTATGTGCGACGCGGCACGCCACTGGAGCCGCTGATTGTGGGCGGCAGCCACGAGCGGCGGCAGCGCGCGGGCACGGAAAACGTTGCCGGCATTGTGGGCCTGGGCAAGGCCGCTGAGCTGGCGATGGAGACGCTGCAGGATGGAACGATGGAGCGAGTGGCGGGGCTGCGCGACCGCCTGGAGGCAGGGCTTCTCCGGATCGCGGGCACGGGCGTGAACGGCGCGGGAGCGCCGCGCGTGGCCAACACGACCAACATCCGTATTGCGCAGGTGGAAGGCGAAGCGCTGGTGATCGCGCTCGACCTGAAGGGCGTGGCCGTGAGTGGCGGATCGGCGTGCCACTCGGGATCGACGGAGCCGAGCCACGTGCTGATGGCCATGGGACTGGACCGGCACGCGGCGCTTGCCAGCTTGCGCTTCAGCCTGCTGAAGACTGCGAGCGACGCGGATATCGATCACGTGCTGCGAGCGGTTCCTGAGGCCGTGGAGCATTTGCGGGCACTGGCGCCGGAAACAGTCGCCAGCGGTCAGTGATCAGCGGCGAGGGTCCGCAGCTCTCGGAAAGTTGCGGCAAGAAGGATTGATTGGTGCGTCCGCCAACGGACAACTTTGAACTATGAACTTCGAGCACACCACCATCGCCGTGGCCATGTCCGGAGGGGTTGATTCCTCGACGGCGGCGGCGATTCTCGCTCATGCCGGCGATGGCTCCGCGGGCGAACGCAATACGGTGGTGGGGCTCACGCTGCAGCTGTGGGATCAGACGCGGCTGGCCGGCAAGCACGGGATTCCCGACGCGCCGAAAGCGGGACGGTGCTGCTCTCTGGATGACGTTTACGATGCGCGCCGAGTGGCCGAGCACCTGGGCATTCCCTATTACGTGGTCAACCAGGAAGAGCGGTTCGAGCGCGACGTGGTGCGGCCGTTCGTCGACGAGTATCTCGCCGGGCGCACGCCGATTCCCTGCTCGCTGTGCAATAACCACCTCAAGTTCGATCAACTGCTGACGACCGCGCGCAGCATCGGGGCGGATCGCATCGCCACCGGCCACTACGCGGTGAATGAATACGACGAAACGCGAGGCCGATGGATTCTGAAGCGGCCTGCCGATCTGACCAAGGACCAGACGTATTTTCTTTTCGGACTGACGCAGCAGCAGCTGGCGCACACGCTGTTTCCGCTGGGGCAAATGACCAAGCCGGAGGTGCGCGAGACAGCGCGGCGCCATGGATTGAAGCTGGCGGAGAAGCCCGATTCGCAGGAGATCTGCTTCATTCCGGGCGGCGACTACAAGCAGTTTCTGACGGCCTATCTCGAGGAGCAGGGCGAAGCCATGCCCAAGACGGCCGGGGAGCTGGTGGCCTCAAACGGCGAAGTGATCGGACGGCACGATGGAATTTTCAACTTCACCGTGGGCCAGCGCAAGGGACTTGGTGTCGCTTCCACATCTCCGCTCTATGTACTCAACATCGACCCCGCAAGTCACCGCGTGACGGTGGGCACCGACGCTGCGCTGGCTACTCGCACGTTGCGGGCGGGACGGCTGAACTGGATCAGCATTGCCGAGCTGGGCGGCCCGATGCGCGTGCGCGCCAAGATCCGTCACCGCCATGAGCCGGCGTGGGCAACGCTCGAGCCTGCCGGGCCGGACGAGGTGGTTGCGACCTTCGACGAGCCGCAGCGGGCGGTGACGCCGGGCCAGGCCGCCGTTTTTTACGATGGCGACGAGGTGGTGGGCGGGGGTTGGATCATTTGAGCCGCGAGCCGGCGAGTTAGCGAAGGACAACTGCGGGTCCTTCGACTCCGTTTAGCCCAAAAACTGGCCAAACTCCGTTCAGGGTGACAGTTCAAATTGCGAAGCGAGCTTCTCACTCCGAACGGGGGCAGCGGTGCAAGCCGCGCTCGGCGGGCGAATGACCTATTTCGGGCGCTCCATGATGAAGCGGTCGCGGGTGCGCACGTAGGTGGGACCGCCCATGCGCCCGATGGCGTTGAGCTTGTCGGGGTCGATCTTATAGCCGTCGAGAAGCGAATCCTGAACATGGAAGCGAAGCACTTCGCCCAGCACCAGGATGCCGCCTCCGGGCTGGTCGCTCACGCGCAGGATCTGGCGCAAGCGGCACTCCATGTGCACCTTGCTTTCGGCCACGCGCGGCGGTTTCACCAGTTCGCTGGGCAGCGGCGTCAGCCCAGACAGGACAAATTCGTCCACGTCGGCCGGAACTTCGGCCGAAGTCATGTTCATTTTTTCGGCGAACTCCTCCGAGACGATGTTGACAACGAACTCGCCGGTGGCCTCAACGTTGCGGAGCGTGTCTTTGTAGGGGCGCGGCTCAGCGCGGACCGCGGTGGTGAAGCACACCACGGGCGGACGGTTGCTGCACACGGTGAAGTAGCTGAAAGGGGCAAGGTTGCGCACGCCGGCGGCATCGAGGCTGGAGACGAAGGCAATGGGCCGCGGCACAACGATGCCGATCATGAGCCTGTACATGTCGTTGGCTTCGATTTGAGCTGGGTCGAGGACGCGCATTCTTTTGTTCAGATGAGCGGCAAGGGGGAGCGGATTCGCCTCACACAAACATATCGCTGTCGCCGGGCCCGTGTCCCGACTGGGAACGAGATGCCGGTGCGGGTGAGGAGTTGCGCAGGGATTCGACAACCGCCTTGGCCGATGCCATGAGCGCGGTAACCTGGCGCATGGGCCGTTGCACGGTGTCGGCCATAAAAATGCCGGCGCGTTCCAGCGCGTCGAGAACGTTGGTGAGCAGCAGGTCGATGCGGCCGGCCTGACGGCGTGCGCGCGAAACAATGTCATCGGCGGCGGCCTGCACATCGTCGGTTTGGCGGCGCAGGGCTTGCGTCAGATTCGCCAGGTCGTCGATGGTCCCTTCAATCCTGGGTGCGATGCGCGTAACCAATTCGCGGGTCTTGTCGACCAAAGGCACAACCGAGGAACGGAATTCCTCAACTTTATCGGTCATGGATTTGGCTGCTTTGCGCATGGCGGCAACGGCGGCCATCAGCACGATAGCCTGCACCACCATGGCCAGCGCCACGAGGGCGATCAAGAGGAGCTGAAGGGTCTGATTATTGATGGGCATGGTGTCGATCTCGCGCAATCTGTCTGCCGCCTGGCTCAAGGGACGGAGCGCGCCGAAGCATGGCCGAGCCTTTTTGTCTGGAGCCGGGGATCATCGCAATCCCCGGCAGTACGGAGCATGGGTGAAGCAACCACGCGAGAACCCAGGCGAGACGCAAGCTTCAAAACGCGCCGGCTCTCAGTACTCGTGGGTCTCCGGCTCACCCGTATTGGCGCGATAGGCCTGACGTCCCGCGTCGATGGCCGCGGTCATTCGGTTGCCTTGATCGGCTACGAGATTCTTGCCGCGCTCCACGAACTCTTCCCACTGGGCGCGGCCGCGATCGATGACTTCACGGCCACGATCGGCATACTCGCCCGCCTGTTCCTTGGCCTTGTCGACGAATGCGCTGACCTGCTCCTTGCCCTTATCCACCAGAGCGCCCACATTCTCTGCGGCCTCGCGGGTGCGCGCCTTCAGGTACTCAGTTCCTTCGCGTGCGCCGGTCATGATGTCTTCGCGGGTCTCTTTGCCGCTCTTGGGGGCATACAAAATGCCGACCAGAGCGCCCACCCCCAATCCGGCCAGGAACCAGGCCAACCCGTATGATTTGCTCTCCTCTGCCATTGTGAAACCCTCCCTTTCGGTGCACTCCAAGGACCCGTATATCATTAAACACCCCAGTTTAGCGCAAGAAAATCACAAATGCCGACCGGAGCTCCCCTTTGTCAGGAGGCGTACCTGCCTGCAAACCCCTTTGGATGCATGAATGGGGCCTGAGTTGTATGGGGCGACTTGAGTCTAAAAAAACCAGCTCTTCTCCCGGGGGCTACGAACACCTGGCGCAGTCATCTGCCGCAGCCGCAGAGTGGGCCAGGACTTGGGCGATATGCAAGGGCTGGCGATGCGACAACTGCGCAATCTGCTCGCGGCAACTGAAGCCGTCGACGACCAGAATGGTGGCGGGGCCGGCGGCTTCGATGGCCGGAAGCAATTCGTGGCCGGCGATGGTCTTCGACAGGGCGAACTTCCGCGCTTCAAATCCGAATGGACCTGCCATGCCGCAGCAGCCGGCCTGGATAGGCTCGACTGCAGCTCCGGCCTCTCGCAAGAGAGCGACCTCATTGGCGGAACCGCCAAACACGGCCTTGTGGTGGCAATGACCGTGGACCAGGATGTGCGCGCCCTTGAGGTTTGAGGACACCGCAGGCGGCGCGTGCGCCGCGAGATAGTCGGCGAAAAGCCACACCTGCTCGCTGAGCCGTTTTGCGCGGGAGTCGTTGGGAAAGAGCTCGAGCAGCTCGTCTTTGAAGACGCTGGCGCAGCTCGGCTCGAGAAAGACAAACGGCAGTCCGGCTTCGATTTGCGGGGCAGTGCGCTCGAGCACGCGGGCGAGATAGCTTCGCGCTGCGCCGAGAAAGCCGAAGTCGTAGAGGGGACGGCCGCAGCAGATGTGGCCTTCGGGAGTTTGAACGCCGAAGCCCGCGTTGGTGAGAACAGACTCAGCAGCGGCGAGCACCTGCGGGTGGTAGTAGTTGTTCCAGGTATCAGGCCAAAGCAAAACTGATTGAGCGCAGTCCGCTCCCTCCCGGGTCCCCAAATGCGAGGGACCTAGGGCACCCCGTTTCGTCGAAGCACGATGCGTCTTCTGAAAGCTTTTTGCGGCCAAACGCGGCAATTGGCGCTCGCGGGCCACGCCGGCAATGCGTTTGACGACAGGGCCGGTGAGAGGGCCAGTCAGCAGCGCATTGGTGAGCGACGGGGCAAGCGAGCCGTAGCGGGCCAGGCGGTCGGCAAAGGCAAAGAGGTAGTGCTGGAGGGGGCGCAAGCGGCCTTTATAGTGGTGGGCCAGGAACTCGGATTTGTAGGCCGCCATATCCACCCGCACCGGGCACTCGGTTTTGCACGCCTTGCAGCTCAGGCAGAGGTCCAGCGCCTCGTGGACGGCGCGACTCTTGAAGCCTTCCTCGCGCAGCGCTCCGGCCATCATCTCCCACAGCAGGTGGGCGCGCCCGCGCGTGGAATGCTGCTCGTCGCCGGTAGCGCGGTAGCTGGGACACATGACGCCGCCGGTAGTGTTGCGGCACGCACCCACGCCGACGCAGCGCTCCGTGGCACGTTCGAAAGAGCCGTGGTCTTTGGCAAAGGCGAAGGTGGTCTCCCACCCTATATGCCCGGCGCGGTTGTCCGCGCCGGACATATAGGACGGGGCATCCGCAGCGGAAGAATGGGATGGGGTAGCCGCAGCGGAGGAATGGGAAGGGGCAGCGGGCGCGGAGTCACCGTCACTCGAAGCGAAGCGCAGGTTCTCAACCGGATCGTAGACGCGCACCGCATCGGAGAGCTTGCCGGGGTTCATGCGGTTGTCAGGATCCCAAAGCTTCTTGAATTGGCGAAAGGCTTCAATGAGATCGGGCCCGAACATTTTGGGCAGCAGCGC
>JASHQH010000046.1 GCA_030037635.1 Acidobacteriaceae bacterium
ATGGTCGAGTCCGTCTTGAAGGCCAGCGGCATTATCAACCTTTTGCCCGTCCACCACGATCTGAATGCCGCGCTCGCGGCGTTGCAGTAGGCTCCTCCCGTACGATGCCACCCATCATGGCGCAAAGACCTGCATCCAGGCCTGCTACCCGGCTGACTCTCCGCAGCGAGCTCAAGGACCTGCTCCTGGTTTGGCCATGGGTGGAATCGCTCGCGCTCGCCTACGCTATCCCGGCCAGCACGCAATTTGCCATCCTGCTTTGCCTCGAAGAGGCGCTTTCGAATGTTATCCGGCACGGATACCGTGGCCGGGCCGGTGAAACACTTACGGTGGACTGCGCGCGCAATGAAAGCAGCGAACTGGTGCTGACGGTTGAGGATCAGGCCCCGCCGTTCGATCCTCTGACCGCGCCGGAGGCGGAAAATCGGCCCGATCCCTCCTCACTGGACGAGTTGAAGCCTGGAGGACGAGGGATTCGCCTGATGCGCAGGTTCGCGGGCTCTCTGGCCTACCAGCGGCTGGACGGTGGTAATCGACTGACCATGCGCTTCGTGATTCCTGGCTGATTGCGCCGGGAGGCTTCGCCTGCAATGCTGCTCCCTGGCGCGCTCCGACAGCCGCTCCGGGGCATGAAAACGCCGCTTAGGGTATCATTGCGTCTATACGTTGTGAGCGTCCGGCTTCCCTAGATGGCGCCCCGTGGTGGTGGTGTGTGTCCCGAATCTTTCAACGCATTGTCTTTGCAGTCTCTGTCATCATTTTTGCGGCCCTCGGCCTGGGTTACGTCCTGGGCGAGTTCGGCTGGTTTGGCGTGCACGCGGGCGACGATCAGACGTCCGCCTATCAGCAGATCAGAGTGTATGCCGAGGTTCTGCGCAAGATTCAGAATTACTACGTCACCGAGCCCAGCATTCCTGACGTCACGAACGGCGCCTTGCACGGCCTGCTCGATTCGCTCGACCCCGACTCCAGCTACCTGACGCCCGCGCAGTACAAGCTGTACAAGGATCGGCCCGAAGGCGAAAACGCGCAAGTGGGAATGACCGTTTCGAAACGCTACGGTTATGCCACGATCGTCAACGTTCTGCCCGGCTCGCCCGCCGACCAGGAACATCTGCGCGATGGCTACGTGATTGATCTGATCGACGGTGAGTCGACGCATGATCTGCCGCTGGCAGTCGTCCGGTTCATGCTCGAAGGCAAGCCCGGATCCACAGTGACGCTTTCCGTGGTGCGTCCCATTAAGCCTGAACCCGAGAAGATCACTCTCACGCGTGCGGCCGCACAAGCGCCGCGGCTCGGCGAGCAGTTTTACGAGAACGCGACCATCCTTTATCTGAAGCCGGGCATCCTGACTGCGGCCCGGGTTGACGACATTGCGGCCCGGATTAAGGCGGCCGGCAAGGGCCGGAAGATTCTGCTCGACCTGCGCGATACCACAGGCGACGATCCTACACAAGGACTGCGGCTGGCGAACTTCTTCATCAAGACGGGGAATCTGGGATCGCTGGAGGGGCAGAAGGTTCCTATGCAGACGTTCCCTGCGGACGCGTCGCAATGGCTGACCGATGCACCGCTTGCGGTACTGGTGAACCGGGGCACATATGGAGCGCCGGAACTGGCGGCTGCGGCCATTGAGGCGGACAAACGCGGTGACGTGGTGGGCGAGCGCACCTTTGGCGAAGGCGGAGTGTTGAAAACCATTGACTTACCCGATGGCGCCGCTCTGATGCTTACCGTGGCCAAATACGAAGATCCAGCCGGCAAAAGGATTGAAGATGAAGCAGTTACGCCGACGCTGGTGGTAGCAGGACCCGAGGACGACGACGAGCCCATGCCCGCCTCGAATGGCGATGACCAGCTGAATCAGGCGCTCGCGCTCCTAAAGGCCAAGAACAGTTAACCGGTCCGGAATCTGCAGTTCTTTGCGCCTGCATTTTCGAGCGGGCGTATTACCAAAGTCACGTCGAATGAAAACCTCTTCATGCCGGACCAATGCTAGCCTCTACCGTAGGGCGCTTTTCCTCCCGCGCCACGCGGCGGGAGCGACTCATGAGGCCAGACTCCGTTGCCTGTCACACCTATTCTCCCGCCTGAGCCGCGGACAGTACCGCGCGTCCTCAAGCCGGTGCGCCGTGCTGCGGTCCGGCGGAGCCGGGCACAGCGCCGCTATAAGCTGGCCGGACGCTGGGCACTGGCTGCGCTTATTCTTCTTGCCGGCGCCACTGGCTCGCTGGCTGGATTGACGCTCGTCTACTCCGTAGATCTGCCCCAAATCAGTGAGCTGGAAGCGTATCGCCCCTCCACGACGACGGACCTCTATGATCGCAAGGGCCGTCTTATCGGCTCTTTTGCGCTGGAGCGCCGCGAAGTGGTTGGCTACGACGGATTCGCTCCCGTGCTGCGGCAAGCCGTTATCTCCATTGAGGACAAGAATTTCGAGTCGCACTGGGGTATCAACATCTTTCGCGTCATCGGCGCCGCGTGGCATGACATTCGCAGCCACGGCCGCGCGCAGGGCGCCTCCACGCTGACCATGCAACTGGCGCGCAACCTCTTTCTCTCCTCTGACCGCACCGCGATGCGCAAGATTCAAGAGGCCTACCTGGCGATTCAGATCGAGCGCGCCTTCACCAAGGAGCAGATTTTCACCCTGTACGGCAACCAGATTTATCTGGGCAGCGGGATGTACGGATTCGAGTCTGCATCAGAGTATTTCTTTTCGAAACACGCCAAGGATCTGACGCTGACGGAAGCGGCGCTGCTGGCTGGGCTGCCCAAGGGGCCGGTGGCGTTCTCGCCCGTGCTGAATCCCGAGAGGGCGCTGCGCCGTCGCAACCTGGTGATTACCGAGATGGAGTCGGACGGCGTGATCACCCATGCGCAGGCCAACGCGGCGCGCAAAGCCCCGCTGGGATTGCACATTGCGCAGCCCGTAAGCTCCGTGGCGCCATGGTTTCAGGAGGAAGTCCGCCGCGAACTGGAATCGCACTTTGGCGTCGAAGAGGTGCATGAAGCCGGTCTGCGCGTCGACACCACGCTGGATCTTGACCTGCAACAGGTGGCCAATCGCGTTCTGCCCGACGGCCTGGCTGCATACGAGCGGCGTCACGGCTGGAAGGGAAAGCTGGAAAACGTGCTTGATTCGGGCGCTACGCTTGACGATTACCGGCATCCCGATTGGGCGGTGGCTGCGGGCCCGGGCGATTACGTCCATGCCCTTGTGACGCGGGCGGTCGCACAGGAAATCCGCGCGCGCATCGGCCCGCCCGACCAGGACGGTGCGGATATTGTTCTCGCGCCCGCCGACTGGCAGTGGACGGGCGTGCGCCGCGGCGACGCGCTTACTCGACCTGGCGACATTATCTACGTGCGCCTCGGTCCCGCCGTCCAGGGATCTGCGCGCCGCGCCTCGCTCGAGCAGGATTCCGGCGCGGAGGGAGCTTTGCTGGCCGTCGACAACAGCAGCGGCGATGTTCTGGCCATGGTGGGCGGCCGTGATTACGCGCTCACGGTCTTTAACCGCGCGACCCAAGCCGAGCGCCAGACCGGTTCCAGCTTCAAGCCATACGTCTACACCGCAGCCATTGAAGACGGAGTCAAGCCCAACGACCTCATTGTCGACGCGCCTGTCCGCTTTGGCGATTACGTGCCGCACAACTACGAGAACGACTACAAGGGCCCAATGACCGTTGCCAACGCCTTCGCCGAGTCGCGCAACATTCCCGCGCTTAAACTGGCTGCGCGCGTAGGCATTCACCAGGTCATTGACGTGGCGCACCGTTTCGGCGTCACTTCGAATATTCCTCCCTACTTGCCGGTGGCGCTGGGTGCAGTGGAGATCACGCTCGAAGAGCAGGTGGCCTCGTACTCCGTGTTTCCCAATGACGGCATCCGCCTGGCGCCGCGGGTGATCCGCAAAGTTTCGAACGCCGACGGCATTACGCTTTGGGAAGACACGCCTGCGGTGAGCGAGGTCATCGATCAGCAGACTGCGCGGACCATGATGTATCTGCTGCGCAGCGTCACCGAACACGGCACGGGCGCCGCTGCGGCGCAGTTGAAACACCCCCTGGGCGGCAAGACAGGCACCACCAGCGACTTTACCGACGCGTGGTTTTTGGGATTCTCGCCCTCTGTTACCTGCGGCGTGTGGGTGGGCTACGATAGCCGCGAATCTCTGGGCGACAAGGAGACCGGCGCCGTGGCCGCGCTGCCCATCTGGATCAACTTCATGCGCGCCGCTATCACCGGCAAGGATGATGAACAGTTCGCAGGCGGCGACGAAACCGATCCCGCAAAGAACCCTCTCAGCCGCGCCGGCGCCGAGCCCCCTGCGAAACCGGGGGCCCGGCCGCAGAGCGCGCACGCTCAAAACGCGACGGCAGCCAATCCGAGAGCGCGCACGCTTATGGCGAGCTCAACCGCGAAAAATACTGCTTCGCCCGCGTCACATCCTTCAAGATCTGCGCCTTCAGCGCCTCCGGCGACGGCCACTCGCGCTCCCCACGCAACCGCATCAGGAACTCCAGCTCAATCTGCGTCTCCGCGCTGAGCTCGATCGGCTCAAAATCCAAGACGTGCGACTCGACAGCGAATGAAGCCTCACCGAAGGTGGGCCGGTTGCCCACATTGGTCACGGCCTGAAACTTGCGTCCATGCACTTTGAGCCGCGTCACGTACACCCCCGAGGCCGGAAGCAGGCCATTGTAGGGCGCGAGATTGATGGTGGGCACCAGAAGCCGCGTGCCGATACCGCGTCCCGAGGCCGGCGCGGAGAGCACCACAAATGGACGCCCCAGCATCCAACGTGCGCGGCGCACATCGCCGGAGGCGACCAGCGCGCGAACCGCGGAACTTGAAACCTCGAGCCCGCGTACGCGCACCGCCTCGTGAACGCACACCTCGAAGCCAAATTCCGCGCCCAGGGCGATCAACTCCCGGACGCCGGCCGCGGCGCAGTGTCCGAAACGGAAGTTCTGCCCCTCGTGGATGCTGCGAACCTGAAGCGCTCCCACCAGGATGCGCTCGACAAATTGGTGCGGCGTGAGATGGGCCAGCGCCGCATCGAAGGTGAGCACAAGCACGGCATCGATTCCCGTTTGCCTGAGCAGCCGCAGCCGCTCGACCAGCGGCGTAATCAGCCGCGGTGCGTGCGCGGGGCGAAGAACGTGCTCCGGATGCGGGTCGAAGGTGACAGCAACGGCGCGTACTCCCGCACTGTGCGCCTCGGCCGCTGCGGCGGAAAGGATCTCCTGGTGCCCCAGGTGCACGCCGTCGAAGTTGCCCACCGCGGCCACTGCAGGACCGAGGCCCGGCGGAATCTCGGCAAGCGTGCGGAAGATGGGCACCGCACCTGCCGCGTTCTCCGCCGCGCTGCGTGTGTCGACCCTGGCATCGCCGCTCATAGCATCACGGGCACGCTCAGCCCATCGTAAGCCAGCCTGGCATTTTCAGGAAGCT
Organism: Acidobacteriaceae bacterium; assembly: GCA_030037635.1. Classification (GTDB taxonomy): domain Bacteria; phylum Acidobacteriota; class Terriglobia; order Terriglobales; family Acidobacteriaceae; genus Telmatobacter. The sequence goes on from JASHQH010000046.1 coordinate 5,464, forward strand.
TGCGGTTCGTCTCTTCGTGGCCCAGGTCATGAGCGATGTGTGTGAACCAGGTTTGCCGCGCGCCGACGCGCCGCGACCACTCCAGCGCCTGTTCCAACGTGGCGTGGCTGGGATGGGGCGTATGGCGCAGCGCCGAAATCGTCAGCACTTCAACTCCTTCAAGCAACGCAAAGCTCGACTCGGGGATTGCGCTTACGTCGGTCATGTAAGCCGCGTTTCCAAAGCGAAAACCCACGATGTGCATCTCGCCGTGGAGCAGCGGAACGCGAATGAAATCCACGCCCTGCACCACGTTGTGGTCGGCAAGCGGCATCAGTTGCACGCGCGCCCGCGTAGCGTAGGTTGCCTGCGGCGAGAACGTGTAGGCGAAAGTGTGCTGAAGCGCAGCCTCGACGTCGGGGTTGGCGTAAAGCGGAATGGGCCCGCTCTTCCGTGCGGCGATGAAGCTCAACGGACGCAGATCGTCCATGCCCAAAATGTGA
>JASHQH010000327.1 GCA_030037635.1 Acidobacteriaceae bacterium
TGGCCCCCGCCCTAGCGAAGCTAGGACGGGGCACCCGCCATAACAAGCTGAAAGCAATATGGTTACGAGTAAAATTCTTCCACATAAGGACTTGTGAACCTGTTCCCTCCCCGGCCTTTTTCCGCAGGCTTTAAGCCGGGAAACGCACCAAAGATCCGGTGAAACCTGCCTGACATAAAAGCGCGCTTTTGTGGTCAAAATGGCGTATCCTACGCATCGTTTTTGACGGTATTTCGAAAATCTGTGCTGATTCCAAATGCGTTAGATGGGCATGCACTCGAAAAAAAATAGTCAATTATTTTCCCCCGCTTTCCTGGGGCTTGATCCGAGTGAAACCTGCCTTGACATAAAAGCGCGATTTTGTGATCAAAATAACGCATTTTGCGCATCGTTTTTGACGGTTTTTCGAAGATCGGCGCTGATTCCAAAAGCGTTAGATGGACATCCACTCGAAAAAAACAATTAGTTATTTTCCTCCCTTTCCTGGGGGCCTTCCGGACCTGCCGAGGCGACCGGTTGCGCGCAGCTCCTGATGCAGGCGTCATCTGAGAGATCCCCCTATTGTTTTCAGCTTAGCGGGTGAGCTGGAAATCATCTGCAAAAGCGCGGAAAAAATAACTGCTTTGGAATGAGAGGGAAAGGGGGAAATGCAGAGAACGGAAGGGTTGACATTGCCCCGTTCGCGGAGCTGCGGCTTAACCGGCTACGCGGAAGTTAAGAAGATTTGGGAGGCGCCGAAGTGTTCATCGCAGCTGCGCCGTGTACGCAATCTTACAAAGCGCGCCTTTAGCGAAGCTTTCAGCGGGCTTGAAGGTTGTGGCCTAGAACCCATCTCGCCAATGTAGCGAATGAAGAAATGGTTGCGCAGAATTGAGATTGGTTTGAAATAAGAATCATGGCCGATTTAAGTGGAGCGCAATGGGAGTACATTAGGCCGTTTGTAGAGCGGGATCAGGAGCTTAGGCAACGACCGGAGGGGCGTGGCGGGCGCTGGGGAGATGCCCGCCGGATGTTGAACGGGGTGCTGTGGATACTGCGCACCGGAGCACCGTGGCAGGATCTGCCTTCGCGCTATGGAGCCTACCAGAGTTGCCATCGTCGATTTCAGCAGTGGCAGCAGTCGGGAGTATTGGACGGAATCCTGTGGGCGTTGTGCGAAGATCTGGTGTCACGTGGCAAGCTGGATCTTTCCGAGGGCTTCGTCGATGCCTCCTTCAGTGGGGCAAAAAGGGGGGCGATCGCATTGGTCCAACGCGCTGCGGCAAAGGGAGCAAGATCGTGGCAATCGCGGACGGCCACGGTCTTCCTGTCGCCGTGCGGATTACAAGTGCTTCACCGAATGAGTCAACACTGGTCGAAGATACGCTCGAACGACGACATATCGCTGCCTTGCCGCAACGGCTGATCGGCGACAAGGCCTACGACAGTGACCAATTGGACGAGCGGCTCCGAAAACAGCACGGCATTGAAATGATTGCTCCCAACCGGCGAAACCGAAGGAGAACTCAGGATGGCAGACCCTTACGACGCTACCTCCGCCGCTGGAAAATCGAACGGCTATTCGCCTGGCTGAAGAATTTCCGCCGTCTCACCAGCCGATGGGAACGCTACGCCACGAACTTCCTCGGCATGGTCCAGCTCGGTTGCATGTTAATCCTGTTGAGGCATCTGTGAGACTGCTTCTAGCGTTGGTTGCATAAATGCGCTTTTGAAAGGGCACGACTTCCGTCGTGCCGCAAAAGCCGCATAAACGCTGGGGCTTTGGCCCCTGAGGGATGGTTTTCCAGCGCGCTGCGGTATTTATGCAACCAGTTCTAGAGTCTTTCTGGCCATTCCTTGTCGGGGCTCACCGGCTCGGGCTGATCGGGGCCCAGGTTTTGAGGCGAAATCGACGCAAAGATAAAGTTCTCAGGCGGAACTGGGCAACCTGCAATTCGGCGCAGCATGGCCAGCTGTCCTACGTGGGTCATGGCATCGGAGAACGGCCCTTGCAGCATCTTTTCCGCGGTAATTCCCCGGAACTCAGTCCCCGATTCGAGGTCGTGTGCCAAATCTCCCAGGACTTCGTGGAAGTGCGCCACTGCGTCTGCAAAGTGCGGCAGGTCCGGCGGGCGATAAGCTCCTCCAATGAAAAACGTGCGCGCATACCCCAGCAGGCTATCCATATGGCGGATCAATTCATGGGGAGTGCGCACAAGATTCAGCACTTTGAATTCCCCAAAACCGGCCGGAGCGCCGCGAAGCGCCTTTTGCGTTCTATAGGCCAGGGCTGCCAGAAAATGCCGTAACAAGGCGCGTTGCTCGTCCATCTCTTCTCACTCCTACGTTATGGCTTCGCATCGCACAAAGACGGTTGCAGTCCATCGGGAGGGTCTCACGTGCGATTGACTTCAAATCCCATCAACCTAATAATCAAGATGATGAATCTTTACGAGGAAATCGTAAAGCTGCAACGCGAGGGCCGCCGCGCTGCCGTGGCCACCATTGTGAACTCGCGCGGGTCCATCCCCTCGTTCCAAAGCGCCAAAATGCTGGTTCGCGACGACGGCTCCATTGCCGGCACCATCGGCGGTGGTTGCGTCGAGGCCGAAGTCTGGCAGGCTGCCCGCGAGGTCATCTCCCAGGAAAAGCCGCGCACCCTCACTTTCGATCTCAACCAGGATCCCAAGTACGACACCGGTCTGGTTTGCGGGGGGACGCTTGAGATTTTCATCGAGCCAGTCCTGCCTTTTCCGCTGCTTTATATCTTTGGCGCCGGCCACGTAGCACTCGAGCTCTTCAAGGCCGCTCGTAACGCCGGATTCGAATGCATCGTGACCGACGACCGCGATGCCTACGCCAATGTGGAGCGCTTCCCCAACGCGCTCAAGATCATCGCCAGGGACTTCAACGAGGCGATCGCCGAGCTGACCCCGTCCGAATCCTCTTATGTTGTCATTGCCACCCGCGGTCATCGCGACGACATGCGCGTATTGCGCTGGGCGGTGCAAACGCCGGCACGCTATATTGGCATGGTCGGCTCCAAGCGCAAAGCCATTACCGTCTTTCGTGAGCTCGCGCGCGAGGGCATCGACCCCGCCCTTTTCGAGCGCGTGCATTCTCCTGTCGGGCTCGACATCGGCGCCGTCACGCCCGAGGAAATCGCCGTCTCCATCGTGGCCGAGCTGATTGCCGTCCGGCGCCACTCCGAGCGCGCGCTGCCGCACATGAGCTGGTTCCAGGACAGGAAGCATCTCGCGGCCGCCGATGCTGCCAATGAGCAAAACGCGCCGCTCCCCGCTCCCGCGCAAAAATAGTATGGCTCCCTTGCTCCCGGTCTTCTCGCCGGGTGCCCCATCCTCGCGGTGTTCCTGTTTTTGCCGTAGGGTGGGGGCGGCGCTATCGTCTCCTTATGCACTCGTCCGCCCGACTTTGCGGCCTCATCCTTGCCGCCGGCGAGTCATCGCGCATGGGAACTGACAAGGCGCTTCTTCCATGGCCTCCGCAGGCGCAGGCCAATGCCGCGCCGCCTCAACCAACCCTGCTCTCCGCAGCCATCCTCGCGCTCCAGCCCCTCACCTCCACGGTGCTTGTGGTCTCCGGCCGAAACCAGGAGCGCATCGCTCCAATCGTCGAAGCCAGCGGCGCGTTTCTGGTTCGCAATCCTGCGCCTGAACGCGGCCAATTCAGCTCTTTGCAAGTAGGGCTTGGCGAACTCCTCGCGCGCGGATGCGATTCCGCCATGATCACGCCCGTCGATTGTCCACCCCTCCGCGCCGAATCGCTCAGCCTTCTTTGCGCCACGTTCGAGCACGCGCTGGGCCGGGCCTTATGGGCGGTGGCTCCCGAAAACGGTGGCAGGCACGGGCATCCGCTCCTTGCCAATCGCAAGCTGATCGACGCATTTCTTGCTGCGCCGGTCACAAGCAATGCGCGCCAGGTCTTGCATGCCCACGCGCCGCGCATCCAATACATCCCTGTTCCCGACCGCCTTGAAAAAGCTGGCCTCAATACGCCCCAGGACTACGCGGCGGTTGCGGCGAAAGCGCAGTCGCGGCGTTAGGGTTTGGCTGCCAGCTGTTGCAACGCTGCCGCCAGCGCATCCATCGCCAGATGGCCGGCATGCGATGATGCCTGCGGCAATCCCCCCACCGCGGCGAGCAACTCTTCTCTCCTCAAGTTTGCTGCTTCGGCCGGCGTCTTGTCCCGCACCAGCTCAGTCAGGGCCGAGCCGCATGCCATCGCCGCCACGCATCCCTTGGCGCGGAATCGAATCTCGGCAATCCGGCCGCCCTCAAGTTTTGCCGTAAGCTCCAGAACATCGCCGCACGCGGGATTCTCGAGCCGCACCGACGCGTCGGGCGCGGCTACCGCCCCGGCGTTGCGCGGATGCTCAAAATGGTCGAGAACCCGTGGCGAATACATGCGCCTCGCCCGTTCAGCGCGAACTGCCGCCATCACGCCCAACCTGCGCCTTGGCCCTTGCTTGCCGCACGTCCAGGATCTCCGTCACCAGGAACAAATCCGCAAGCAGCGCACGCAGATGGATGGATGCATTCAGGTTGTCGACGAGCTGCGAGCCGACGGTGGGCTGAGCAAGAACCAGATCGACTGCCGCGATCGCGCTCTCCGCATCGCGCTTGAGCACCGCGAAAAACGCCTCATATTTCTCCGCGGGCCCAAGCTGCTCTTCTCTGATGGCTTCCGCGCAGCTCCGCTCCAGGCCGCGCATCGCGGCAACCGCCCGCGTCAATTGCTCCCTGAGCTGTTTGCCCGCGTCCCCGCCTTCGTCGCCCGCCAGGCCGCGCGCGGCATAGGAAAGAGTGAACTCGTAACACTCTTCAATGATCTCGCACTGCTTTTGGATTTCAGTCGCCATCGCTTGCGCTGTAGCCTTGTTGCGCCGGCGGCGTGGACTGCGCCTGCACGGCCCATCGTCCGCGGTCGTGCTCCTCCAGGTAGAAATCGCGACTCATCCATCCGAAGATCATCGACTTGGTAATCGGGAATTTCTCCGGCCGCACGCCCATGTAAACGTGCATGATGGTCAGTGCGATAAACCCAACCCCCGCCAACCCGTGCAACACATACATCATGCCCCAGGTCATATCGCTGAACAGGTACGGATTGCGCACGAAAAGTCCCGTCTGCACCCGCTTCATCATGAACAACCCGGTAACGATCACCGCCAGCCCGGCGATCATAACCGCGCCGTGATACAGCTTGTTTTCTAAAGGATACTTGGCGAATTTTCGCGGCAGCGGCGCGTCCTTGCCGAAAAACCGCAGGGTGCGATTCCGGGCATCGATCAAGTCTGTTTTGTCGGGCCAGATGGACCAGAAATCCAAAAAGAACGATGCATGCACAATGTGAAAGAGGATCGAAACCGTCAGCACGCATCCGGCAATCCAGTGATAAACTACCCAATTGAAATCGATGCCCGCCTTGGGCAGAAAAGCGGTGATCAGCAGCGTGAACATTGACGCCGCCATAATCCAGTGAAAGAGCCGCGCCGCCAGTGTGTGCCTGGGCACGCGCTCCGGAATCCCCGCCGCGCTCGCTTCGGCCTTGCTCTCGGCAAATCGTTTGGGCGGCTTCACGATGATCAGGTAGAGTGCGTGCACGATCATGAAGCAGAATGCCGCGATCGCTGCGATCCAGATCAGCGACCACGCGATATGGATCGGGACCGTTCTTCCCCACGGGCTTATGGCCCACTGGATCAGCTCCATTGTGCCTCCTCTGGGGGAGCGATGGCTCGCTTCACCAGGTTTCGCATCAGCGGAATCTTGTAGGCATTGAACTGCAGCGGAACCGCGCCTTGAATTGCAATCTTCCCGGCCATTTCGCCGGTATCTGCGTCGGCGGGCTTGCCGCGCACCGCGTCTTCCACGGCCTTCAGCCGCATCGGCCGCGGCGCAACGGCGTTCACCGCAATCCGGATCTGATCGATGGTGTTTCCCGAGAGCCTGATGGCCGACGCCACGTTCATCAGGGGGAAGTCCCACACGTTGCGGTCGCGCACCTTCTCAAAATAAAACTTTGCGCCCGCCCACGTGCCCGGAATGCGGATTGCCGTCAGCAGGTCGCCGGAACCGAGGATGTTCAACTTTGTAATGTCAGTCTCCGGTCCGACAAAATAATCTTCGGCATCCACTACGCGTTCGCCCTGCGGCGTGCGGATCAAAAATTTGGCATCTAGCGCAATCAGTGCTGGTGCGGAATCTGAAGGGTGCACGGCCACGCAACGGTCGGCGCCGAAGATGGCGTGCTCGCGGTTGCGTCCCACCGGCGTATCGGCATAACAAATGTTTCCGCCGGCGCGATAGCACGGCCACCCGCCCCGGTAATACCAGCAGCGCGCGTCCTGCGAAACGTTTCCGCCCAGCGTACCCTGGTTGCGAATCTGCGGCGACGCCACCAACTCCACAGCCTGAGCCAGAACGCCATAGCTCTTCTGGATCAGGGGATGATTTGCGATCTCTGTCAGCGTGGTCATGGCGCCGATTTCCACGCCGTCCCCCTGGGCGTGAACACCTTTGAGCTCATCCACACCGCTCAGATCCACCAGCACCTTTGGCTTCTTGATGCGGTCCTTCAGCCAGTCGAAGCTGTCGAGCCCACCGGCCATCACCCACGCGTCTGCGCCGTATTGTTCCAGCAGCTTCTGCGCTTCCGTGGCAGAGCCCGGCTGCAACAGATCAAAAGCCGGCATCACGTCTCGAATCACCGCCATCGCTCGCTCCAGATTCAGCTATCAGCTGTCAGTTCGCGGTTCTAAGTTCACGCTCTTCCGCGACCCTTAGTCCCTCAGTCCGCGTCTTTCTGTTTCCTGCTCCCTGCCCCCGTCTTCTCGTTCACTCGTTCCCTTGGTCCCTGTCTTCTAGATGTGCGCCGTCAGCGCCTCTTGCATTGGCCGCCCAGCTTCGTACGAAGTCAAAATCGTGTCCGCGTTCACCGGGGCGCGCTGAAAGATCTCATCGCCCAGCGCATCCGAAAGAGCATTCAAAATCGCTGCGCATCCTCCGCCCACCGGCGGTTCGCCACATCCGCGCGCACCCACCGGTGTCTCGGGGTCGGGAATATTGAGCGCCCCCCACTGCATGTCCACAGGCACGTCCAGAATGGTCGGCGGCTTGTTCTGATAGAACCGCTTCGCCACGGTGGCGCCGTACTGCGGGTCAATCACCCACTTCTGACCGATCGCATGAGCAATGCCCAGCGTGGAGCGGCCCAGAACCTGTCCGCGCAAAGCTGCGGGATGAATCACCGTGCCCACGTCGGCATAGGCCAGGTAATCGACGATCCGGTACACTCCCGTCTCCACGTCGACCTCGACCTCAGCGAAGCACGACAGAAACGAAAACGAGTCGCCATCATGCGGATACTTGTCGCGCGCCGTGGCGATCAGTCCCTGCCCGGCCAGCGCGATCGCCGCCTGCTTCGTCACTTTGTTCACGTCGGGATTGACTTCGTGCCCGTCGTAGATCCCGCCCAGTTGAATGGCCTTCTGGGCCGCCTGCGCAAAACTCAGCCCCGCTCCGCCGCCCTTGCGCACCACGTGCAGGTTGGCGACCTCGTACTCCTCCGGCTGCCCGCCCAGCGCCTTCGCTGCTACCTCCTGCAGCCTTTGCCTGCACTCCAAACCAACCGCGTGCCCCGCGCGCGTCATGGCATGGATGGTCTGGCTGCCGCCGGAATGGCAACTATAAGGCAGGTTCTTCGCCGTGTCGCCCCACACAATATCTACCGCCTCCCAGGGCACGTCCAGAACCTCGGCGGCGGCGCGATGCACATCGATCAGCGCTTCGGTCCCCAGGTTGCCGATGCCTGTATGAATCCGTACACGTCCCTCTGGCGTGATCACGATCAGCCCATCAAAGCCGCTGGAGCCGCCATGGAAACAGCTCAACGCCGCACCCACGCCGCGCACCTTGGTTCCCATCCGCTTGGGCTGCTGCGCCGCTCTCTGCTGCCATTTGAACTGCTCTGCGCCGTAGTCGAGCGCCTGCTTCAAGTAGCAACTGGTCACATGCGCACGCTCACCCTTGTGATTCGCCGGTCCGTACTCCGCTTTGCCCTCGGGGCAATTTACGCGCCGCAACGCCACCTGGTCCACGCCCAGTTTGCGTGCCGCCTTCGACAAAATCGGCTCCATAATCGCGATCGCCTGCATGCCGCCCGGTGCGCTTTGTGCGCTGCGCGGGGGCGTGTTGGTCGCCACCGTCACGTTGCGCCAGCGCATGGCCGGCGGCTGATATAACAGCGACGTAATGCTTCCGCACGAACCGCCGTCGCCGCTCGAACCATACGATCCCGCATCCGAAACCAGAAACATGTCCAGCGCGGTAATACGCCCGTCTCTGGCAAAGCCAATCTTCACTCGCCCGCGGATGCCGGGCCGCGCACGCCCGATGAAATGTTCCTCCTCGCGGCTGATGCGCATCATCACCGGAGCTCTGAGCTTCTTCGATAGCAGCGCCGGAATCACCAGCGTCTGCGCACCCGTGATTTTGCTCCCGAATCCGCCGCCCGTGTACTCGCTCACGAAGACGATCTTGTCCTCGCTCATTTGCATCCAACGCGCGATGGCAGGCACAGTTTGCCCGGTACTTTGCGTGCCCGTGTACACAAACAGCTTTCCATTCTGCCAATACGCCATGGTGGTGCGCGGCTCCAGGCACTGGTGGCTCACGTCCGGCGTCAGAAATGTCTCGTCCAGAATCAGCGCCGCATCCTTCAATCCCGCATCTACGTCGCCATAAGACCATTTCTCCGGCGCCGAGCCCATGGGCAGGCGGCCCTGGTCATATTCCGCAAAGTCGTCTTTCGTCCATTTCAACGTAGTCAGCGTCGAGTCGCGCGAGTGCGGATCGGGAGCCCACACATTGCCGTCGAGCCGTGCATTCGGTCCATTGGGCCGCAGACTTTCCAACGGATCGGTGGCAAAAGGCAGAGGCTCCATCTCGATCTCGATTTTTTCTATCGCCTCCGCACACGTTAACTCGTCCACTGCCGCCACGGCCAGGATCGGCTCGCCCTGGTACATCGGCTCGTCAGCCAGCGCCAGCTCGCCCCACTTGTCGGCCTTGATGGTCTGGCCGTTGTCGTTCACATAATCGGCGTGTCCCGGAACTTCAGACGGGGTCAGAATCGCGCGCACTCCCGGCATGGCCAGTGCCTTCTCCGCGTTGATGCGCTTCACGCGCGCATGCGGCATGGGGCTCAGCACCAGGCGGCAAAACAGCATTCCCTCGGCGCGAAAATCCTCGGCATACTTCGCGCGCCCCGTCACCTTGGCGACCAGGTCGCTGGTCGAAAAATCCCTGCCGATCAGCTTGTATCCCTCGCCGAATGGCCGCGGCTTCAGGCTTTCCACATTGCTCAAATCAACCGTTGCGCCGTCCGCCATGGCTCAAGCCCTCCTCTTCGATCCCGCAGCCATCAACTTGTCCGCGGGAACGCCGTTCTTCATGTATTCGGCCCCGCGCATCATGGCATCCAGAATCTTGGTATAGTCCTGGCAGCGGCAAAGGTTCCCTGAAAGACCGTGCGCCATCTCGGCGCGGGTTGGATTGGGATTCTTTTTCAGGAACCCGACCGCCGACATCACGAATCCCGTCATGCAGAACGCACATTGGAAGCCCTGCTCGTCCACCACCGCCTTTTGCATCGGATGCAGCGTCCCATCCGCCGCTTCAAGCCCTTCGATGGTCGTCACCTTGCGCCCGCGCACTGTGTTCGTGAGCACCGAGCAGCTATAGTACGGCACGTCGTCAATCAGCACCGTGCAGCTGCCGCATTCGGCGCGGTCGCAGCCCAGCTTGGTTCCCGTCAGCCCCAGCTTGTAGCGCAGCGTCCAGGCCAGCGTCTCCTGCTTCATGACTTCCACGCGGCGCATCTTGCCGTTCACGTTCAGGGTAATCAGCCGCTCGCCGCCGGCCAGGCCTCGGCCGCGTCCGCCGGGCGACAGAATCTTGTAGCTCGCCGCGCTCACCACGGCGCCTCCGGCGATTACGCCCAGAATGAACCTGCGCCTCGTAATCGTTTTCGATGGGTTCTCAGTCGACTTGGGATCTTCCATCTCCGGCATGGCCGTCCCTCCGGTTTTGGGATCGTTCGTGGATGGCGTCGCCGCGCTTGCAGGATCGGGTTGCCGCGCTCATCGGGGAAAACGCGACGCTGTGGCTATCTTAGTCCCGGCCGCCGGAACGCAGCAAGGCCGGCAGATCCGCTCGATCGAAAGGGATTATTTTGTCAGGAAGGAATTCCGGGTGCGCAATCGCCCGGTGCTTTTCGCGTCGGCTGCGCACGCTGCCTGCGATTGCCGCCTCGCGGTCGGCCCGCATGACTTCCTGCGCATCGCATCCATGCCGGCACGCAGTCAAAGAATGCGAAGGATCGAGGCTCGCCTCGCGCTCGCTCGCGCCGGCCACCCGATCCTTCGCTGCTGCCATACGCTCAGCTCCCCAATAGCTGGTTCAGGCAGGCTGATACGTTTGAAATTACGCGTCGGAACCAGGAAGAACAATTCCGCGAAAGTGGACAAAAAGCAAGAGAGGACCGAGCCGTTGGGTATGTGGGAATTCAGCGAACCGGTAACCGCCTTTCGATTACTTGCGGCGTTTTGCGCTCGGACCCGCCGTCGCAGCTAGTTCTCTGCCATCTCCGCGCCCTTCGCTTCGTGACCGACTGCCGCCAGGCCTGCCAGCGCCAGCGCCACCACGATCACGGTAATGGCCAGCACTGCGGGATAATTGTGCCATCGCTCGGCTGCCAGCGCCTGCCCTTGGCCGTTCCACGAAGTGATCAGCCCGCCCAGCTGGTAGGCCAGGCCTGGAGCCGTCGCGCGCACCGGCGCCGGCGACAGCTCCGTCAGGTAGGCCGGCACCACGCCCCACGCACCCTGCACCATGAACTGCATCAGCACCGCGCCCACCCCCAGCGTGAAGGCGGAATGTCCGTACGCGTAAAGCGGAATCACCGGAATGGCCAACAGCGCCGCCACCACAATCGCCCGCTTGCGGCCCCAGCGCTCCGACAGCGCCCCGAACACCATCCCGCCTGCAATCGAGCCGAATCCATAAAGCACGCCGATCAAGCCGATGGTCTGCGGGGAAAGCTTTGCCCCGACAGCCAGAAACGTTGGATACACATCCTGTGTTCCATGCGAAAAGCTCATAAAGGCCGTCATCAGCACCACCAGGAAGAGAAACCGTGGAAGAAACTCGATGAGACGGCGTGTCTGGCTCCCTCCGGCATCGCGAGCGGCTCCTTCGCGGCTCTTCCTGGCACCGGCCAGCCACACCGGTGACTCGGCAACGCGGAACTGCACGTAGAACGCCAACAACGCAGGCGAGGCGCCGAGAACAAAAAGGCCCCTCCAGCCAATACCCGGAACCGAAAGCCCGTGCCAGTGAACTCCTGTGTATAAGAGACCGAACGCCGCCGAGGCCAGAATCGATCCGACGGCGTAGCCCTCCTGCAGAATGCCGGAAAACGTGCCGCGGCCCTCCTTCGGTAAAGTCTCAAAGACGAGCGCGGCCCCCACTCCCCATTCACCGCCCATGGCAATGCCGAACAGCGCTCGCAGCACGAGCAGCACACCAAGCGAGGGCGCAAATGCGCAGGCCAGCTCGATCACCGAAAAACCGAGAATATTCGCCATCAGCACCGGCCGCCGGCCATAACGGTCAGCCAGCATCCCAAAAAGCAGCGCGCCAACGGGACGAAAGGCCTGCGTCAGCAACACCGCTCCCAGAATTGCCGAAGGCTGCGTACGGAACTCGCCCGCAATCGCCGGGACGCAGAAGATGAGAATAAAGAAATCGAGACTGTCAAGCGTCCAGCCCAGGAAAGCAGCGAGGAAAGCGCGGCGTTGCGCCGGGGAAAGCCTTTGGAATGGGGCCATCACGGGCATAGGCGGGAGGATAGCAGACGGCCGCAGAGCCATGCGCCTAGGCCGTGCCGCTTTGAATCCCAGAGGTCTTTTGCTCTCCCCCATCGCCAACGCGGCGGCAGCGGGAAAAATAGCTGTTGCAACGAATATCGTTCCTGCGGCATCCTAAACATGGCGAAGGGAAGGGAGCCGCCGCAAGGCACTCATGGCGCCGAAGAGGCTCGCGGGATCCTTCCCATTTCCCCTGACAGATGTCACAGCCCCTGCACCGAAAGGAATTCCCCACATGAATCGACTCTCACTTGCCGCTTGCATTCTGGCGCTCGCCGCGCCCTGGGCCTTCGCGCAACCTTCCACCTGGGTCTCTGATCCGAATCACAGCGAAGTCGACTTCGCCATCACGCACATGAGCGTTGCCAAAGTGCATGGCCGTTTTGGCGGCGTCAACGCCACCCTCCAATACGACACGGCCGACATCACCAAGTCCAGCGTTCAGGTCAATATCGATGTCACCACAGTCGATACCGGCGTCCAGGGCCGCGATAACGACCTCAAGAGCGCCAACTATTTCGACGTCGCCAACTTTCCCAAAGCCACGTTCACCAGCACCAGCGTCGCCAGGAACGGCAGCGATCTCAGCGTGACCGGCAATCTGACGCTGCACGGCGTCACCAAGCCGGTGGTCCTGGACGTCGAGGGCCCCTCAACGCCGGTAACCGACCGCCGTGGTAAGGTGCACATGGGCTTCTCGGCCACCACTACCATTAGCAGAACTGCCTTTGGCATTGCGCCAAACGCACCTGCCGCCATGCTGGGCGACGAGGTCAAGCTGACCATCGAGATGGACGTCGTCAAGCAGTAAGAGCAGCCGGCGCGGGATCGCTCAAGGCGTGAGCCGGCCGCAAAAGAACCTCACGGCCCGGGGCCGGGAGAATTCCCGATGGCAGACCTGAAATCCGAGATCGCGCAGTCGTCGCCCTTCGCAAGTGCGGAGGAGGAAGCATTGCTCAACGTCATGCGCACGTCCGACTGCCTGCATCGCGCATTTCAGGTCAAGGCCCGGCGCTGGGGCCTGACCTCGACGCAATACAATGTGCTGCGTATCTTGCGTGGGGCTCAGCCCGCCGGCCTGCCCTGTGCGGCCATCGGCGAGCGCATGATTGCCGCCGAACCCGACATCACCCGGCTGCTCAGGCGCCTGAAAGGCCTCAAACTCATCCAGCAACGCCGCGACCGCCGCGATCGACGCGTGGTCTGGACGCAGATCACTCCCGCCGGGCTCGAACTTCTCCGCGCCATGGATCCCGTGATCCGGCGGGCTCCCGCCGAGCTTCTTGGGCATATGACCCGCGCCGAATTGGCGCAGTTGATCCGCTTGCTTGAATCGGCGCGCCAGCACTGTTGCGATACGCACGCACGCCAACAGACAGAGCATTCACGCGCTGCCGGATGAATCTCTTGCCGCGAAGTTTTGTACGGTGGGGTCGCTAGCCGGCCACGATCTTCTGGGCCACCTGCTCTTCATCCAGGTCAGACTGGATGATCTTATTGTGCAGGCAGTAAAGAGCCAGTTCGAGACGATCGGAAACGCCGAGCTTGTCGTAAATTTTGCGCAGGTAATTCTTGATCACCTGCTCCGTGGTGCCCAGCTGGAAGGCGATCTCCTTGTTGCGCTTTCCCTGCGTAATGCAGGTGATAATCGACCGCTCCTTGGGCGAAAGCCGAGGCTGGTTTCGCGGACTCACCAGAGCTGCCGCCTGCGCTCGATAGGCATCAATCACCCAGTTCACTGACTGGTTGTCGATCCAGGTTTCGCCTGCTGCTATCCGCCGCACGCAGCGCACCAGCAGGTCGGGTGAGATAGAGCGCGACACAATGCCGCGGACGCCGCGCCGGTACAGTTCCACCGTGTGATTCTCATCGGCGGCAACCGCCTGCACGATCAGCTTCACATCCGGGGCCAGCCGCAAAAGGTCCGGAATCGCATTGGCCGTGCCGGCCAGCATGCTTCCTTCCAGCAGAACGATGTCGGTGGGATAGCGCTCAATGGCCGCCCGCAGGTTCTCCAGCGAATCGGCCTGCGCCACGACGCGAATATCGTCTTCCAAAGCAAAAATCTTGCGTATCCCTACACGATAAATCGCCTGGGAATCTGCAAGAATTACACGAACCGTGCCCGGCTTGACCGGAACTTCGCCGTTTTCACTCTCGGGGTTGTCGTCCAGGTTCTCCATTATGGGCTGCCGCCGCTTACCGCGCGCTCACTGCTCCGCAAATCGATATTCATCAATTGTGGCTGCAGCAAGGTGCTCGTGGTGGCCTTTGGAGCAGCGTACCACACGTCCGGTGCAATGGACCAGAACGTCGTGCGGCGTACCCAGGACGCCATGTGGCATGCGCATCGAAAAGCGGACATCCATCCCCACCTGTAAAGCCTGCTCCAGCGAAAACAGCACGCCGCTGGCGGAGACGTTCCGAGTAAGCGCAGGGGCCTCTCCGCTATCCGTCGCGAGCACCACAGGCAGACTTAACGGGAAACGCACCGCGCAACGCACTTCTTGTTTGCCGCTCACGGTAGCCCGCGAGCCCGACGGAAGTGGTGATTCTGGATTGATTGATGTCATGAATGAAGCCCCTCTGTGTGTGGGCTTAGTTGCCAATGTACCCACTTTAGCCGGTTTCGCACAGGGCACCAAAGTTTCCAGACTGGTAACCGATTCAATGCGATCCCTTTCCCTCTGCGCCTGGTGGTCCCGTTTTTCCACAATCTTCTTCCACAACCTCTGAGCTCCGCAGCTGGATCACTCAGCGCTCTCGAAATTCAGAAGGACCCCTTGTGCGGCCGGATGAAGTTTGTGGCCCCGGTGGCGCCAAGCAAATCGAAGGCTTTGCCTCGCGGACCAGTGTCGATACGCGAGAATCAATAGTAACCATTCAATAGGTTACTATAGTGACTTCATTTCTGGGTACGAACGGAAGAAATTATTCTGCATGGCACTTTTGTGCTAGCGACTATCCCACGTTTGGGTTACTCTAACTTTGCAGTTGATTGAGGCGGGTTGTCTCCACCGCCTGGAGGGTTTTTCAATGCGTACGTTGAGTTTGCTCAAATTCGTCGTAGTGGCTTTTGTTCTAGCCGCTCTGCCGATTATTCCTATTCCGCCGGGAAACTGAACGCAATCTAGTTCGGCATCGTTTTGGCAGGATCGCGTCTTGTAACCGCGTGAATTAGTTCTTTTTGTGCCTGAATAACATTCAGGCAGGTCGAAGAGCCGATCGGTTTCCCCCAAGCGGGGAAGCAGGTCGGTTTTTCTTTTAGAGTGGTTGATTTTCTGGTGTTCCCGCCTCTATATTCCCCTTTCAGTGTAAGTTATTCTCCTTGTTCCTCTCGTAAGCCTACCCCGCACGTTCGTAGGTCATGAGAATCCAATTTTCGATTAAACTGGGTTAGTGAGCGTGGAATCAACACTCTGGGTCGCAGGGGAGGTCGTGTCTGCGGCAGTCGTGGGCCTGATGCTCTACAGGCATCTGTGGCGGAAGTTTCCCTTGTTCTTTGCATATGTCGTTTGGATATTTCTCGCAGACCTGATTGCGTACACTGCCATCCTCATCAACCGCTCGCTCTACACCCCGGCCTATCTGGTCCTTTCATTTGTCGATTCGGCTCTGCTTCTTGGCGTTCTCATTGAGCTCGCGTGGTCCATTCTGCGTCCCCTCCGAGCCTCACTGGCACGCAGTGCGCTGATTCCGCTCATCGGCGTTGTATTGGCAGTTGGCGCCGCGGTTTGGCCATTTGCCTCGCTCCCATCCCTCACCGGAACAACAGCGAAAACCCAATTGATCGTGCATCTGCTGCAAACAGTCTCCATTCTGCAGATCATTTTCCTCCTCGTCCTGATAGGAAGCAGCCAGCTTCTCTCCATCGGATGGCGCGACCGCGAGTTGCAGGTGGCAACCGGCCTTGGCTTTTACTCCTTCGCCAATATTGGGATCGCGGCGCTTCAGCGCCACCAGGCATCCTACGCGCAGGTCCGCGTCCTGAACGAAGTCGAGATCGTGGCTTTTCTATGTATTCTGCTGTACTGGATCGTCTGCTTCGCGCAGAAAGAAGCCGAGCGCCGCGAATTCACGCCGCAAATGCAGAGCTTCCTGCTCTCCGTGGCCGGCGCAGCTCATTCCACACGCGTGGCGCTCACTGACAAAGCCGGCAAGCAAAAGAAAGACTGACTCCAGCTTCACTCACCGTCTCGCCCACTGCGGCCCAACCGCCTGGTTGACACCCACTTTCGCGCCGGGTTCTAATGAACATAGTGGTGAAGGAGTTCACCCTGCTCGCGATTTCAGAATAGCGGTTCACCAGAGCCGCTTGTCAGGCCGCCGCGACTGTCAAGGAGCCGCCGGCACGGCAAGCAGCTCAATGCGGTCAACCCATTCTGAAATCGCCGTAACCGCTGTCCACTCAGCTAGCCGGACAGATGATGACTCCTGACAGGGAATCCTGTTGCGGAGTCATGTCGCGGCGCGATCCCCGAGTACAAGAACAAGGAGCATCGTTCCATGGCCCACGCATGGGCTTTGTCGGCTTTGTGGGTCGGGTTGGCTCTGCTGGCAACGCTGCTGGCGATCTGGTTCAAGGTTTCCACGGCGCTCTCTGAAATCGTGGTCGGCACCATCGCGCAGTTGATCATCAGTTTGGAATTTGGCGCGGGCGGCCTGCAGGGAAATACTCAATGGATCAGCTTCCTCGCCGGAACGGGAGCGATCGTACTTACGTTTCTCGCCGGCGCCGAGCTCGATCCCACCATCTTCAAAATCAAATGGCGTGAGTCGCTGGTGGTTGGACTGGCCGGCTTCTTCGGCCCGTTTTTGGGCTGCACCGCCATCGCACATTTCGTTCTGCACTGGCCCATGCTTCCCAGCTGGCTGTGCGGCGTGGCGCTTTCTACAACTTCGGTCGCCGTCGTTTATGCCGTCATGTTGGAACTTGGGTTCAACGTGACGGAATACGGAAAGGCCATCCTGGCCGCCTGCTTTGTCAACGACCTGGGGACCGTGATTGCCCTGGGGCTGATCTTTTCCCCATTCACCATCAAGACGCTGGTTTTCGTCGCTAAGATGCAAGCCAGCGTGATCGTGATGGGCAAGCGCAGTCATACGGTCCTGCACCGCTGGATGATTGGATCGAATTCGGAACGCGTTCTGCGTTACGCGCATTGCCCCGTTATGATTGTGCATTGATCGAACGGACGCAGCGGGAATCCGGACGCCGTTCTTCAAGTTAAAAGATCCGGAGATCGCCGATGGAGGAATAGACGTTGCAGAAATACTTGCTCATCGCGGCAGGCGGTGCACTGGGCTCGATGGTCCGCTACTGGGTCGGCTCAACCATCTCAGGCCGCATGGGAACCAAATTCCCCTACGGAACAATCGTGATTAACATGACGGCCTGCGTCATCATCGGCTTCACGCTGACCTATTTCGGCAAGCGAGCCGATCTGAGCCCGGCATGGCGCTTTCTGGTACCCATCGGCTTCATCGGCGCCTACAGCACATTTTCCACCTATGAGTGGGAGACGCTCTCCACCCTGCGCTCGGGTGCGTTTTTCCTGGGCTCGCTCTATGCCGCAGGCAGCCTCATTCTGGGCCTCGCTGCCACCTGGTGCGGCACCGCCCTCGCCGATCTGCTTTAGCGGCTGCGAACTGGCGCTTCATGCGAGGCCATCCCGATGCCAACTTTGCGACGGGCAGTTCCAGGTTGAAACTTTTGCTTAGAAGTGCTTCAATCCTTCGTTGTCCGCTTCGCTGCCCGCTGTGTGCCTGAGAATGCGCAGGTGAACTGGAAGAAAGGAAAGCCATGTTGACCACCGGTAAGGCCGTCAAAGTTACGCTCTATCTGAGCGACGGAGCCAAGCATCATGGTGTTCCGGTCTATACCAGCATTCTCGACTTTCTCTTTCACAGCGGCATCGCGGGCGCCACCGTGGTCAAGGGCGTCGCCGGCTTTGGCGTGCGGCACCGCCTGCACTCTGCTCACATCCTCGAGATATCCGACCGCCTGCCCATCAAAGTCGAGTTCATCGAGACGCGCGAAAAAGTGGATGCGATTCTTCCCGAGCTCGAAAGGCGCGCCGGCTCCGGCCTCATTGAAGTGCAGGAGATTTCGATCATCGTTCCCCCCAGGCAATAGGGCGGTCTTTTCTGGAATCTACGCCACCTGTTCGCCGCGCCTGCGCCCGTCGTATTCCGCAACATTCTGTCGCAAATCACGTCTGAACTTATATCTGCGGGGCGGAGGGGTTATTTTTCCCGGTTCGCGATTCCATCCCTTCTGGATCTCCCGTGCATCAAGGAAATCAAGGGTAGAAGGCTTGCCTTTTACCGATTCTTTAAAGGAACCGGTGCATACTGAGAGTGGCAAAGATTCCGGCAATCCTATCCAAGGGGAACCGATGCTTTCGAGTCACCAAGTAAGAAACATATTATTTGTTTTCATTCTTTTATCAGTTCTTGGTTGTGCGCACGGCTACGCCCAGGCAGCTCTGCTCATGGAGCAGCCGTATGGATTTTTTGGCGCTCTGAATCCCACTGGACACAACGCTATCTATTTCCAGCGCATTTGCGCTGAAAATCCCGTGCAACTGCGGCGCTGCCGGCCCGGCGAGATGGGCGTCGTGATCGCCCGCTACCAGGGAATCGATGGGTATGATTGGGTGGCGATTCCGCTCGTTCCCTACCTCTACGCGGTTGACAACCCCTCCGACGTTCCCCAGCTCGTCGATCACGATGTCGTGGTGCAGTTGCGCAATCGCTATCGCGAAGCCCATCTGGCGAGCCTCGGTGCCAGGTTATCGCCGGGCAACTTCGTGCATGGCGGCTGGACGCAGCTGGTAGGTTCGGCTTATGAGCGCCGCATCTACGCCTTCCGCTTTGAAACCACTGCTGAGCAGGACGACGCCCTGATTGCGCGCATGAATGCAGGGCCGAACCGCACCAGATTCGACCTCCTTTTCAATAACTGCGCCGATTTTGCGCGCGTCATCCTCAATGGTTACTTCCCGCATAGCTTTAGGCGCAATATCTTTCCCGATGCGGGGATGACGACCCCCAAGCAGATCACGTACAAGTTGGTGCACTACGCGCGCAAGCATCCCGCTGAGGATCTGACCGTCTACGAGATTCCACAGATTCCGGGTTACCGGCACGGAAGCCACTCCAACAAGGGCATTGACGAGTCCATTGTGACCACGGTCTACGCCATCCCTATCGCCATAGTCAATCCTTATCTGGCAGGCGGAATGTTCGTTGACTACCTGGTGCGCGGCCGCTACCATCTGGTCCCCAAGCATCCTGAGGTTCTGGGACCGGAGAATCTATCGGCGTTGACAGGGCCGGCCGCGAACCTCGAGAATTCCGCCAGCGCCGTGTCTCCTGCCAGCGGACCTGCGTCCGTGGCATCGAGCTTAGGCGCGAATGTCTCCGGCGCCGTTCCCTTGGCTTCCGCTGTAACACGGCCGGCCACGGAAACCGGTTCCGGCATGAAGGAAACCGGAACTGCGAATGAGTAAGTCAGAACCGCAAAATCTCAAAAATCACGCGCGATTCGATCCCATCTTTCATTTCCTTCTAACGTTTGTCTTCCTCGTCAACCTCGTTGTATCCATCGTCTACGCCGTGCACCATTTCTGTTTCTACTCGGCGTGGCTGGTAGCGCTATCGATAGCGGCGTTCCTGGTGCTGTTCAAGGTGCGCATCTATCCCCTCAAGGTCCAGGATCGATTGATCCGGCTGGAAGAGAGGTTGCGCCTCCAGGCTCTGGCGCCGCGGGAGTGGCACACGCAGATCTACCGCCTCACTGAGGACCAGTTGATCGGGCTCCGCTTTGCCTCCGACGACGAGGTTGTGGAGTTGGCCAAGCAGGCCCTCGAGCACAACTGGAACCGCAAGCAAATCAAGGAACGCATCAACAACTGGCGCCCCGACACCTGGCGCGTGTGAATACAGCACCGCATCGCTCTGGAGACTGCAGTGCTCCAGTGGCTCGGCCGAACCATTCAGTGAGTGCATTTTCGCCTTCACGCGCAACGGCACGATCGTCTCGAACCCGAGCCTTGATGCCGCCATATCAAGCCACAAAACGCCGCCCCTTGCACCCCAAATGCGGGCGCAGCGCATCAAACAGAGTGGGTAAAGATGCCGGCCTCCGCACAATAGCCGCCGGCATTCTGGAGGTGATTAAAGAAACGGACCGAAACTGTGTCCGACCCGGCACTATGCATATTTATAGGGTTCAATTTCACTACTTTTGCGCAGGCGACCATCACGAAAACTACATCACCAGGTACTACCGCGCCCAAAATCCAAATGACGCGGTAACACGGCTTCCTGCCATGCTGCCCTGCGCGTTTTGCGCCCCTGGAACCATCTCTGAGGGTGCGCTGCAGGTGGAATGCAACATCGCTGAGGTATCGGAGCTGGAGTTTCGCGACGCCCAGGCGGCGCTTGAGCCCGACATTGTCTGAGACGGGTGCCTCACCGCATTCCTTCCTGCTGACTATTAAACAACCTTCACCCG
>JASHQH010000047.1 GCA_030037635.1 Acidobacteriaceae bacterium
TTATCGATGGACGAGCCGGTGGCAGACGAGTCTCCGGTGTAGATATCGACTCCGTTGACTGAGCCGGTGAAGACTTGAACCTGGTTGTAGGTGGTTGTCGATCCAATATTGTTGATCTCCGACAGGATCGATTGGTATTCCTGATTAGCCGCCGCCTCCTGCGAAGTATTGAGCGTGCCGTTGGAGGCTTCGGTGGCCAGCGTGACCGCGCGATCCAGCAGGCTCGTCACCTGCGAAAGCGCGCCATCGGCCACCTGCAGCAGCCCGACACCCTCGGTGGAGTTGGTCTCGGACTGCGTAAGGGCGACAGAGTTGGCCCCCAGTCCATTCACCAGCGACAGGCCGGCTGCATCGTCTGCACCGGAGTTGATCCGCGATCCCGATGACAACTGCTGCAACACCGTCTGCAGGCTGGCGTTCGTGTTGTTCAGATTATTCTCAGCGTAGATAGCTGACAGATTGTTCAAAACACCGAGAGCCATGGGAATCAACTCCTTCTCGGACGCTTAGCCTTCCGTTCACCCGGCGGCCTTTCACTGCTTCCATGAGGGCCGCCAATTCCTGATCCGGATGAACCTGTTCGCATCCACCCCCTTCATCGGTGCCGGTGGAAATAACTTTAGTCATTTTTCTAAGGTCTTTTCGAGGTTCATTTGTTGCGCACCGATTCAAACTGTCGCGCTCCAGTGCAAACCCTGTCGCGTAGCGCGGCAATCGCTGTCTCACTGCGATGCAGCGCTTTGCCTCGATTTGAAGCAGGGAACGAGGGGCCTGGTGCTTGCAGCGGGCCTTGGAGGCGCAACAAACAAGCCCCCGGCCAGGGCCGAGGGCTCATTTGAATCTGCTAAGCCTTTTACGCCATCCGCCTGGGTTTGTATCCCGACAACCCGTAGAACACGATAAATATGTATCCCACGATTGGCAGCAGAAATGCGTGCTGATAGCCTGCTTTGTCGGCGATCAGTCCGAAGAGCGGGGGAAGGACGCCTCCGCCCACGTTGCCGATGGTAATCACGCCCGACCCCTTGCTGGTCAGCGGTCCCAACTCCGCGATGCCCAGAGCAAAGATGGTGGGATACATGATGGAGTTGGCGAACCCGCACAGAATGAGGCACCACACGGCTGGCTGGCCGGTGACAAACATCCCAACCACGAGCAGGATGACGCCCAACACGCCGAGAAACGCCAGCAGGTTCTGGGCCTTGATTTTCTTCATGATGAGGGTTCCGGCGAAACGCCCGATCATCATGGCGAGGGGATAGAAGGTTGCCAGCACGGCAGCACGGTCTTTGTCTGAAACCCCTTGCGATTCGAAGAACCGGATGGCGTTGGCAAACAACGAAACTTCCAACCCCACGTATAAGAAGATGCCGACCATCGCCAGCACCGTGTGCCGGTGGCTCCAAATGCTTGGCGTGGCAAGCGAAGCGGCGCCGCCCACGCTGCCGGGATCGGCGGCGGGCCGGAACTCGCGCGTCAGAGTCACCGTGGGCAGGTGAATCAACATGATCGCGAAACCCAACAGCAGCAATGCGATGGCGATGGCGATATAAGGTCCCACGACGGTGTGGGCCACGGCTGCCTGGCCCAGTGTTTTTGTGGAACTGGTGAGGATGAACGCGCCAACCACCAGCGGTGCCACTGCGGTGCCCAGCGAATTGAATGCCTGCGCCAGCGTGAGCCGCGCGGGCGCGCTGTGCTCCGGCCCCAGTATCGACACGTAGGGATTCGCCGAAGTCTGCAATCCGCAAACGCCCGTAGCCAGAACGAAACTGGCGGCGAGGAAGAACGGAAAGCTGACCATGTTTGCTGCGGGCACAAAGAGCAGGGCGCCTACGACCATCACGAACAGCGAAATCACCATGGTGCGCTTATAGCCGACGGCCTCTATCACCTTGGCAGAAGGGACCGAGAAGAACAGATAGGCAAAAAACCACGAGGAAGTGACGAGGTTTGACCAGAAGTGATCCAGGTTAAAGATGTCCTCGAGCTTCGGCGACAGGTTGCTGTTCAGATTGGTCAGGAAACCAAAGATGCAAAACAGCCCGGTGACGATGATGAATGGAACTGTGTAATTGGGCGCGCTGGGCGCAGTTTTAGATGGCGATGCCATGGATGGCCTTTCCTCCGCTGGATTCAAGCAATCGAGCTTGAAATGGTTCCCAACCACTCTACGCATCCCTGCGGCTCCAAGTCCAGCGAGAGGCCATCGCATGGAGCGGACTTTTGGACGGAGCACGTTTCGACGCAGAGCGCGAGCCCTGAAACTCATCCCCTGGATCACCGCCCCATTTACACTGAAAGTGCATGGTCCCCACCCTGACCTGGACCCCGGAGGGCGTCCGCTTCATCGACCAGACCAAGCTCCCGCTCGAAGAGAGCTACGTTCTGGCGACCACCTACGACCAGGTCGCCGACGCCATCACCACCATGGTGGTGCGCGGCGCGCCGGCCATTGGCGTATCGGCGGCTTACGGCGTCGTCCTCGGCGCCCTGAAGACAAAAGCCGCCACGGCGCAGGAATTCGCGCCGGAGTTCGAGCGGATCTGCGCCCGCCTGGCCGCAACCCGCCCCACGGCCGTGAACCTTTTCTGGGCCATCGATCGCATGAAGAGGCTTTTCGCCAAGCTGGCCGGGTCCGGCGTACCGTTGGTCGAAATCCAGCAAAAACTCCTGGCTGAGGCCAACACCATATACGACCAAGACATCGCTTCCTGCAGAGCGATGGGCGCATTTGGCGCCGATTTGATGCCCGACGAAGGCGGCGTTTTAACGCACTGCAATGCCGGCGCACTGGCTTCCTGTGGCTATGGGATGGCGCTGGGTGTGATTCGCTCCGCGGTGGAGCGCGGCAAGCACCTTCACGTGTTTGTCGACGAGACGCGCCCCTTTTTACAGGGTTCCCGGCTCACCGCCTGGGAGCTGATGGCCGACAGCATTCCCACCACCGTCATCTGCGACAACATGGCCGCCAGCCTGATGCGCAAGGGTCGCATCCAGGGCGTGGTGGTCGGGGCCGACCGCATTGCCGCCAACGGCGACACCGCCAACAAGATCGGCACCTACAACGTGGCAATCCTGGCGCGCGAGCATGGCATCCCGTTCTACGTGGCCGCGCCCTGGTCCACCATCGATCTTGCCACCGCCACCGGCGACGCCATTCCCATCGAGGAGCGCCCGGCGCGCGAGGTCACACACTACGCCGGCAAGCAGGTGACGCCGGATGGCGTAGGCATCTCGAATCCAGCCTTCGACGTCACTCCAGCCAGGTACATCACGGCCATCATCACCGAACGCGGTGTCATGCGCGCGCCGTACACAGAGTCGCTCAAAGAGATGGAGCTGGTGAGCTGAAGGGAACAATTACGGCGGGAAGCGCTTCTCACTCTTTCGAATTGGCATCCTCAAAGGATTGCCAGTCCGGAAGCATGCTCTGGTGTAAGATGCGGACGACCAAAATGCCGCGCCTCTCACGTCTGTAAAACACGACGTGCCGCCCCTGCTCGAAGCGATAAAGACCGGGCCGGATCCAATCGCAAGGCCGGCCAATTCCCGGACGTCGCGCGAGCATTTTCGCGCAATCATTGAGAGCCTGCAGGTAACGTACGGTCTGACCCTCGCCCCAGCTCCGCAGGGTGTAAGCTCCGATTTCGATCAAGTCAGCCTTTGCTCTGCCTGAGAATCTCAGAGTAGCCATTACCGCTGCGAGCTTTTTCCAAGCTTCAGAGCGGACCGAACCTGACCGAAAACGTCGCCCTTGACTACGCCACTGGCATCGCCTTCGTCAATGGCCACGCGCAGGGCATCCAGCTTCGCCTCGTAAAGCTTCTCCTCACGCTCGAGCGTGCGCAAGGCGGAGCGCACCACTTCACTGGCATTCTCAAAGCGGCCGCTCTTCACTCGTGCCAGAACAAACCGTTCGAGCTCGGGAGTTAAATTTACGTTTCGCGTGGGCATGTTGGGCTCGTCCCTTCGTGGTGGGCATGCGTCAAGAACCAATCATATCCCAATTGGCAAACTCTGCCAATCGTTCGACCTCCGTTCAGGGCTCGATCGCAGCCGCTTGCCTCACACCGGCGTGCGCACTTCGCTCGATGTGCCTCCGGCCGCCGGAACGTAGCACTTCAACGTGTAATCCATCACCATGCGGTCGGCATTGAAGCGCCATCCCAGCGTGCGGATGGTGCGCTTCATGCGCTTGATCCATCCCCGGGGCAAGCCGTCGCGGTCGCGGCTGTAGTAGAGCGGAATCACTTCGTCGAGCAGCACGTGATACAGCGCCTCGCCATCGCGCTGGTCGTGCACATCCATATTGGAGTGGGTCCTGCCGGTTCCGATGGCAAAGCCGTTCAACCCGTCGTAGGCTTCGGCCCACCATCCATCCAGAATCGACAGGTTGAGTCCTCCGTTCAGCACCACTTTCATGCCGCTCGTGCCCGAGGCCTCCAATGGCCGCCGCGGATTGTTCAACCACACATCCACGCCCTGCACCAGGTACCGGCCTACGTTGATGTCGTAGTCCTCAATGAAAACAAACCTGTCGCCGAAGTCGGGGTTGCGCATCATGCGCGCAATCTGCTGCAGCACGCGCTTGCCCGGCTCGTCGTGCGGATGTGCCTTGCCGGCAAAGACAAACTGGACGGGATGCTTGGCGTCGTTCACCATCGCGGCCAGTCTCTCCAGATCGGCCAGCAGCAGGTTAGCCCGCTTGTAGGTGGCAAAGCGCCGCGCAAAGCCGATGGTCAAGGCGTCGGGCGAAAGCACCTTGTCGAGCTGCTTGAGCGTCTCCGCAGGCTCGGCGCGGCGCTCGGCCTGCTCGCGGGCGCGGCGGCGCACAAAGTCCAGCAGCTGCGCCTTCAGGCTCAGGTGTGTCTCCCACAGCTCGCCATCGTCCACCGTCTCAATCGCGGCCCACGTGTGCGATGCACCGCTCTGCCGCTGCCATCCCACGCCCAGATGCCGGTCGTAGAGGCGGCGCATCTGCGGAGCCAGCCACGACGGCACGTGCACCCCATTGGTTACATGGCCGATCGGCACCGCATCCTCCGGCCCATCGGGATACAGCCCTCTCCACATGGCCCGCGAAACTTCGCCGTGCAGCGAGCTGACCGCATTCACGCGCCGCGCCAGCTTCAATCCCAGCACCGTCATGCAGAACGGCTCCCCAGGGTCGGTAGGACGCTCGCGGCCAAAACCCATCAGATTCTCGTGCGAGATGCCCAGTTGATCGCGCAGGGGCCCCAGGTGCTCCTCAATCAAATCGGGGCTGAAACGGTCGTGCCCCGCGGGAACCGGAGTGTGGGTGGTGAAAATCACTTCGCGCGGAATCTGGCGCGCGGCGGAGTAGAAATCTAGGCCCTCCTCCGCCATGCGGCTGCGAATGGCCTCGAAAACCGCGAATCCGCTGTGCCCTTCATTCAAGTGGAGAACCCCCGGCGTAATGCCCATGGCCTTCAGCGCGCGAAACCCTCCCACGCCCAGCAGCATCTCCTGCCGTATGCGGGTGCGTGCATCGCCGCCGTAAAGGCGCGAAGTGGTATCCAGATCCTCAGGGGCGTTGCCGGCCACGTTCGAGTCCAGCAGCAGAAGATCGCATCGGCCCACCTTCACCCTCCACACCTTGGCGCGAATCGAACCGCCGCGCGTGGCCATCTCCACCACCACCGGCTCGCCGTTGACGCCAATGGCCGGCTGCATGGGCAGTTGACTGATGTCGGTCTCCAGATACTCCTCGCGCTGCCATCCTTCCTTGTCGAGCCGCTGCAGGAAATAGCCCTGACCGTAGAAGAGCCCGACGCCGATCAGCGGTATATCCAGATCCGATGCGCTCTTGATGTGGTCGCCGGCCAGCAC
>JASHQH010000328.1 GCA_030037635.1 Acidobacteriaceae bacterium
GAGGTTGGCTCCTCAGGTAGGACTCGAACCTACAACCCTTCGGTTAACAGCCGAATGCTCTGCCATTGAGCTACTGAGGAGTGCGTGGCAGTTGAATCTACCCTATCCAAGTTAGCAGAGCGCGACGGGTGCGTCAAAAAGCGCCCACCCTTGGGCGAGCATCGCCGAGCTGGTTTGCCGACCATCCGACACTGACGTATCGACGAGAGCATCGCAGATGCATACTTCTCTGCTTCGATATGAGCTCATGGTTCTTCGAGAAGTTTCTCGCGAACTGCTGTCCGATAGAGTCGATACAATTTCCGGCAGTGGACAGAAGCGGGGCACGGCGAGAGAATTGTGCAGACCTCGGGAGAACATGATGAAGAAACCGTTGTTGTCGCGGCGGGATTTTGTGCGCTTGGGCGCCGGCGCCACCGTAGCGGGTGCGGCGGCGAGAGCAGTGCTGTTGGAACCGCCGTTGCTGGCCGCTCAGGCTGCACCCACCGACCGAAGGATACGCTTTGCTTCGATTGGAACAGGGATTCGCGGCTGCGATCTGCTGCGATCGGCGCGCAATGTGCCTTCGTGCGAGCTGGTTGGACTTGCGGATCTTTACGAGATGCATCGCAAGGCCGGACTGGAAGCCTACGGCGCCGATGTGCCGGCAACCGGTGACTATCGCGCCTTGCTCGACAGCAAGGACGTCGAGGCAGTGATCGTGGCTGTCAGCGACCATTTGCATCGCGCCATCGTGCTGGACTGCCTCGCCGCGGGAAAGGACGTGTATTGCGAAAAACCCATGTCACACAACGTGGCAGACGGTTTCGCAATGGCGGAAGCGGTAAAAGCCAACCGGCGCATCTTTCAGGTCGGCAGCCAGCGCGTAAGCAACATCGTCTACCAAAAGGCACGTGAAATCTACACGTCGGGGCGATTGGGCGACGTGACTTATATCGAAGGCCATTCCGACCGCAACTCGCCGTCCGGCGCCTGGGTGTATCCAATTCCCCCGGATGCGAGTGAGCAGACCATCGATTGGAAGGCGTTTTTGCGTGACGCCCCCCAGCGTCCATTCGACGCGGTGCGATTTTTCCGCTGGCGTTGCTTTGCCGACTACGGCGAAGGCGTGGCGGGCGACTTGTTTGTGCATCTCCTCTCAGGAATCCAGTGCGTCAGCGGGATCAACTTGGCGCCAAAGCGGGCGCAGTCGAGCGGCAGCCTCACGTTCTTCAAGGATGGCCGCGACTTTCCTGATCTGCTCGCCACACTCTACGAGTACGATGGCGTCGCTGTGAATCTGCACTGCAACCAGAACAATGCGCAGGGCGAACCGATCATTTTCTACGGCAAGGAAGCCACGATGACCATAAGCGGCAACACCTTAACCGTGGCTCCGCAAGACACGCGGCCTCAGCCGGAAGGCTATTCGCTGAATGGCTGGACAGCAGCGGCCAGGAAGCAGTATCTCGACGAATGGCACGCTGCGCATCCTGCCGCTCCGGCCGCCCTCGCGGATTTGGAAACCTACTCGGCAACACCGGGGTACGACGACACTGCCGATCACCTTGCGAACTTCTTCCGTTCGGTCGCAACCCGAGAACCGGTATTGGAGGACGAGGTCTTCGGCAACCACGCCGCAATCGCCTGCCACATGGCGAACTACTCCTACTTCCATCGCAGCGCCGCTGTCTGGGATGCAGCGGCGAAAAAGATTGCGGGATGAGCACGAGGCAGTGAAAAAGGGGAGAGACGGATGAACAGCACGTCACGCCGGAGTTTTCTGAAAGCAGCGGGAGCCGTTGCGGCATGCGCGGCGGCGCCACAAGTCAGGGCCAGGCGGCTGCGCGCGCCCATCGGCCTGCAGCTCTATAGCGTACGCGAGCAGCTTGCCCAAGATTTTCAAGGTACGCTGGCACAGGTTCACGGCGCCGGGTACAGCGTCGTCGAAGCGGCTGGTTACTTCGATCACACAGCCGCCGATTTTCGCCACGCGATGGAAGCATCAGGCCTTCGCTGCGTGAGCACGCATCATCCTCTGAGCTTGCTCAAGACGCAATCCGACAAGTGGATCGACTACGGCCATACGCTGGGCCTTGAGTATATCGTCTGCTCGTCGTCAGACGGTATGCACCGTGATCCCGCGGCAAAAGGAGCGCAGACGCTGGACGACTGGCGCTGGATTGGCGACGAATTCAACCGCATCGGGAGCAGGATGAAAGCGGATGGGCTGATCTTCGGCGTGCACAATCACACGGCGGAGTTCGCCGTCATTGATGGAGTGCTGGTTTACGACGAGCTGCTCCGGCTCACTGAGCCTGACCTTGTGGTCTTTGAAATGGATTGCGGATGGGTGTACGCCACAGGACGCAATCCTGTGGACTATTTGAGCAAAGCGCCGGCGCGGTTCCCGCTGCTGCACGTGAAGGATATGGTGCGCGAAGCGGGTGGAAAGGTGGAATCCCCCGCAATGGGCAAAGGCGATATCGATTACAAGCCGATTTTGCGCGCCGCTACCGGCCTCAAATACTACTTTGTCGAACAGGAGCATTACGACATCGATCCCATCCAGGAGCTCAAGCAGGACGCCGAGTATATGCGCAAGTTGAGCGCGTAAACGGGAGACTCAGTCCGCGCGCCGTTCCTGGCCGATATGCAACGACATTGGACATTGTTAGTGCGATCCGGCTTCGGGCTTCCCGGCTGTCGTAACGGCGTCGCACGGCTTGCCGTTGCACAGCGCGCCGGTGATGCCCTTCCCTTCGGTAATGGTGAAGATGCGATCGACCGCAGGCAGTTTGACGGTCTCCTTGGCGCCGGACGGCCAGTGAATTTCAAGCGAGCCTGCATCGTTGGCGTCGCCCAGGCCAAAGTGAAGACGAAAATCGTTTGACGACAGATAGCTTCCGCCGCTGAGAACATCCTGTCGCTGGCGCATTCCGTTGGCCGTAAGGTAGGCTGTGGCGCCTACCGCATCACGCGGACTCTTGGGGCCGCCCACCAGCTTGACCTCGACCCAGTGATGGTGATCGGGATTCACGTTACGCAGCAAGATGGGCACGCCGTCCATACTGTTGATCACGACGTCGATCTTGCCATCGTTGAAGATGTCGCCAAAGGCGGCGCCCCGGCCCACCGTCACTACAGCCAGACCCGTGCCCTCCACCGCAGGCACCAGCTCAAATTTGCCGTTGCCCAGGTTGTGATAAAGCAACGGGCGCTGGGCATAGCTTTGCCCCCACTCCGGATGCTGGTCCACCTGCGGATAGACGTGGCCGTTTATAACGAACAGGTCCTTCCAGCCGTCATTGTCGTAGTCGAGGAATCCATCCCCAAATTTCACGAAAGGGATTGAAGGCTGTGCAATCCCGGCCTGGTAACTGACATCGGTGAAGAACCCTGTGCCATCGTTCTGGAAAAACAGGAGGTAGTCATCGGAGAAGGTTGTGCTCACCACCGAGAGATGTCCATCGTTCTGATAGTCGCCGACAGCCAGTCCCATATTGGCCGCCTCGCGGCCATCATTATTGAGGGCAAAGCCGCTCTCGTAACTTTCGTCCTCGAAAGTGCCGTTTCCCTTGTTGATGTACAGGTAGTTCGGCGTGGAGTCGTTGGCAACCAACAGGTCCGGCTTGCCATCGTTGTTGACGTCAGCAAACACGGCGCCCAGCGCGTAATAGCCATTCGGATCGTCGACCCCCAGCTTCTTGCTCACGTCGCTGAAAGTTCCGTCTCCATTGTTGTGAAACAGATGGTCGTGCTCCCCTTTCAGCCCCCGTGGCCCGCACATCACCTGTACGCCCCGATATTGACAAAAAGCATAGTTCACCCCTTGCGTACCGGAGAGGGGCGGGTTGTTCAGATCGATCTGGGCGTAGCCGCCGACAAATAGATCCAGACGCCCGTCGCCGTCGTAGTCGCCAAAGGTTGCGCCCGTGGACCAGGTGCCAACGGTAACGCCCGCTTTCTCTGCAACATCTGTGAAGGTCCCATCATGGTTGTTGTGGTAGAGGCGGTTCTTGCCGAAGTTGGTCACATAGAGATCCGGCCAGCCGTCGTTGTCGTAATCTCCGACTGCGCAGCCGTATCCCCACCGGTCGTTGGTCACGCCAGCCTGTGCGCTTACATCGGTGAAGGTTCCGTCGTGATTGTTGTGGAAGAGCGCTGCGTGCGGCGGGGTGGTTTTTCCACTCAGCGCGTCGTACGTCGATCCGTTCACCAGGTAGATGTCGAGCCAGCCGTCGTTGTCGTAATCGAGCAGGCACACCCCGGGCCCCTTGGCCTCCAGAATCAGGCGCTTTTCCGGAGTGCCCGCCTTGTGATGCCAGGTCGTGAGTCCAGCCGCCGCTGCCACATCCTGGAAGATAACGGGACCCGTTTTGACGAATCCGCCGGCAGTGATGGGACGGTGCTGGCTGTCGAACTGAGCTGCCTGTGGGCCGGAATTGGCCATCCCACCCTGGGATTGCCTCATTTCGGCCGCTTGGTGCTCACTGCCCGGCGCCGGCGGAGCGTCTGGCTGCGGTTTTTGCGGCTCCTGCTGCGCCCGGCATGTACCGGGAAGAATGATAGCCAAGCCTAGAGCGCCGATAAGCAGACCGCGAACGCGTAACAAAATCGATCCTCCATTCACGAGATTCTCTTAAGTTCATTGTATGCGGTGCAGATTTAGCGGGAAGACAGCTGCTCACCGCCTGCGCGCTTCCCCTGTGGGCAGAAAGGCCAGTGCGGCGATTTGAATCCCCCAAGCCAGCAAATCGGTGCGCGCGTCCGCGGCCAGCGCCGCTTGTGCGGCCCAGTGCCGGCCACTACTCAGCACAATGCCAGGAAGAAAGCATTGCAGAGCCAGTTCCCCAGCCAGTTGGAACCATGATCGACAGGGCGTGCTCGCGCCGCGACCGTGATCTCGCACCGCAGCCCAGGTCCATGTTGGACATTCGATTGAAATCAATCGATTGTCTAATCCAAGCTGGCCCAAATTCCATGCCCCGTTACCTGAAAAATAACGAGCATTCCCATTTTGGGAATCGGCGTAGCCGCGTGATTTGCCCACTGGAACCGTATACAGGGCAGCCCATTTTACTTAAGCGTTTAAGTGGAGCCAAATCCCCTTGACATCCTCGCATTAATGTGTGTTTAATGTCTCGCGATCCAAAAAGGCGGATGCAGATCCCGTTCTAAAGTTCGAGGGCTGCCTCCTCCGCAAGAAGGAAGAGGGTGAGTTTCCACGGTTTCAAAATCGTTTGTTTTGGGCTTCTCGTCAAGGTTTCCGAGATTCCCTCATAGCGTTTTTGGATACCGTTGCGACTCCAAACCTTCATGCGCCGGACCACTCCATGTTGCTGGTCCTGCTGGCTTCATTGGGCTGCTACGTGGCAAACATAAACAGTTTCACGTTGAAAGGGAAGATCAGTCCATGTTGCCCGTCCTGCTGGCTTCACCGGACGACAACCTAGGAGACATAAACAGTTTCACCTTGGAAAGGATATGGAGGCAATCATGAGAAAGTGGCTCAACCGAGTCGGCCATTCGCTGTTTCTCGGATTGGCTTTGGCGGCCCTGTTTTGCACAACAGGGTGGGGCCAGGAAAACGCAGAATTAACAGGAACTGTAACGGACCCAAGTGGCGCGGTCGTGGCCAATGCGGCGGTAACTGCCACCAACAACGGCACCGGAGAAGTGCGTCAGGCCAACACCAACGGCGCCGGCTTGTACGTTTTTCCCGATCTCAAGATCGGTAACTATACTCTCAAAGTCGCCGGCCGCGGGTTCCAGGTCTACGTCAAGAGCGGCATCGTCATGAACGCGGCGGCGACGGTACGCGAGGATGTAACACTCGCTGTCGGTCAAGCGACCACCACCGTTAACGTGCAGGCGGATGCGCTGAGCCTGCAGACGGAGACCAACGAAGTCAGCAACCTGATTACGGGCCAGCAGATCACTGAGCTCGCCACCAACGGCCGCAGCATCACTTCGCTCATCACGATGGATACCGGCACCTCGGGGACTCTGCCCGAATTCAATGGCATCACGGCACAGGGGAGCAGCTCCACCATTAGCTTCAACGGAATGCGTACCGGCCACAACGACTTTCTGGTGGACGGCGGCGAAATATATGACCGCGGGAGCGGCGGCAAATTGGGAGTCATGCCCTCGGTGGATGCGGTGGCAGAATTCCAGACGCTGGCCAGCAATTACTCGCCGGACTATGGAATCGCTTCGGGAGGCACGACGCTCGTCGTGCTGAGATCCGGCACCAATTCCTACCACGGCGGCCTCTGGGAGTTCGATCGGAACGACGACTTCGATGCTGTCAATTGGTTCACCAAAGAAGCGGCCGCGCAGTCGGGCACCCCGCCCGCCATACCGGAGTTGCGCCTCAATATTTACGGCGGCGATTTCGGCGGCAAGGCCTTTATCCCCGGGATTTATCCCAAGGAAAAGAGCCATACCTACTTCTTCGTGACCGAGGAATGGCGCAGATTCATTGAGGGATCTCCTGCCAGTTTCACGAATGCTCCGCTGGCCTCGGAGATTCCGACCACCGCCGATGAGACCAGCGGCTTCGCATACGTGCCGCCGGTGGGCTTACCGGAAACACCGGCCGCGGGCGTCTGCGCTTCCGGCCAGTCGGCACCGTGCGTGCCGGCCACGACCGATCCGGCGAAGTTAGCGCTGTATACGGCAGATAGTCTGACCATCGGCGAGTCTTTTTCCAACGCGCCGGGGGGTAAGATTCCTGGCAACCTCCTCGACCCCAACGCCATTCTCTTCATGGGGACGGGAGCCATTCCGCCGTCCAATGTGACCGGGCCTAACGGTCAGCCGCAGGTGATTGCGTCGCCGAAGCAGCCCACGTACGTGCGCGAAGACGTGGTGCGCATCGATCATGACATCAGCCCGAAGCTGCACCTGATGGGGCACTGGATCCACGACCGGATGTCGCAGACCTTCTTCCCCAACCAGAATTGGGGCGATGGCGACAGTTATACGACCGCGGGCGATGTGTTCGGCAATCCCAGTTGGGGTTCGGTGATCAAGCTGACGCAGACCATCTCCCCGTCCCTGCTGAACGAAACTTCGCTCAACGTCAACGGCAACTACATTAAGATCTCGGCGGCGGGCATTTATGCACAGCCGGCGGGCTGGACGCAGACAGGGTATTTCCCGGCTGCCAACAACATCGACAACCGCATGCCCGGGGTCCATATGGGGGCGCCCTTCAGCACCACCTGGTCGATCGGATACTGGCCGTGGGCAAACGCTTTCCTGAACTACCAGCCGCGCGACGATGTTTCGTGGACCAAGGGCCGGCATGCTTTCAAGTTCGGCTTTGCGTACATGCGCGACGACAAGAACCAGCAGCAGCAGGCGGATACCGAGGGTGATTATGACTTCGGCACCGATTTTTCCGGCGACTCCTATGTGAACTTCCTGCTGGGCGACTCTGACAGCTTCACGCAGTTAGAGTCCCTGTCGATGTTCCACTGGATCAACAACACCTATTCCTTCTACGGAATGGATAACTGGCGCATTACCCACCGGCTGACCCTGAATCTGGGGATCCGCTATGACGCTCTCCCGCACGTCTACAACAAAGAAAACATGACGTCGAATTTTGTGCCCGGGGATTACAGTGCGAGCAATACGGCGACGTTCGCAACCAGTGGGGCCCTCTGTATTCCGGCAGGTTCACCTTCGACCCTTCCGGCCGGTTGCACTGCCGCCAGTCCCGGACTTTCAACTGTCAACGGCAATACTTTCTATGTGAATGGCATTGCCATTGCCGGCGTGAACGGCTTCCCGCGCGGAATCGTGAAGAACGATTACTGGACGTGGCAGCCTCGTCTGGGCTTCGCCTACGATCTGTTTGGCAACGGCAGAACCGTTCTGCGCGGCGGCTT
>JASHQH010000329.1 GCA_030037635.1 Acidobacteriaceae bacterium
GCCAGCACAATTTGCCCCTGATCCGCCGCAGCTACCTTCTGGTAGAACCCACGCAGCTCCTGATACTCCTCAGGCTTCGCCTCGGTGAACGCATCGGCCAGCACGCGAGCCACCGTAATCTCCCCGGGGTCCGATTTGGTCTTTACGATATAAACCGCGTGGCCCTCCCACGAGACCTTCGCATCCTGTGGTGCGCCTTCCACTTTCATGCCGGCGGGCAGGTCATAGCTCAGCTGGTCAGTCACCTGCCGCGCATAATGCATGTCCACCTCTTCGAGTCGCTTCTCCTGGCTCACAAACGGCTCGCCTCCACGGCTTTCAAAAAAGAAGCCGGGCAGGATCAGGCGCTTGGCGGTCGCCGCTCCCAACGTTCCCTTCACCTGCACCACCGCCATGAGGATCTTGTCAGGATCATCCAATCCTAGGAAGTGATCCACATGAGCCTCCACACCTTCGGGCACCATATCGCTGAGGCCGCGGTCAAACTGCTTCTTTAGCTCCGACGCGTCCACTTCGAGCGCCGTTTGCCGCCAGAAAAGCGCATCCTGGCCCGTCATCACAATCTGGACGGTGCCGCTGATGCCTCCCTGCGGGTCCACGGCGATGTCGCCGGTGCGCTTCACCGTGTTGGCGCCAAAAACCTGTAAAGGAGTTTCGCTCCGGCTCGGCCCATCAGCGCTCTGCCGCAGTCCTTCGGCGCCCGAATGCCTCCAGTGCACCGTTTGGAACGGGCACATCCTTTCACCTGGGTCGAGGAGGATCTCCTTGCTGCCTGAACTCAGGATCACCAACGTATCGTCGAGCTGGCCGAGGCTCATATAGCTGGGATCGAAGACGCCGCGATCGCGGTCGACGACGCTAATGGCATAGGCGGTAAGGCCGGCGGCGCGCAGCATGGCCAGGTAAAGCAGCGCGATTTCATTGCTGTTGCCGCTCTTTTGCGTCCACGTATCCTCGGCGTTTTTCTCCGCTTTCAGCTTCAGCTCCTGCCGCTCCGATTCCGTCTTCCGGCGCGAATAATCCGTATTGTCGAGAGCCTCCACGGCCGCGTAGAGCTTTTGCGCTTTCACCACATCGCTGTCGGAAGGCGCAACCAGGCCGCCCACCGCTTCACGAATGGTTTTGCTGGGCTCCGCGAATTGGTCAACCTCCTTGAACCAGAATGTGGCCGCCTTTGACCAGAAATCGTCGGTCGACCCGACGGTCCCAGAGTAAAACTGCACACGATAGCGGAGGCTTTCGATGGGCGGCATCCATTCCTCATCTGGCAGGGGTGGAACGTCTGTGATGTCGAGGCTAAATTGGCCCACTGCGTCGACTTTCACATTCGATCCAGCCGGGAGGTGAGACAGGTAGATAATGTTGTAACCCCATGGCTCGGAAAAGAAATGCGCCTTATGGACGAAGTATTTCTGTTGAACGACCCAATCCCGGCTGAAGCGCCAGAAATACTGCGCGTTCACCCTCAATTGATAGGCAAATTCGAGAACGCAGCCAACTTCGACGCTGGGTAGCGTGAAGACCTTTCTTTCGATGCGGGCCTCACCCTGCTTCACGACGATGAGGTCTTCAGGCTTGATATTCAGGGGAACAATGGTCCCATCCGAATGAATGGTCCGCGCGCTGATGCTGCCAATCGAGGTCACGCCTCCCCAATAGGGGACCTCGACTGTGGCCGCCTCTTTGCCCTTCTCGGTGAATACCTTGATGCGCGCATAGTAGTTCTCGCTACCCCTTGCGTCGTTGTCGCTTTCCTCAAAATAGAGGTACTCAGCGTCCGCTCCCGGCGCCTTCGGGTCCGACGTCATCTTCAGCTCATCGGGATTGGGCGCCTGAAACTGCGCGCGGACGAACAGCGGCGATACCACGGCGAGCATGACGGCTGCACTGCCCAGGAAGAAAGAATTCCGCATAAATTGGCCCTGCCTTGAAAGTGCGATCATTCTAACGCGAAACGGCCGGCCGCGAAGGTGCTCCCTTCTTGCTCTTCCCGAAGATCCACCCAATTTGGCCGTTCCAGGTTTCCGGTCCGCTCAACCAGAAGCCTTCGCCGGCTCCAGCATCGACCCAACCAGAGCCAAAGGCAGTCCCATCACATTGAAATAACAGCCCTCAATGCGCGGGATCCAGCGCGCCGCGCGGCCCTGAATGGCATAGGCCCCGGCTTTGTCCATCGGCTCACCGGTGGCCACGTAAGCGGCAATCTCGGCCTCTGAAAGCGTCAGGAAGCGCACTGCCGTAACTTCGGCGGCCACTTCCGTGCGCTCCGCACTCACCACGGCCACTCCGGTAATCACACGGTGAGTGCGGCCCGACAGCAGCCGCAAGATGCGCGCGGCGTCAGCGGCATCCTCCGGCTTGCCCAGGATCGCGTTGTCGAGCGTCACGGTGGTATCGGCGCCCAGCACCACCAGCGAGGACTCGCCGTCCGGGCGTACATTCCCCAAGCTGCTCGCACCCGCAATTTCGCGAAACACGGCCTCTGCCTTTTCGCGCGCCAGCCGCGTAACGTACAGAATCGGATCCTCGCCCGGCAGCGCGTCCTCAGAGATATCCGCGGGATGCACCTCGAAACGGTAGCCCGCCTGCGTCAGCAGTTCGCGGCGGCGCGGCGAGCCAGAGGCCAGAACAAGCATGAAGGAATTATGGCAGGCTGCCTTCTGCCTGCCGGGCCAGTTAGACTGAAAAGGAGCTTTTACGCCCCGGGAAATTCACACTCAGATTCGGGTGACATGCACTTCGACTTTCATTTCACAACCGTTCAGGTTCTTTGGACTCTAACCTTTGCGGCGCTCCTCGTGTTGTTGGTCGTCTTGCTCGGACGCGAGCGCGTGCGTCGTTTCCCCTGGTTTACTACCGCCATGGTGGTCATGGCGCTGCGCCTGCTCGCGAGCCGCCTGCTTTTCGGCCGTATCCCAAGAGTTCTGGCCAACGAAATCTTCCTCGCGCTGGCTGACCTGGCCGCCATCCTCGCCTTGCTTGTGGCCATTGAATTGGCCCGGCGCGCCTTCAAAGGCGCCACTCGCCTGGCCTGGATCATCTGGACCCTGGTTCTGCTGGCCGTAGGCGCCGTGGTGCTCGTCAAGTGGGGACCCTGGCCTTCTTTCAAAACCCTCTTTGCTCTCTCCGAGCTTTCCGTCCTGCGCCTCATGGAAATGGTCGCGCAAAGGGCCGAACTGCTGGCCGGCGTGTTGGTCATTCAGCTCAGCGTGCTCATCGTGCTCTTTGGCCGCCGCTTCCATGCCGGCTGGCGCAGCCACACGCAACGCATCGTCATCGGCCTCTCCACGGCATCCCTCGCGCAACTTGCCGTCCAGATTGCCAGCCGCGAGATCGCCACGCACACCGCCATTCGCAGTCACGCCGTGTATGTACGCGTGACCGGCATGCTCAATAACCTCAACTACGCCAATAGCGTGATCTTTCTTGCCGTGCTGGTGTGGTGGATTGTTTGCCTGTGGATCGATGAGCCCGGCGCCGGGACTGCCTCCAAGGGTGATCAGCAACGCGTAACCAGCGGCGAAGAAACCGCCAAACCCGAATCCGCCAAAACCAACGTCGAGGCCAACGGAGCTGAAGCAAAGCCGGAATCCTCCAGCGAAGCCTGGCTGCTGGCGCCCCTACTCCCTATTCCCTGCTCCCTATCGGCTACTCCCTGCATTTAAATATGGCATTTTGCCAACCCTCGTTTTTCCAGGTACCGCTGGTGGTACTCTTCGGCGCGCCAGAAGGTCTGCGCAGGCTCGACCTTGGTCACAATTCGCTTCGGCTTGAAGCGGCCTTCGGCCGTCAGTTGCTCAATCTTGGCGCGGGCCTGCGCTTCCTGCTCCGGCGAGTGAAAGAAGATCACGGAGCGGTACTGCGTGCCCCAATCCGGTCCCTGGCGGTTCAGCGTGGTCGGATCGTGGAGCGAAAAAAACGCGCTGAGCAATTGCTCGTAGGTCACTTTTTCCGGATCGAAATCGAGTTCCACCGCCTCCGCGTGGCCGGTCTGGTCGCCGCAGACGTCCTTGTAGGTAGGTTTATCGAGCGAACCGCCCTCATATCCCACGGCTGTCGCCGTTACGCCGGGGATGGCCGCAAACGCAGCCTCCACACCCCAGAAGCATCCCGCTCCGAATGTCGCTTTTTCTGTGCTCATACAAATTCTGGTGCAAGAGCAGACAGCTAAGAGCTGTCTTTCTCAGCTCAGCGGTGCCAGCTGCTTGGTGTTCTGGTAGGTATACACAATGCGATGAATCACGGTGACGGTCGAAAGCACCGCCAGCAGCCATAGCACGGGAGCCATCACGTCCCAGTGATTGAACAGCGCTCCCAGCAGAATCAGCACGATCCGCTCCGGCCGCTCCATAAAGCCCACCTTGCACTGTCCGATCAGTGCTTCGGCGCGGGCCCGCGTGTAGCTCACCATCAACGACGTCACCATGACGAAAGCCACCAGCACCACGTAGCGGAACCGGTTGATTCGCCCGTAGTAGACCAGCAGCCCGAAAAACAGCACCACGTCGGAGTAGCGGTCAATCACCGAATCGAAGAACGATCCAAACACCGTCACTTTGTTAATGCGCCGGGCCACGCGGCCGTCCACCATGTCAAAAATGCCGGCGCCGAAAATGACCAGGCCGGCGAAGAAGAACATTTTGTCGCCGTTTTCGGCATTGGCGTGGCCGAACAAGAACGCCGCGGCGATGTTGATCACCAGGCCCAGAAACGTCAACACATTCGGTGAAATGCGCGTCAGAGCCAGGCCATGCACAATGCGGTCTAGAAGCCACCCGCAGGCACGGCCAAATGCGCTTGTCCAGGTCATTCTTGCCTCGCCATCCTACTTGGCTCCGCCGGCCGCGGCTTCGTCCAGGTCCTCACCCGGCTCCTCGTGAATCGTCGTCAGCTTCAGAATCTCCAACTGGCGTTTGCCGTTGGGGGTCACAATCGTCGCCGTGTCGCCCACCTTCTTGCCTACAATCCCACGGCCAATCGGCGAAGTTGTCGAAATCAGCCCCTTGGCCACATCCGCTTCCTCGCTCGTCACCAGCCGGTACTCGATCTCTTCGTCCTTGGTTGAGTCGTAAACCACAACCGTCGAGCCAAACCCCGCCTTGTCCTTGGGAATGTTCGACAGGTTCACAAGCGAAAGCTCGCCCATGCGCTTCTTCAGCTGGCCCAGCCGTGCGTTCACAAACTCCTGCCGCTGCTTGGCCATGTGATACTCGGCATTCTCTGACAGATCTCCCAGTGCCCTTGCCTTCTTGATCTCCGCAGGGAGCTCGTGGGCAAGCTCATATTCGAGCTGCTTGATCTCGTCCAGAAGCTTTTTCTTGATGTGCTCGGGCATCCGTGATCCGGTAGCGGGAAGCAGGCTGCTCCTGCCGCGCAAGATAACCGTACTTGACCCTTCATTATAAGGCAGGCGTCAGGCTTCAGGCTTGCTCCCTCGCTCCCTTGCCGCCTCCTGGGGTAGCTGGCTCCCCGCCTTCCAGAAACGACTGCAAAATCAGCGCCGCCGCCACCTGGTCTACCACTTTGCGGTGCGTTTGCCGAGCCCGTCCTGCCTCGTACAGAATCCGGTGCGCCTCGCGGGTGGTCAGGCGCTCATCCCACAGGTGAATCGGCAAGCCGGTCATCTCGCCCAACTCCACCGCGAAGACCCTGGTCTTGGCGGCCTGCGTTCCCGCTTCGCCCGATAAGTGCAAAGGGTGCCCCACCACGATTCCTGCCACGTCGAACCGCCGGCACAGCCGCGCCAGCGAGCGCAGATCGTCCCTTCGCCTCCGCTTCCGCTCCAGCGTCATCACCGGCCGCGCCGTCAGCCCCAGCTCGTCTGACACAGCTACGCCGATGCGCCGGTTGCCGACGTCCAGCCCGAGGTATCGCGGTCGGGTCCTGCTTTGCACTATGCCATTCCTCTCATTCAGCTTACGGCTCCCGCCGCCTCCCGCGCCCATCCCCTTTCCGCCCAGTACAATCAATAGAACGGGAATCCCAACCAGGATTCCCCAAAGTCTTTATTTTCGTTGAAGGGTCTGGAAAATCAGGATGGCGAGGCCCAGCCGGAAAAGCCGCAGGAAAAGGGGTTTTGGCGCACGCATCTTGCTGCCGCTGCTCCTCGTCTTGGCCACTCTTGCCGGGTGCGCAGCGGCTTGGATGGTGTATTCGCCTTATGGCCCTTCGACAGAAACCTTCGTCAATGTCGCACCCGGCTCGTCGACCCTGCGCATCGGGCGTCAACTGGAATCGGCTGGCGTCGTGCGCAGCCGCTACGCCTTCGATGTGCTGCGCTGGTTCCAGCATGGAACGCTTCAAGCCGGCGTTTATCGTTTCGACCATCCGGCCCCGCCCACTGAAGTCTATGAGCGTATTGCAAGTGGCGACGTGGTGACCGTCACCATCACCGTGCCCGAAGGCGCCAATATCTTCGATATCGCCACACGCGTCGAGCGGGCGGGTTTGGGCACTCGCCAGGATTTCCTGGCCGCGGCAGCCAGCCAGTCCAGCCTGGTTGCCGATATCGATCCCAAGGCCACCAGCCTGGAGGGCTACCTTTTCCCGGATACTTACCGGTTCTCGCCCAAGGCAACCACAGCACAGATAGCGGATGCCATGGTGCAGCGTTTTCGCGCCGTAGCCGCGCAGTTGGGATTGAAGAACAACATTCACGACGTCGTCACCATCGCGTCGCTGGTGGAGCGCGAGACGGCGGTGGATGCAGACCGTCCCCTCGTGGCCAGCGTTTATGAGAACCGGCTGGCCAAAAAAATACCGCTCAAAGCCGATCCTACGGTGATTTACGGGCTTGAGCTTGAAGGGAAATGGCGGGGTGTCATCCACCAGAGCGACCTCACTCTTGATACGGCCTACAATACCTATTTGCATGCGGGATTGCCGCCCGGCCCGGTGGCTAACCCGGGCATCCCCTCGCTGCGCGCGGCCATGGATCCACCCAGGACAAACTATCTCTACTTTGTCGCTGCGGGAACCGATGCCCAGGGCCACTCGCTGTTTGCCAGCACTCTGGATGAACACAACCGCAATGTCGCCGGCTACCGGGCTGCACAAAAGAAGGCGAGTGGGCGATGAACCTCCGCCGCGATCTTGTCCGTTCCGCCAGTCTGGCTCTGCCGCTGCTGCTTTCCGGATGCTCCTATTTCCTCCCTACCAAGCGGCACCTGCCTGCGCCCATTGCCCCAGCCGTTGTGCAGAATGCAACCCCCGAGGAACTGGTAAAACTCGTCGACCAGCGTTGGGATGCCCTCAAAACACTGACCATCACCGCCGAGGTCACTGCGCATACCCGCGATAAAGACGAGCCCGGCATCCGCTGCAACTTCGTGCTGCAGAAGCCGAAGATGTTTCGCGCCGTCGGAAGATATTTTGGCGTGATGATCTTCGACATGGCGAGCAATGGCGCCACCTTCACCCTGGTCATCCCCTCAAAGAACCTCGTCATTAACGGCTCCGATGCGGCTTCTGAGAAGTCGGCAACCGATTGGGAGAATCTGCGTCCCAACGATTTTCTCGATGCCATCGTCGTGCGTGGGATCGATCCGGACGACGACTATATGGTCAGTTCCGAAACCGAGACGGTGGAAGACGCGGCCAAGAAGCACCTGTACATCGAACCCGAGTATGTTCTCAGCGTTTCGCGCCACAAGAGCGGCCACGAGAATCTGCCGGTCCGCACCATCACGTTTCATCGCGACGACATGCAGCCCTACGACCAGTACGTCTACGACAAGGACGGGGCGCTCGAAGCGCAGATCTTCTATAGCAACTACACCACATTCAGCGCCGGCAAATATCCTTCCAGAATCATCATCAAGCGTCCACAGGACGGAATTGAGTTCGACCTGGCAGTAGAGCAGGTACACGAAAACGAAAACGTCCCGCTTCCCGCCGGCGAGTTCAATGTGGAGATTCCCAAAGGCGCCACAATCAGGAACCTGAAATAGCGGCAGTGGGTCAGTTTGAATCCACCATTCGCCTCAATCAGCTTCGCCACGCCCGGATAGGCTCGACCTGGGCCCGATGCAACGTTGTATTGCCACCTTGCCGATCCGCCCATGCCCGGCTGCGTATCCTTGAATCAGCCGGGTCCCACTCTCCGGCCCACGGAGAAAAGCGCATGCGAGCCAGCGCGATCGAGTTTCGTCTGCGGATGTGGATTCAGATCGTCATTGTCTTTCTGGGTTTCTGGGCTCCCTGGATTGAACCGCTCGGCCTGAGCCGTACTTCAACGCTCGAATGGCTGGCGCTCGAAATCAGCCGCCTGGGCATCGCCAGCTTTACTGTTGCCACGCCGGTGGTGATTGTGGCGGGCATCTTGGCCGCCGCGTTGGGCGCGGTGCTGCGCGTGTGGGGCGTTGCCTATCTTGGATATGGCATTGTGCACCACGGAGAGATGCAGGGCGGCGGAGTCATGGCCGCAGGGCCCTACCGTTACATGCGCAATCCGCTCTATTTGGGTGGGTGGTTCATGATGCTTGCCATTTCGCTGCTCATGCCGCCTACGGGTGCGCTCTTCGTCATGGTGCTCGTTACCATCTTTTACCTGCGTCTGATTCTCGGCGAAGAAGCATTCCTTTCGGCTCAGCTCGGTGAGCCTTACCGGGAATATCTCCGCGCCGTGCCGCGCCTCGTGCCGCAGCTGCGCACCCATCTGCCGGCCGCCGTAGCGCACCCGCATTGGCTCGTCGCCTTGGGCACCGAGCTCAATCCGATCGGGATCTTTTTCACGCTGGCGGTCTTGTCGTGGAAGTACGACAACCTGCTCATGATCAAAGCCGTGTTGATCACTTTCGGCATTTCACTCATCGTGCGCGCGTGCATGCCGCGCGGCCAAGCCAAGGCAGACGCGCTGTGATCACATCAATTCGCTGAAAAATGCTTTAGGCCTTCCCCTTGCCTGTGCGCCCGAGGTGCGTGAATCCGAATCCTTCGGCATATTTCAGCCCGAAGCCCAGCAGGCGATCGATCCCGATGTGGTTTACCCAAATGAGCGCGACCGCCAGCGCAACATGCGCTTGCAACAGCAGCGCGACAAGCGCCAGTACAGCCGGCGTCACATAGGTGTGAAAAGCGTTGTAGATACGCGCGCCCCAGCAGGGCCAGCCTGTGACATAACCCAGCATCGAGAGATCAGGCGCAAGCCACAACATCGCAAAGAGCCACCAGCTCGCACCGGCGCGCGCATACAGCACAGCCGAGACCGCCGCCGCTGCCAGCCCCTCCAGGCGCAAAAGCAAACGAACCGACGAGTTG
The DNA here is from genome assembly GCA_030037635.1 of Acidobacteriaceae bacterium. Taxonomy (GTDB): domain Bacteria; phylum Acidobacteriota; class Terriglobia; order Terriglobales; family Acidobacteriaceae; genus Telmatobacter. Next base: position 9,259 of record JASHQH010000329.1, read on the forward strand.
CGTGCCGGTGAAAGCGCAAATTGTTCAGGAACTGCCGCAGCGGTTGTCATCACTCATGCGATGAGCCGGCGGCACAACCGGTTGCAGAAATGCGGTTCTTCCCGCCTGCCGGCCAAAAGAAAAAGGGAAAAGCCTCGCGGCCTTTCCCTTTTTCCCGGGCAGTTCTGGGGGAACTACTTCTTGGGGGGGGCAATCATGTCCTTTGCAGCCTTGGCCACGCGGAACTTGACCACGGTCTTGGCCTTGATCTTGATGGCTTCGCCGGTCTGCGGATTCCGTCCCATGCGGGCCTTGCGTTCCGCCTTCACCAGGCGGCCAATGCCAGGAAGTACAAAGACGCCGTTTTTCTTGGTTTCCTTGATCGCGGTTTCCGCCAGTTGGTCCAGGAAGGCCGCGGCTTGCTTGTTGGTGAGTTCCAGCTTCTCGGCCATGTGCCGTGTCAGGGCCGTCTTCGTCATACCAGTTGCCATGGATTGTTCTCCTTCTGGGCAAGCCCTCCGGGCTGCCAATGGGGTCGGGGCTTCCGCCGCAAAACGCTTACCGCATGGGGAGGGTTGCCGTCCCGACTGGTATCAAGAAAACCCTGTATTCATGCGGCTACGAAGAACCCTGCCGATGGTTACAATGCGGCTTTGGGCCGGGCAAAGTCAATGGAGAAGCACCCGATTTCCACAGTTTTCTTGGGATTTTTTGCCAAAATCACCGATTTTCGCCGGTTTTTGTGGGTCGCGCCCTCTTGGACCCTCATTTTTGGCCGCTCTTTCGCATTTCGCCAGCGGCCATTGAAGCGCAGAATCGGATCGGAGCCTGCTTATCTCAACCCGAAAAGCACGGTCCTTTTCGGCTTCAATGCCGCGGCAATCGGTGTATTCAGCGCGTCCACAACGGGCGCCGCCACTTTGAAGTAGCGAATTACCACGTCGGCAAAATCTTTCTTGAGCGCCGTTTTCGCCGGCAACTCCGCGGCCAGTCCCCACTGCCGGCAACGGATCAGATCCATTCCCGGATGCTCGCACGGAAACCCCTTCGGCGGGCGCGTGAGTGCGTTCCCTTCAAACTCATCGAAGTGCTTCCGCACCTTTGGGCTTCGGAGGAGCTTTGTGAACTCGCGGTGGTGATCGAGCAGCCAGTGGCGGATCGCGGCTAGTTGCTCCTTCTCCGGCATATAGGAGCCGGCGGCGATCACCACTTCCTTTGCGCTCACGTGAAAGTAGTAGCCCGCACCCGAAGTTTTATCAAGGCCGGTGTGCGTCCACCACGCAGCCACATGCGTCTTGTAAGGCCGCTTGTCGGAAGAGAAGCGCGTGTCGCGATAGATGCGGAAGATTGATTTCTCGGCCGGGCGCACGTGATTGGGCGCAAAGTCCGCCATGGCGTCGGTAATCTTGCGCACGATGGCCAGCATCGGCTCGCGCAGCTCCGCCTCGAACTGCGTCTTGCGCGGCTGAAACCACGCGCGGTCGTTGTGCCGCGCCAGGTTGCGCAGGAACGCGAGCGCCTCAGGCTTGAAATACGGAAGAGCGATTGCAGCAGAAGATGATTTCAACTTGGGAACCATTCCACGTGGAGTTTAGCGCGAGCGAGGCTGCGAGATTTTCACATCGAAAACCGGATCACGCTCATGCCCTACGCTACGCGGGCAAGCCAGCCCTTCATCGTGTTCGCATCCACAAGACCGGCCTGTTGGAACTTGAGCTCCCCGTTGGCGAAGACCGCGAAGTTGGGAATGCCTTGCACCTTGTAGCGTGCGGCGAGTTGCGGATACTTATCCGTATCCACCTTCAGCACCACTGCGCGGCCGGCAAGATCGCTCGCTACCTGCGCAACATGCGGCGCTGCCATGCGGCAGGGGCCGCACCACTCGGCCCAGAAATCCACCAGCACCGGAACCTTGCTCTCGCCCACGATCTCGTCGAACTCTGCCGGACCGGCCGCGATGGGTTCCGCAACGGGCGGCAACGAAGATTTGCAAGCCCCACACCGTCCAGTGTCGGCAAGGTGTTTGCTTGGAATTCGGTTTTGCTTGCCGCAAGATGGACAATTTCTTACCACGGGCATCACTGGCTCCTTCAATTACCAGATGCTTTGGCCGGCGCTTTCGTCGCTAGCGAACAGACGCTATGTCCTTCGCGGTGCCAAGAGGTCGTCAGCTCGCCAGTGCTTCCTCTACCGCATCGGGTCTGCGGGCGATGACGGTGAGGTAGGCCCGCGCGGCGCGATCGGGACGGCGCCGGCCCTGCTCCCAGTCCTGCAAAGCGCGCGGATCAAGCGCGAATCGGCGGCAAAATTCAGCTCGGCTCAACCCGGTGGCAAGCCGGATTTGGCGAATCTCCAGGGCAAGCGATGACTTGAATTTGGTAACGCGGGCCGGCTTGAGCTTTCCCTGTGCAATCGCAGCAGCTTCGCGCATCGCTTCCACAAATTCGCTGGCAACATTTTTGCGCTTCATCTTGCGCTCCTCGGTGTTCAGCAGCTTTTCCGCCCGGCGTGAAAAAGCACTGGTCTCCACAACCGTCGGAAGAAGCGCAGGCATAGACTCATTGTGCGGCAATGCCGCACCAGTGTCAAATCGGGCTCGCCGCCACGTCGAGCATAAAAAGCCGATTAGCTAAGGGGTAACGGCTAAAGGCTGCTTTTCACCGAATCACTTTCAACGCCACGCGAAACAGCCCGTCGAAATCCGCGGCCAGCGCTTTGTCTTTCGCAATCGCCTGCTCGATGGCTTTCTCGGCCGAAGCGCGCTGGTAGCCGAGGTTCGTCAACGCCGAGAGCACATCGTCCACAGCCGGTCCCTGCACGGCCGCCTGCGCGGGCGCCACGGCAAAGTCGTCGAGCTTGTCTTTGAGCTCCACCACCAGCCGCTCGGCCAGCTTTTTGCCCACGCCGGGAATGTGCACCAGTTGCGCGTGATCCTGCGCGCGGATGGCCTGGATGGTGCGTTCGGCCGAAAGCCCGCTCAGAATCTTGATGGCCAGCTTTGGCCCCACTCCACTCACCGCAATGAGCCGTTCGAACAGCCGCTTTTCTTCCCGATCCAGAAATCCAAACAGCGCAATCTGGTCCTGGCCCACCTGCGTATAGATGTGCAGCGCGGCCTCGGCTCCCGCCGAAGGCAGCGCCGTAAACGTGGGTACCGAGATGGCCACGTCGTAGCCCACGCCCCCAGCCTCCACCACGGCCTGGCCGGGCTGCTTGTAAATGAGCTTGCCGCGCAAGTGAGCGATCATTGCTTCCCCTCGGGTCAGGCGCCCGCACCACTGGATTCGCATGCCTTCACAAAGTCTCCCGCGGTCAGCACCTCGCCCCGCGCGGTGAACAGCTTGCCGAGAAGCGCGCTGTGGAGTTCCGCATCGCGATCGGCGCAGCAATCGGCGATCACCAATACCCTGAAATCGGCATCGAAGGCGTCGAGCAAAGTTGAGAGCACCACGCCGCTGGTAGCAATTCCGAACATCACAAGCGTGTCGATCTCGCCGGCGCGCAGCAGCATTTCAAGATCGGTGCCCGTAAAAGCGCTCACCCGATGCTTGGTGACGACAATGTCGGCGGGCTCCGGTCCGAGCGCCGGATGAATCGCTCCCGCCGGCCCCTGAAAGAGCTGCTGGTGTTCCGGGTTTGCTTTCAGCGGGGCAAACAGCTTGTTGCGGCTGCTCACCTCGGGCAGCCCTGGACGAAAACCAACCTGAACGTAAATCACCTTGACGCCGGCTCCGCGCGCGGCGGCCAGCACACTTGCCGCGCGGCCCAGGAACTCCTCCTGCGGCTGGGCATAGATCGAAACAATGCCAGCCTGGCAATCCATCGCCAGAAGAGCGGTACGGGCGAAATTGAAGCTGACTTGATTTTCCATAGCGCAGGAGTGCAGGGTTGATGCCATTCTATTTCTTGCCGGCAGCCGTTCAAACTAGCCCAGAATCCCCATTCGCTTGGCTACCCGCTCCATGGTCTCCAGCGCGCGATCCAGCATCGGCCGCGTGTGCTCGCTGGTCACAATGGCGCGAATTCTCGCCTTGCCCTCCGGCACGGTCGGGAACGCAATGCCCGTTGCCATCACTCCCTCGTCAAACAAGGCGCGGCTGAAGTCCATGGCCGCACGGCCCTCGCCCACAATGATGGGTGTAATGGGCGTCTCCGTAGCTGGCGTGTTGATGCCGCCAATGTTGAATGCGGCTCGCCGCAACCCCTCTTGGAAATATCTCGTGTTTGACCATAGGCGCTCGATGCGCTCCGGCTCCTGCTCCAGGATGTTGAATGCCTCGATGCACGAGGCCGCCACGCTCGGCGGAGCCGAAGTGGAAAACAGGAACGGCCGCGCGCGATGGTAGAGGTAATCAATCAGATCTTTCGACCCGCAGACGTACCCGCCCAGCGCCCCGATAGCCTTCGAGAGCGTGCCTACCTGCACGTCGACCTTGCCGTGCATCCCGAAATGATCCACTGAGCCGCGCCCATTGCGCCCCAGCACACCTGAAGCGTGCGCGTCGTCGACCATCATGATGGCGCCGTATCGCTCGGCCAGGGGAGCCAGCTTGTCCACCGGGCCGATGTCGCCATCCATCGAGAAGACGCCGTCGGTAATCACCAGTTTGTGCCCCGACGTCGAGTCCAGCTCCTGCAGCAATTGCTCACAATGGCCCACGTCTTTGTGCCGGAAAACCTTGATCGTCGCCCGCGATAGCCGTGCGCCGTCGATAATGCTGGCGTGGTTCAGCTCGTCTGACAGGATGAAATCTTCCTTGCCCAGAATCGCGCTCACCGTTCCCGCGTTGGCCGCAAAGCCGCTTTGGAAGACCACGCAGGCCTCCACGTTCTTGAAGCGCGCGATCTTCTCCTCGAGTTCCATGTGAATGCGCATGGTTCCCGCGATCGTGCGCACCGCGCCCGAGCCCACGCCAAAGACGCTCGTGGCAGCGATGGCCGCTTCAATCAGCTTGGGGTGGTTGGTCAGGCCCAGGTAGTTGTTGCTGGCCAGATTAATCACCTCGTGGCCATCGTATTGGCACACCGCCGCCTGCTGGTCGTCGAGCACGCGGAGTTTAAAATGCGTGCCCTTGGCGCGCAGTTCTTCCATCGCGGCAGTAAGGTGGGCAAGCTGGGGCCGAAATGCGGTCTGAGTCATGGGAGTTTACCTACGCAAGAAGCATAGCGCGCCGCGCAGCCGGTGTTTCGTCTCGCTGGCTGGAACGCTTCAGGCGCGAATTGGCGGAGGAGGGTCGGGCATCGGTGGCTGTATCGGCGGCTGAGGCTCCGGTCCCGGCGTAGGATTGGGGCGCGGCGGAGAAGTCGTGGGCGCCGGAGGGTCAATCGGAGAGGGCCCGGGAACCTCGCTGCCGTCGGGTTGGGCAAGCGCGGCGCGCCGCATCAACAGGTTCGATGCCTTGCATCGCATCACGGATCGCCCTCACCCGGCACTCCCGATTTCCCTCCGCGTTCGTCAAACATGGGCCGGATGCAATCGGATCAACGAGAATCACCGGCCTGTCGCCGATTCGCGCCTCCGGCGGATACAATAGGGGTCTACAGACTCCTGGGCAAAGGCGAACGGGCCGGCGGTTTTCTGGCCATATGCGAATCTTTTCTTAGGCTTGGAGCAGGTGTACGTGAGAAGCATGGTCTGCCGCATTCTGCGGCTTTCAGCAGTTTCAGCATTGAGTCTGGCGTTCGCCACGTTGTCTGGCGCGGCGCAACAGGCGGCTACACAAACCGTATTGACCGTACAAACCAGCCAACCAAACGGTCACACGCAGGCCACGGCCTCTGTCACCGTGACCGGCGCGAGCGGCGAGCCGGCCGGCGGTGTGGTCACCATCGAAGACAGCTCGCGCCAGCTGGCTCAAACCGTGCTCGGCAGCGACGGCCAGGCCAAGGCTGTGTTTACGCTCTCGGGCGGAAATCATTCTTTGCGCGCCGTGTATGCGGGTGACGCATCGCACCTCGCCTCGGCCTCGCGCTCTACGAATGTCAGCGCTCAAGCCGCGTCTGCGCCAAGCTTTACGCTCTCGCTTGCAGCCGTGGCGCCTTCCACGCTGCCGCTCACGCTTTCCCCCGGAGCATCGGGCACCATCGCTGTCACCATTACGCCGGAAAGCAATTCCGCCCTCACGTCGCCGATGTTCGTCACCCTTTCCTGCTCGGGACTTCCCAGCCTTGCCAGCTGTACTTTTACGCCTGAAACCATCGAGATCCTGGCCACTACACCCACAAGCTGCGCCTCGGGTTCGCCTGCATCTGCCTGCCCGCCGGTCAGTTCCATGCTGGTTCAAACTGAGGAAATGGTCACCAGCCGCTCCTTGCCGCCAAGCCATCCTGTGCACAGGACCGTCGACTGGGCAATTCTCTTGCCCGGCCTGCTTGGCTTGGGCGGACTCGCGTGGGGAACGCGCCGCCGCCGCTGGCCGCAACGCTTGGCGCTGGTCGCGCTCATCGGCCTGGTAACGACTCTTTCGGCGTGCAAACCCCTCTACAACTTTTACGAAGAGGGCCCCGCGCATCCGCCGGCCACTCCGGCGGGCACCTACACCATCACCGTCACCGGGCAATCAAGCAACAGCGTGAGTGCCATCACCAGCTCCACCACCATGGTGCTGACCGTGCAGTAGGACCGCCACCATGAAGCGCCGGCATCCTCTCCCTGCCGAGGTCTATGCGCTTGTTGAACGAACACCGGCCACAGTGCTTCTTGAGGCCGGAAAACCAATCGACTTCAAATCCGGTGAAAAACCCTGGACGCAACTGTT
>JASHQH010000330.1 GCA_030037635.1 Acidobacteriaceae bacterium
ATGCCCGAACCCTCCAGAGCTTTTACGGCCGTCTCGACAAAGACGTGATAGACGCAGACGGCGCCGACGGTCAGATGCAGATCTTCAATGCCGAGGCCTTCGACAAGATGGCGCTGCAGCGGGTTGCGCGCCTTGGCGCACAGTCGCCGCACGCGATCGGCCGAGTCGTCGCCGCTGAGCGTGGTCAGGTCCATGCAGGCAATGGCACGCAGCAGCCACGCCGCCTGGGTGTCTTTTTTTACGGTGCGCCGCGCCACATGCGTGGCCGCGCGCCGCTCCACGGCGCTGGTGTTCACGCGAACCTGGTCGACCCAGTCCAGATTGAGCGGGATACGGCGGTTGGGCTCGAGAGTGCGACCGTTCAGGACCAGGGGAACGGGTGGAATGGCATGAGGTGCGTGGTTTGTGGATGTGGCTGGTTGGACTGCCATGGTTCAAGTCTCCGCGAGAGAACTCAAAAAGAAGCCGATTCAGAGGGAAAACATTGGCCCCTCCGCCAAGCAGAGGAGCCTCGATCCATAACCTTCAGAGAAAGAAGGATAAATCTCCGGCAACGGCAAATCAACTGCACAAATGCGGCACTCTGATTCCGCCGGCGCCTCAGGTGGTGATACTTACTTGCCGGGACTGCGATGCATTGAATCGCCGGCCTGCTTTCAGGCGGAACTCGAATCGCCCATCGCGTCTGACGTGATAAACCAGCGCCGGCCTGAAACACACCACGCACGTGCCGCCGGGTTTGCGCACACTGGGGTAGATGATCCCGTTCGAACCGTGCTCGGTCAATTCCAGGGCTAGACGCTGCGATTTCGCATAGCACGCCGGGATGGGTCCCGCTTTCAGATAACCCGCAAAATCCTGGGAGCCTTTGGCGAACAGACTCTCGAATTCCGCGTGAAAGTCTGCCATGTAGTCGTCGCAGGTCGAAACTTCTTCCTCGCTCCAGGAAACCTCTTCAAGCTCCCTCAGCTTATGAAAGGCGACCTCCGCGATGGAGGTACCTCTTTCTACCCCCGCGTACCACGCGCCGCGTTGGCTCGTATTGAATCGCCCGCCGAAAGGCGATGCGTGCGCGAATGCGGCATTCACGATGTTCGCATAGCTGATCCCGTATACCAGCTCGTGAACGCTGATGCCCGGCAGAAGTCCTTCGTCGGCTTTGAGCCGGGCATTCGTCGCCGCATCAATCGAAACCAGGTCCCGGACAAACCCGTCTTCCCCCTTTTCAGCCAAGCCGGCAAGAACGGTCCCGGAGGGGGAGTACTTCGACGGAATCAGGCGGTGCGTATCGGCAAGCGAAACCTCGCGGCGCGCCGGTTTCATTGCCCGCCCCGGCGCGCGTCTAACAGTTGCCTGACGTGCATCATGCCGGGTAGGCCCAGCCGCTGCATGTACGCGAGCGGGGTGCTGCCGCGAAACATCGGGTTTGTGTTGGAGAGAGTGATCCAGGCGTCTGCCAGGCGGCTGCTGTAAAGAATGTTCAGCGCCTTGAATATTCCCACCAACAGGGAAATCCGGGTTAGAGTGTCCTGATCCAATGGACGGGGACCCTTCTTGAGCGAATAAAACGATCCCGTCGACATGCCGCCGAGCAGTTGCCGCGCATCCTCGTCCCTGATATGCCACTTCGCGGCGATTCGAAAGAAGCCCTTGGCTGCTGAAGGGCTCAGATCTCTACGGGTAGCGGCATCGGCGAGGTTCGGTGCAGCCTCAAAGTTGTACCCGGCAACATATGGAACTTGAGTTGCGGCAACCATGGTTCTCCAATAATGGAAGTATACACCTCTAAATTTAGAGACGCAATTTCATGCGCCATCACAGCGGCGGTTGCTTGCCGCTCGTAAGGTCACGGATGATCTCGACTTCGCGCGCGCGATACGGCGTGCCGTCGGGATAGAAGACGTCGTGGAACCAGACGGCCGGCTGGTCGGTGACGTAGGGGCGCTTCCATGAATCCCAGGGGAGATAGGTCTGGCTTTTGCCGGCCACGAGGCCCCAGTTGATGGCTCCCACGCGGTATTGGTGCGCGATGGGCAGGATGGTGTCAAAGGTGCTGCCGCGGCCGCGCGCCATGTACTCGGTGCAGATGAGCGGGCGGTGAAACTGTTCGAGCTCCTTGACGCGCTTTTCGAATTCCTCGGGCCAGCCGTAATTGTGGAAGCTGATCACGTCAGACTGTTCGATCTGCAAGCGGGCCATGGGCGGCATGGCGTCGAGAGATTTCCAATCGCCGCGCCAGACGCCGCTGGTGAGCGGCTGCGCAGGATGAACGCTGCGCGCCCAGGCAAACACCTGGGGCAGAAGCCCAAGCACGATCGCGGCTTTGTTTTGCGGCTCGCTTTTGGCATAGGAGCCGTCGTTGGTATTGTCGGGCTCGTTCCAGATGTCCCACGCCAGAATGCGTGGATCGTTGGCAAACGCACCCACCACGCCGGTGACATACTGCCGGAGCCGCGGGTACAGCGAGGGATCGGCGAGTATGGCCGCGCCCGGCGCCTGCACCCAGCCCGAATTGTGTACGCCGGGAATGGGCGGGTGCTGCGGGCCGAGCTTTGGATCGGGATCCCAGCAGGAATCGAAGAGCACGAAGATGGGCCGGATGTGATGGCGCGCGGCAATCGTTAGAAAAGTGTCGATGCGGTGCTTGAATCCCTCGGGATCCTGCTGCCATAGCAGGTTGTGCAGGAAGACGCGCATGGTGTTCATGCCGATGTCTTCGGCCCAGCCCAGTTCGCGATCGATGGTCGCGGGATCGAAGGTGCCGGCCTGCCACATCTCCAGTTGATTGATGGCCGTAGACGGCAAAAAGTCCGCGCCGACCGGCCAGGGCTGCGCGGCATACCAGGCATTCGCCTGCGCTTGAGACCATGGCTCCTGCGCGTTCAGGCTCGGAAGCGCGGCCATGATGAGGAGCGCGGACGCAAGAGCTGCCCGGACAAGGCGCTGCGGAGACTTCATGGGAAACTCCTTCCGAGCTGGAAGGAGCATTCTACATCTTTCGAAAACCCGATTCCGGCCGAGAGGTGCTTCGATCGACGCACGATACAGCGGTCAATTCCGCCGGCGCAGGGAGTTATTTCATTCGGTCACGGGCGACTGGCGGAGATCATTCAGGCGGCTGCGGCTCCAGCACCGTGAGCCCCGGCACCGGTGCGAAGCGACGCGGGTTGAAGGTGACAATGGTTGCGCCGCATTCCCAGGCAGTAGCTGCCAGGATGAGGTCATAGGGGCTCATCGGCTGGCCTGTGGCCTCGGTGTCGGCCCAAAGCCGTGCGTGCGCGATCGCAGTCTTTTCGGCATAAGGAACCACCTCAAAGGCAAGCAGCAGGCGTTGCAGGAATTCGTGGCGCCGGGAGCGGTGGATCCCGGTGGCGCGCTCCGTACTCCGCCACAGCTCGGCCACGGTAATGGCAGCGAGCTTGATCTCCTGGTTCTGCTGGCGCAGCCAGGCATCGAGATCGATGGCTTTTCTCTCGGCCTGAATGATGACGTCGGCATCAATCAAGAGCGCCATAGCCTCACCTGGGGCTGCATGGATCCTCGAGCTTGCTCCAAGTCATGAAGCCACGATGTGGCCTCTTCATTTCCGATGTGAACGCCTTCCAGGGCTTTCTGCAGCTCCGCTGCGAGCTCACCACCACGTTTGGCCTGGCGTGCGACGGGGGTGATCCGAGCCACCGGGGTCCGGCCTTTCACCAGAATGAAGGTAACGCCCTGATAACGAGCCCGACTGATGCAGTCGGCGAAGCTTCTGGATGCTCTGGTGACGCTGATCGCTATGGGTTCCATAAAATCAGATTATCAGATTTTCAATGATTTCTGGCTGATTCGCGTGGCTTGCTGACTCCGAACCCGATTAGTGGCTCGGTTGACCGGTCATTCGCTCCATCAGGGCGTCAAAGTCCTCGAGCCGGGCGTATTCGATAATCACTTTGCCATGGCCGTGGTGGTCGTCGATGGTCACCTTGAGTCCAAGGGCGCGCTGCAGCCGTTCCTGGGCGTCGCGAACGTTGGGATCGATCTCCGGCGCAGGTTTTTCTTTCTTCCCCATCTTGCGGGCGGGGTCAAGAAGCGCCTGAACGTAGCTCTCGGTCTGGCGGACAGAAAGCGAGTGGGAAGCGATGCGTTGCGCGGCTTTCTCGATTTCTTCCGCGGCCTCGAGCGCGAGCAGTGCGCGAGCGTGGCCAAACGTGAGTTCACCGGACTCGACGCGCGCCTGGACGGCTGACGGCAAACGGAGCAAGCGGAGAAAATTTGCCACGGTGGCGCGATCTTTTCCGGTGCGCTGCGCCATCTGCTCCTGGGTCATATGGAATTCGCGCGAAAGTCTTTGGAAGGCGCGCGCCTGCTCCATGGGGTTGAGGTCGGTGCGCTGCAGATTCTCGACGATGGTGATTTCCATCGCTTGCTCGTCAGAAACCTGGCGCAGAATGGCGGGAACGGCGGTCTTGCCAGCCAGTTTCGAGGCCCGCCAGCGCCGCTCTCCGGCAATCAATTGAAAGCGGCCGTTGGCCGTGGGGCGGACGAGAACGGGCTGTACCACGCCGTTGGCTTTGATGGATGCCGCCAGCTCCGCCAGCTGGTCCTCGCTCTGCTGCGAACGCGTTTGAAAAGGGTTGACATCGATTTCGTCGAGCGGAATCTCACGAGGCTTGCCGCCCTCGCTTTCCGCGTTGGGTGCGGCGTGCGGGCGCGGGAGCAGCGAATCGAGCCCTTTGCCCAAGGCGCGGCGTTTGGCGTCAGGAACTACAGTGGTCATCGAACTTCCTCATTTTCCAACCAGGGCAACGACATTGCTTCGAAGCTTGAGCAAGGCTTTCAGGATTTTGCGCAGGGATTCTCCCCTTATGAATAAGGCCAGAAGGTCACTTTGGTTGGCGCGCGGTTTGGCTCGGTTGACTTTTGCTCGGCACCGGGAGGGCGCTCGATATGGTTCCGCGCCATGAATTCCCCCGTCAACGCAAAATAGGCCTCGGTTCCGCGCGATCGTGGATCGTAAAGGGCAACCGGTTTGCCATGGCTGGGCGCCTCAGCCAGGCGGATGTTACGAGGGATCACGGTCTGGTAGAGGATCTCGCGAAAGTACTCGCGGAGCGTCTGAGTGACTTGCTGGGCCAGGTTGGTACGGTCGTCGTACATGGTCAGGAGCACGCCTTCGATCATGAGGTTGGGGTTATACGCGGAGCGCACCCGCTCCAAGGTGGAAACCAGCTCGGATATTCCTTCCAGGGCAAAATACTCAGCCTGCATGGGCACGAGGAGCGTTTCGGCGGCGCAAAGGACATTGAGGGTGAGAAGGTCGAGGGCGGGCGGGCAATCGAGGATGATCACGTCGAACCGGTCGCGAATGGGCTCGAGGCCGCGGCGAAGGCGAAGGGCGCGATCGTCGGCGGGAGCCAGCTCGATGTTTGCGCCGGTCAGGTTCTTTGAGCCCGGCAAAAGCCAGAGCCTGTCAACCTCGGTGGGGAGAATCACCTGCTCGGCAGCACTTTCAGCCATCAACACGTCGTAGACCGAGTGGCGGTTGTCGTCGCGCTGGACGCCGAGCCCTGAGGAGGCGTTGGCCTGGGGATCGCAATCGGCGAGGAGGACGTTGAGGCCCTCCAGGGCGAGGCAGGCGGCAAGGTTGATTGCCGTGGTGGTTTTGCCCACACCTCCTTTCTGGTTGACGAGGCCGACGATCTTTCCCATGGCATTTCAGAGTAAAGGGAAGGGAGAGTTGCGCGCATGCATTTGCGTTGTGGGAAACTCGGCGAAGCTGTGGAAAGCTGCCGAAAGGCGGGAGGAGGGCCTGAAGCTAACCCTCTGCAGCAAGGGAGGATCGCGGGGATGGGGAGGAAGCGGTATTTTGGAGGGCGAAAATGGGGGAATGGTGGAAAACCGCTAGGGAGCGGGGGTGGTTTGGGGGTGGGTTCGAGGCGGGTTCCATATCGGGACCAAGGACAAAATTGGGACTGTTCAGGTTCCACGTGGAACGGCGGACATGGGTTGGAGATTGGCGGGGTCGGACATCCTGGGACTGTTCCACGTGGAACAACCACTGCCAGAAACAGGGAACAGGAAACGGGAACGGAGGCCAGGGTTCGAAGCGCGTTTCTGCCGCCTTTCTGCGCCCGAAAACGGCGATTTTGTCTGCAGGCGCAGCTCTCCTGTGGCGTTGACGTATGCCGCCCCGAGTGCCCGATTTTGGGGTAAATTCTGGGTAAAAAGAGGCTGAAAAATGCCCGATTTGGGTCCGGTTCAGGGCCAAAAAGTGAGCAATTTCAGGGTCATTTCGAGGCCGGTTTGTTGATTTTAAATGCTTTACCTCCTAAACCATACCCCACTGGGGTATAGGTGACATTTTTTTGCTGGAGCAGATTCGCTTTTGTTTTGCCCGAAATTTGATTTTGCCGCCTTGTTTCCATTAGAGAATCGGTTTGGAAGAAACGCTCCCCTCGGGGGTTAGAGCCGCACTCCTCGACTGGCTAAAGCCCGCACTCTTTCAACTGAGCCACTTCTGATTGCGTGGATGGTTTCAAGTGTAGCGATTTGATGGAAATAATCTGCAAAAGGCAGGGAACAAGGGAACGAGGGGCCAAGAGGCCAAGAAATCAATGAGTTAGCGGGACGATTGAGGCTGCGGTTGGGCGGGGCGGGGCTTGACAAAAGCAGGGAACAGGCAACAGGGAACAGAAGGCAGGGAGCGAGCCAGCCCAGCGAGCAAAGACCGCTCGCCGGGGGCCCCGGCAGGGAGCGAGAGAGCAAGAAGTTCAGCTTTGCCGCGAGCCGAGGGCAAGGATGCGCCTGGCGCTGCCGGGAAGGTGCATCTGGGGCGTCCAGGAGAATTCCACCCCGGCAGCAGTCTTCAACGCGTCGAGCTGACCGGTTGTCGACATGAGGGCCAGCCATCCAGCCGGTGCAACGAGTTTTGCGGCGGCGGCCACGGCTTTGGGCATCTTGTCGACGGCGCGCAGAATGACGCAATCGAAGACGTTCTCAAGCGTCTCGGCACGACCCGCATAGACTTTCGCCGGAATCCCGAGTGTTCGCACGACTTCCTGGAGGAATGCGGCCTTCTTGGCCTGCGATTCGGCCAAGGTGACGGCGATCTCGGGGCGGCAGAGAGCGATAGGGATCCCCGGGAGGCCGGCCCCGGAACCGAAATCGAGCAAGGAGGAGATTCCCGCCGGAAGTGCCCTGCCAACTACAATTGATTCAATGAAATGGAGAGAAACGATGGATTCCTGATTGCGGATTGCGCTCAAGTTGAGACGGTGATTCCAGCGAAGAAACAGCGAAAGATAGGTCTCGAACTGCGCGGCCTTTTCCGGGTCCAACGGGTCGAGTCCTGCTTCTTTCAAGGCGGCGTTGAGACGCGAAGCCGTGTCCGTCCCGGTCATTGCCCGCTGCCCGTGCCGGGCCCATTGTATTGCTCTCCCCACTCGCTTGCCGCCTGCACAAACGCGGAGAAAATCGCACGCGAAAAGGCGCTCTGTGCGCAGGTGCGCTCAGGATGCCACTGCACGCCGACGACAAAGTGATCGGGCGCATCGAGTTCGACGGCTTCGATGACTCCATCTGCGGGCGAGACGGCGCACACGCGCAAACGGTCGCCCGGTGTGCGGATCGCCTGGTGGTGACTGGAGTTGACCTGCAATTCCTGCTTATCTCGAGGCAGCAGCCGGTTCAATCGCGATCCATTGGCGATCTGCACCGCATGGGCCTTGACCACGTCACGCCCAGGCCGATGATTGACATCGGTTTTCAGATCCTGAATCAGCGAGCCATTGCGCCACACATTCAACGTCTGCACACCGTGGCAGATGGCAAGGACGGGCTTGCGCAGATTGAACGCATCCAGCAGAAGGAGCTCGTCGGCTGTCGTGCGCAAGGGATCGACTTGGCCGCACTCGGGTGCGCGCGCTTCACCGTAGCGCCGCGGATCGACATCGTAGCGGCTCCCGGGGAGGAGAATTCCCTGCACGCCTGCCAGCAGCCGCGCCACTTGCTCCCGCGCATCCCTGTTTGCGATTTGGAGCGGCACCACCACTGGCGTGGCACCCGCGGCTTCCAGTGCGGCTACATACGGCGGAAGCGCGCGCCGATTGTATTCCGGATCGCTGCTGGGTTCGGGGATGGCGATGCGCACGGGCATAAAAGATCAGTTTACGGCGAATCGGCTTGTTGCTCCTACTAGCGCGGGATATGGTGGCATTTATGGCTTTGGTTCGACGCGCGCTGGTGTCTGATGCACAAGCGATTGCGCAGGTGCACGTGGAAAGCTGGCGCAGCACCTACGCCGGGATTGTGCCAGACAGCTTCCTCGCTCAACTCGATGAAGCGGAGCGGGCAATGCAGTGGCGGGAATGGCTAGCCCAGGATGTACTGATCCTGGTTGCCGAGACGGAAGAGGAAGTTGTCGGATTTTCGAGCGGCGGCGCTATCCGGGAGCCCGTGGAGGATTGCGACGCCGAGCTCTACGCAATCTACCTGCTCGAAAGGGCGCAGCGATCGAAGATTGGGACCGAGCTTTTGCGGCAAATCGCCGCGGCTTTGCGGGAGCGCGGGTTCAGGAGCATGGCCGTGTGGGTGCTTGAGAAGAATCGCTGCAAAGGGTTTTACCTGAAACAGGACGCCGGCTACGCGCGTTCAAAGGAAATTGAGATCGGCGGCGCGATGCTGATGGAAGAAGCGTACACGTGGTCCGATCTGAAGAGCCTTGGCAGTGGGGATTTCAAACTGACCCGGTAACAAAACGCCTTGGCAATTGATCGCCTACGGCCAGCGAATGAGGCCGTCGCTGTCGTCGACCAGCGTCACGTCGTACTTTTCGATCATGGGCATCAGCACCTGCTCGAGCTCGCGCTTCCAAAGCTCCCCCTCGTAGAACCTGGCTTTCATGGGCTCGCGCGAGGCCAGGTCGGGGAATCCGCGCATGAAGAAGAAGGTGTCGGGATCTTCGATGGAAGGCCAGGGGCCGAGGATTTTCATGCCGATCTCGGCGTGTGCGGGCATCGATCTGGTGTGGAAGACCTGAAGAAACTGGGCCCTTTTGCCCGGCTTGAGCTTGTAGGTGCGCATTTCGATGATCATGTGACTGCCGATGCCCTCTCAGCTTGCTGCTGCGATACGCGCTGTGGTTATTGGTGGGCCGGGAGCTGCGGATCGATGGTATCGAGCCGCCGGAGAAGTTCGTGTGCAGGCGCGCTGCCTGGGTCCAACTCCAGCACATGCCCCAGCGCACCGCGGGCTTGCTCCCACTGGGACTGCACGCAGAAGGCGGCAGCCAAATTCATCCAAGCCCTCGAAAACCCGGGGTCCGCCTGAACTGCCAATTCAAAGTGGCGGATGGCCGAGTCTGTACTCTTTGCGGAAAAATCCAGGTATCCGAGCTGGTTCTGGGCCACCGCCATCTGCGGGTTGTCGTCGATAGCCTGTTCCAGCGCGGTTCGTTCACCGGCCAGATCCCCGGTCTTGTCGAGCGCCATGGCGAGGCGGTAGGCCAGCAACGGTTCCCTGGGGTCCACGCTGAGCGCTTCACGATAATAGGCGGCAGCTTGCGAGTAGTTGCCGGCTGCTTGCGCCTGGTTGGCCTGGTAATACTTTGCTGACGCCACCTCTTTGTTCAGTTCGGCTTTTTCGTCCTGCTGATACTGCTGAAGCTGCTGCTGTGCGGCGGCATCGTTTCCGAGGAGATGGTAGGCCCGGCCAAGCTCGTAGTGGATCTGCGGTTCACGGAAACCCAGCGCGACGGCTTTCTCAAGTTGCTCCTTCGCCGCCGCGTTGTCATCGAGCGCCAGGAGCACAACCCCCAGGTGAAAGCGAGAATCGGCGTATTGAGGATTGAGCGCTGCGGATTTCTGAAACCAACCCCGCGCCGCCTTGAAATCGTGGGCGTTCTCGCGCAGCAGGCCCATGAGATAAAGCACCTCCCATTGACGCGGGTTCGCCTTAAGCAGGCGTTGGCAAAGCGGCTCGGCGGCCGGGTCGCCGGCCAGCACCAGCACATGCAAATAGCGGATTTGGATCTGCAAGTCGCCGGGATACTGGCGAGCAACGACCGACAGGTACTGGGCTGCATCCTGATAGCGGTCCAGCATTACCAGAACTGCCGAGAGCGCCTCGATCACCGGGACCGAAGTTGGATTGGCGCGCAGAGCCGCCGCCAGCACATCGTGGGCATCGGTGAGCAATCCAGCTTTGGTGTAAGCGACCGAAAGATTGACGGCAGCGGGGGCGGACAGCAGGCCGGTGTCTTCGATGGGCCGGAGAAGTTCGATGACCGAGACATAGTTTCCATCCACGAGCAGATCGCGGCTGAGGTATTCGAGGGCGGCTGAAGATTTGGGATCGAGACTGAGAACGAGCCTCCACTGCAAATCTGCATCGGTTCTGCGGCCAAGCCGGCTGAGCACGGAACCGAGCACCAGGTGCGCGTCGACAGAGGTCGAGTCAATGCGAAGCGATTGCTCGAGCGGGGCAATCGCCTGCCTGGGTTCGCCGGCAGAGTACAGGCTGAGGCCCAGAAGGTAGGCATAGCCGGCGGAGTCCGGCTCCATGGCAACAGCCTTGCTGAAGGCATGGGCAGCGCAGGCAGGCTGATTGCGGCCGGCAAACCAGCTGCCCAGCCTGGCGTAAGCAGAGGCTGATGGGTGCGCTTTCAAATCCGCGGCAATCGATGGAGGAGGCAGGCACTGAGACGAAGCAGCCGGGAGTCGCTGGGCCGGGGCCGCGCTCGCGATCAGAGCCCCGAGTACCGATGCGCGAAACCAAGGTTCCACATGGCCCATTGACTTGCCTCGCTTCTGGTGGAAAAACGGCACGGTTGAACGGAAACTAATTGCTCGCCAGCTCGCACACGCCGGGCTGGGCGGATGGCGGCGAGTTAGACCTTTCCAGCATTTCTTCAATCGCGAGGCGCAGGCGATCGGTGAGCTCGCTGTGCTGGCGCACGGTCATGCCTTTGGTTTCGATGGGCGCGCCGGCGCGTAGCGTGAGCATGCCGGGATAGAAATGATGCGTGTGGATAGGCAGCAGATGGTACACGCCGCAGAGCGCAATGGGCACCAGGGGCACCTGCGCGCGAATGGCCAGATAGGCCGCGCCGGAGAGGAAAGGCTGGAGCTCGCCGGTTTGGGTGCGGCCGCCCTCAGGAAAAACGAACAGCGGCATACCGGCACGCAGCGCCTTGACAGCTCCGCCGAGGCTGGAGAGCGTGGCATTGGGGTTGGCAATGTCGATGGGCATTTGGCCGGAGCGCTGCAGATACCAGCCGATCAGCGGCCATTGCCAGAGGTCTTTCTTGGCCAGGATGCGGAACTGGAAGGGAAGCGCGGCGAAGACGACCGGCGTGTCCATGTAGGAGGTGTGGTTGGAGGCGTAAACGGCGACGGGATGCCTGGAGAGGTTTTCGGCGCCTTCAATGACCAGGGTCGAAAGGGAGATCCGGACCGCGCTGCGAGCCCAGAAGCGAGCGATGGTGTGTTGCGCGCGGCCTTTTTTGTCGACCAGCGAGACCACCAAGGCAGCGGTGGCGCAGATGGCCGTGACCACAAAGAGCAATGGCGTCTGAAGGAGGTTGGTCCGCCAACGGTAAAGGCGCGGTAACGGGTTGGGCCGCGGACTCATGGCGATGGTTTTTTGGGGGCCAGCAGCAGCGTGCGCGCCTCGCCCACAAGGTACACCGAACCGGAAGCCACCACAACTCCGCCGGCGGTGCTGTGCCCGGCCATGCGGAGGGCTTCACGGGCCGATTCCACAGCGACGGCCGGAGTTCCGGTGGTTCTGGCGGCGGCCAGCAAATCGTCGAGGGGTGCGGCGCGCGCGGTATGGATGGGGGCGACGATCACGCGCTCGAAGAGGGGAAAGAGGATCTGGGCCATCTCTGCAACGGGCTTGTCGCGCAGGCAACTGAAGATCAGGGTGCGCGGGTTCTCGTCGCGCAGCACGCTGCGCAACCCGGCGCGCAGCGCCCACGCTCCGGCGGGATTGTGCGCGACGTCGAGAATCCATTCCACGCCACCGAGGGCGAAGCGCTCCAGCCGTCCCGGCCAGTGAGTGCGGCGAATGCCTTCCTCCAACGCGGCAGGACTCACGGAGAATCGGTGCCTGGCGGCGAGTTCAAGGGCCGCGGCAATGGCAAGAGCGATGTTGCGATGCTGGTGGGCTCCGGCCAACGGAGAATCCACGGCGATGACCGTGCCCACGGTTTCGACGGAGTAAGGACCGATGGCTCCGGCGGGCGGCACGTAGGGGACGGCGCTGATTGCATGGACGCCCAAGTCGGTTGCGACCTGGCCGAGGACCTGGTTGGCCTCAGGATGCTGCGGCAGGGTGATCATGGTCCCGCCAGGGCGCAGGATTCCTGCCTTCTCTCGCGCAATCGCCGAGATGGTGGGGCCGAGCCACTCCATGTGATCGAGCGAGATGTCGGTGATGATCGACAGCAGGGGCTCGACGACGTTGGTGGCATCGAGCCTGCCGCCCATGCCCACTTCGAGCACGGCCACGGCCACCTGGCGTTCGGCGAAGTAGAGGAATGCCAGGGCAGTGAGAATTTCAAAATAGCTGGGCAGTTGAGGCACTCGGCCGCTGAGCACAAGCTCCTGCGCCGTATCGTGCACGCGGAAGTAGAGCCGGGCAAAATCGGCGTCGTCAATCTCGTCGCGGTCGATGCGGATGCGCTCATTGGGCTTTTCGAGGTGGGGGGACGTGTAGAGCCCGGTGCGGTAGCCGGCGGCGGTCAGGATCGATCCCAGGGTCGCGGCTGTCGAGCCTTTGCCATTGGTCCCGGCGATCAGCACCGAGGGGAAATGCAGCTGCGGGTCGCCGAGCGCGTTCAGCAGCGTCCGCACCTCATCCAGCGAGAACTTGCGCCGCGGCTGGCCGGCGGGCGCGTACAGTTCCGGCACCATGGCGTTCAGTTGGTTGATGGCCGCCGCGTAAGACATGGGAATGTTCAGTATAGAAGCAGCGCAAAAACGCGGCTGAATGCCGCCGCTAGTTTGCCGTGGGCGGTTGGGCGCGGTCGATCACCAGCGCTTGCACCTTTCCGTGGGTCGCCTCAACGCGCAGGCCAATCTGCTGCTCAACGGCAGTAAAGAAGGGCGGCGCTTGCGCATCGGCGGGCGCCGGAATGGCTCCGCCGAACTGCGTTTCGTCGGGAGCCCAGTCAAGATCGAAGTCATAACGGCCCGTGAGCCCGGTTCTGTCGACCACAGGCCGGTCAAGAACAGCACGCTGCAGGACCGACGCAAAGTCGGCCATGGTTGCGTTCCGCGCAGGCAGATGCAGATGATCTGCATACACCGTTGAGATCAGTTGCGGCGGATCGCCTGGGGGCGCAGTGCTTTCCTTCAGCTTGGGCCCGCTTTTAGCCACTTCGAGCGCGTAGATCGAGAGCTGCTTTTCCTGGCGATGAAAGCTGAGCTGGAATCGATTGGCAAGCAGGGTTCTCAGCATGGCCATCTGCTCGGGCTGCGAAGGCCGTGTATCTCCCGGCGTCAGGGCCACGATGTCGAAATGGCTGGAGTCAACCCAATCCTGCCCGCCGGAGATCGCCTTCGGGCTCAGGTTATAGGCAGCAGCGATGAGCAGCTTCAAGGTGTAGTACTTCGCGACAAAGCGGTTGGTTCCCTCCATTCTGATGTAGCGCCCGTTGCTGTCGAGTGCAGGCTTGATGGTTGCCACTTCGAAGGCCGGCGCCGCTGTGGCAGCGTCTGCCGGCGCCTGCGCGAAAAGGCCGCAGGCTGGGAACACCAGCACTGCAGCCAGAATTGCTCTGATTCGAATGCTCCTCATCCCACCTGCTCCGCTGGATTCCGGTGTCGCTTGGTTCAACTCGCGGCTCGATCATTGCCCGACGCCGGGGTAGCGGCGCGACTCTTGCACCAACTCACAGCTTCGCCACACGTTCGCGCTGGTCCAAAAAGCTGTGTATCCCGGGCTGGTTCCAACCGCTTCTCACCACGCTTCTTCGACGCAGCGTTCACACAGTCTCAACACATTCCACAGCTAATTTTAGAGACGCCTGTGGGACAGGTGGGAAACGGCCACACGAAGAACCCTGTTCTCTCTTTTTTTCCAAAACCTCCTGAGCAACGCAACCCAGATTTCGAAATCCCGCACCGGCCGCAAGCATTCCAGTTGCTGGCCTTCGCTCAGATTCCCACTTTTCCGAACCTACTACGGGTACTACTCTTGTTTCTTATTCTTTTCTTACCCCACTAGCCCCAGCCATCTTCCTGTCTGTCTGCCGAGCGAACCGAAAGCCCGTTCAGAAGCCCGCGGCGGGGGAGATTTAGCCGGGAATTCTTGAGAACCGCCCCGGTTTTCCACCTCTCGAAAAACGAAGAGGTAGCTACAATCAAGAGGAAGAAAAGACAACCGCTTCCAAGAGCTTGCAGTGTGTTGTAGAGTGTGGCAAGAGCGAAAAGATGGGTTTCTGCTGCAGTTTTCGTGCTCTTGCCGGGCTGTGACGCCATCAGGGGTGGCATTTATCTGAACAGGAAAGCCGCCGGACTCGGGCCGCGCGAGCCGGAGCGGCTGCCAAAATGCCAGGGAAGGGGAGCAGAAGCCGATGCTGGAAACCGAAGTCGAACAGCCAGCCGCTCAGGGGGCAGCGATGGAGATTACGGTAAGCCGTCAGGACCTGGTGAAAGAGCTCACAGCCACACAAAGCGTGGTCGAGCGCAAGACCACGATCCCCATCCTGTCGAACTTTCTCCTCGAAGCTGACGAAGGCCGCCTGAATATCACGGCGACCGACCTTGACCAGGCGATCAGGACCAGCGCAGAGGTCAAGGTGAAAAAGGCGGGGTCCTGCACCATTCCCGCCCGCAAGCTCTACGACTACATCAAGCTCCTTCCCGACGGCGATCTCTCAATCAAGCTGCTTGAGAACCATTGGGTGCAGATTCGCAGTGGCCGCTCGAACACGCGCATGGTGGGCATGGCGCGCGCCAATTACCCGCAGGTGCCCGAGTTTCCGGCGGTGGCAGCGACAAGCCTGTCTCTGCCCGTGCTGCGCACGCTGATCGCCCGCACCATTTTTGCGATATCGAACGAAGAATCGCGTTACACCCTCAACGGGGCGCTGCTGATTTTGAAGGCAGAGTCGCTGGCGATGGTGGCGACCGACGGCCATCGTCTCTCCTTTGTCGAAAAACCGGGGGAGACGCTGGAAGGGGTCAGCGGCGAGAAGCGCGTACTGGTCCCGCGCAAGGCGCTCCAGGAACTGCAACTGCTGCTTTCGTCAACCGAGGCCGAGAAGGTGGAGTTTGCCGACGACGAGCACACGCTGTTCTTCCGCGTGGGCCATCGCACGCTCTCAAGCCGCAAGCTCACGGGGCAGTTTCCGAACTTCGAGGCGGTGATGCCGCGCGACAACACCAAGTTCGCGGTGGTGCGGTCGAGCGAGCTGTCGGCGGCCATCCAGCGCGTGGCACAGTTTGCCGACGAACGCTCCGGAGCCATCCGCCTGCGCCTTGAAGACAACGAGCTGAAGGTGAGCGCGAACTCGACCGAATCGGGCGAGAGCGAAGACACCATCGACACGCCGTACTCGAGCGAGGCCATTACGGTGGGCTTCAACTCGGGCTACATTCTCGACTTTCTCAAGGCGCTCGACAATGCGGGCGAGGTGCGCCTGGAGTTCAAGGACGCGCAGTCGGCCGGGCAGATGCGGCCCGAGGATCCCGAGGCTGAGTACAGGTACCGCTACGTGCTGATGCCGATGCGGATCTGAGGGG
>JASHQH010000331.1 GCA_030037635.1 Acidobacteriaceae bacterium
CGAAGAAAGATCGCCGGGAACGGCGGCGTCGATGGCGTGCAGCGACTGCGGGCCGGAGATGGAAACCGAGCCGGCCGTGCGCGTGAGTTTGGCGCCAAAGGCGCGCAGGGCCAATTCGCTGTGATCGCGTGTGCGGACGGCTTCATGCACCGTGGTGGTTGCAGCGGTTTGGAAGGCGGCGAACAGGATGCAACTTTTCACCTGCGCGCTCGGCACCGGCGTTGTGTAATCGATGGGCTTGAGCGCGTGCCCATCGATCGTCAATGGCGCGTGCCCGTCAGTGAGCGTCAGCCGCGCGCCCATGGCTTCCAGCGGCTTGCGGATGCGCTCCATGGGGCGCCGCGAGAGCGAAGCGTCGCCGATGAGCGTGAAGCGGCCCGGCTGCGGCGCCAGCAGGCCGGAGAGCATGCGCATCGTCGATCCCGAGTTGCCGCAGTCGAGCGCGCGATCGGGTTCGGTCACGCGGCCGCCGACGCCCGTGATTTCCACGGAATCAGCGCCAGTCCTCTTCACCCTGGCGCCAAGAGCTTCCATGCAGGCCAGCGTGGAAGCGCAGTCCTCACCCGTGGAGAAGTTGGTAAAGCGCGATGTGCCTTCAGCAAAGCCGCCGAGCATGGCGTAGCGATGGCTGATGGACTTGTCGCCGGGCATGCGCAGGCTGCCGCTGATATTGCGCGCGGGGCGAATGAGGCGGTCGGGCATCAGCTTGTAGATTCCAGCTCCTGGCTTCCAGCTTTTTCGTGCGAGTGGCTGCTGTTTCGAGTTTATCGGACTGGGCCGCGGCGCTGGCCGCCCGCAGTTCAGGGCGCCGGCTCAAGGTGCGCAGTAAAGTGGCGCAGGAACGGCGCCTCGTAGGTGAGCTTCATGCCGCGGATGCGCTCGCGGTTTTTCCAAACCTCAAGGATCACCTCGACGAGATAGTCGACGTGACTCTGCGTATACACGCGGCGCGGAATAGCAAGCCTCACCAGGTCCATTTGCGCGGCGGCGGCGAACATCAGCGTGCCGATCTCGACGGAGCGGACGCCGCCTTCAAGATAAAGTTCGCAGGCCAGCGCAACGCCGGGAAATTGACCCGCCGGAATGTGCGGCAAAAAGGCGCGAGCGTCGAGATAGATGGCATGTCCGCCGGGCGGCTGGACGATGGGAACGCCTGCGGCCGCGATGTGATTGCCCAGATAGGCAGTGGAAGCGATGCGATAGCGGAGATAATCTTCTTCGACGGCTTCCTGTAAACCGACGGCGATGGCTTCGAGGTCGCGGCCGGCCAGTCCGCCGTAGGTGGGATAGCCCTCGGTGAGAATGAGAAGATCTTTCTGCTGCTGCGCGAGGCGGTCGTCGTTGGTGCACAGGAATCCGCCAATGTTGGCCAAGCCGTCTTTCTTTGCGGACATGGTGCAGCCGTCGCCGAGGCGAAACATCTGCTGCGCAATTTCTTTGGGGGTTTTCGCCGCGTATCCGGGCTCGCGCAATTTAATGAACCAGGCATTCTCGGCGAAGCGGCAGGCGTCAAAGTAAAGCGGGATGCCGTGGCGCCGGCAGACGGCGCTGACCGCGCGCGCGTTTTCCATCGATACGGGCTGGCCGCCGCCGGAGTTGTTGGTGACGGTGAGCATGACGAGAGGAATGCGCTCGCGGCCCGCGCGCGCGATGAGATGTTCAAGCGCGGCCAAGTCCATGTTGCCTTTGAAGGGATGCTGGAGGGCAGGCTGGCGGCCTTCGGAGATGAGGAGATCAGCGGCTTCGGCGCCGGTGAATTCGACGTTGGCGCGCGTGGTGTCGAAGTGGGTGTTGTTGGGAACGATGTCGCCTTTCTTGCACGTCACGCCGAAGAGAATGCGCTCGGCGGCGCGGCCCTGGTGCGTGGGGATCACGTGCTTGTAGCCGAAGATGTCCAGAACGGAGCTCTTGAAACGATCGAAGCTGCGGCTACCGGCATAGCTTTCGTCGCCTTCCATCACGGCGGCCCACTGGTGCGTCGACATGGCGCCGGTGCCGGAGTCGGTGAGCAGGTCGATGAGGACGTCGTCGGCAGGCAGCAGGAAGAGGTTGTAATGAGCGGCCTTGAGAAGTTCTTCACGCTGGGCGCGCGTGGTCCAGCGGATGGGTTCGACACTCTTGATGCGGAACGGCTCGATGATGGTCTTGGCGATCATGGCTTTCGATCCCGATTCTAAGCGCGTGGGGTGGAGGCGAGGGAGGTCTTGGTCCCCCACCCTAGCGGAGCTTGGATGGGGCACCCGGCGCTGGGGATGACAACGCCCCGTCTCTTTGGTGCGCGAAGAGCGATCGCCCGGCGCGCTTTCTAATCCCTGTTTCTTGCTCCCTTGCTCCCTGTTTTTCTAATCCCTATTCCCTAATCCCTGCTTTTTCACCGCACGCGCAGCACAATAATCGTTTCATCGTCGAAGCGGTCTTTGTTGCCCTGGAAGCGTGTGACGTCGGCGAGGATGGCGTCGGCGATCTCCTGCGCGGGCAGATCGCGGTATTCGCAGAGCAATGCCGCGAGGCGATCCTGGCCGTACATTTCTTCCTGCACATTTTCGGCGTCGAGGATACCGTCGGAGACAAAGACGATGGCGTCGCCGGGCTGCGTGGCCACGCTGAACTCTTCATACGCGACGTCGGGAAACATGCCCAGCGGGAAACCCTCGGCCTTGACCGGGACCGATTGCCCGGCGCGGCAGAAGACAGGCTGCACGGCGCCCGAATTGGCCACCTGCAGCGTCTGGTTTTCATCGTTCCAGACGGCAAACAGCATGGTGACGTACTGTGATTCGAGCTTGCGCTCCTGCAGAGCGTCGTTGAGCAAGCCGAGCATTTGCGCCGGTTCGGGGCGTTGCGCGGCCGCGGCGCGCATGATGCCGCTGACCAGCGCGGCAAAAAGAGCGGCGGGCGCCGCTTTGCCGCTCACGTCGCCTAAGACGATAGCGGTGCGTCCGGCGCCGTAGTCGAGGAAGTCGTACAGGTCGCCTCCAATGGTGCGCGCGGGCACAAAGCGCACGGCCATGTCGGCGTGGGGATGCGAAGGGGCTTCGGGCGGCAACAGGCGGAGCTGCACTTCGCGCGCCATAGCGATG
>JASHQH010000332.1 GCA_030037635.1 Acidobacteriaceae bacterium
GCGTCCTGTCTCTAGAGTTCGCATCATAAGTAATTCGGTCATTGCATGCCACCAGTTGAGCCAGGCGCCGCCCGCACCATCACCACCCTCTCCAGCCGCGAAGTCTATCGCAATCACTGGATGCGCCTGCGCGAGGATCAAATCCTGCGCTCCAACGGCCAGAAGGGCATCTACGGCGTGGTCGAAAAGTACGACGCGGCCATCATTCTGCCCATCGACAACGACCGCATCTGGCTGGTGGAGCAGTTCCGCTACACCATTCAGCAACGCGCCCTTGAGCTGCCGCAGGGCAGTTGGGAGAAGCCGATCGAGAATCCCGAGCAACTGGCTCGCGGCGAGCTGAAGGAGGAACTCGGCTTCGAGGCCGCGCAGATGACGCACCTGGGATCGCTTTGGATTGCTTACGGCTTCCTCCGCCAGCGGCTGCATGTGTTTCTGGCTTCCGGCCTTGCACCCACCCCTCACGCTCCCGACGCTGAGGAGCACGATCTTGCAGCCCGCTGCGTTCCCATCGCCGGCTTTGAGCGCATGATGCTTGACGGCGTCATCCGCGATGAGTGCACGCTGGCTGCGTGGGGCCTTTATCTGCTTTGGAAAGCGCGCCGGGCGCCGGGCGAAACCGCCAACTCGCGCCCTTTCGCGCCGTGACTCGCATCACCGCCCCGCCGGGCACAATTCCTGAATAATCAATGCGTAACAAACAGCATCCGCCCATCCGCGCGGCGGCGCCACGCTCTCTTCTCTTCTTGATGCTTCCGCGTTGTGGGCCTGCGCCGCGTTGGCTTGCGCCAAAAGTTCGAGTTCACCATGTTCAGGATCGTCACAGCCCGCACCGCCGGCCTCAATATCCGGCAGTTTACGGTTGAGGCGCCACGCATTGCGCGCAAACAGCGCCCGGGACAATTTGTCATTCTGCGCCTTCACGAACGCGGCGAGCGCATTCCGCTCACCATCAAGAGCGCCGATCCCGCCGCCGGCACCATCACCATCGTGGTGCAGGCGGTAGGCAAAACCACCTCGCTGCTCAATTGCCTCGAGGCGGGCGACTCGATCCTCGACGTCGTTGGTCCGCTGGGTCAGCCATCCGAGATCAGGAAATACGGCACGGCTGTGATTCTGGCCGGCAGCGTAGGCACAGCCATGGCGCTGCCCACCGCGCGGGCCCTCAAAGAAGCCGATAATCACGTCGTCTTTATTCAGGGCGCGCGCAGCCGTGGCATGGTCGTCTTTGAAGACGAGGTGCTTGCCGCCAGCCACGAGGCCTACATCCTTACCGACGATGGCAGCTTCGGCGAGCGCGGCCTGGTCACCACGAAACTCAACGATCTGCTCGCCGCCGGGCGCAAGCTCGACTTTGTCCTCGCCGTTGGTCCCGTTCCCATGATGCGTGCCGTCGCGCAAATCACCGCGCCGCTCGGCATCAAAACCATGGTCAGTCTCAACTCCGTCATGGTCGACGGCACCGGCATGTGCGGCGGCTGCCGCGTTCTGCTGGGCAAGCAGAGCAAATTTGCCTGCGTCGACGGCCCGGAGTTCGATGCCTCGCTGGTCAACTTCGATGTGCTCATGCAGCGCAACGCCATGTATCGCAAGCAGGAGTGCCAGGCGCTTAAATCCTTCGAGCAGCACAAGCAGGAAGAGCTTGCCGCGCTGAGAGCCATCGCTGCCCACCCTGCCCCGGAAGAGGACCGTCATGCCTGATGCGCCACCCGTTGCGGTCAATTCTCTTCCGCTCAAGGAGCGCATGAAAATAGTGCGCGTCCGTATGCCGGAGCTTGAGCCGGAAGTGCGCGCGCGCAGCTTTGATGAAGTGAACCTGGGACTGGCCGATGCCGCTGCCGTCACTGAGGCTGCACGCTGCCTAGCCTGCGCCAGGCCCGGCTGCCAGACGGTCTGCCCGGTGGGCGTCAAGATCAAACAGATTGTGGCGCTCATCTATGCAGGCGACTTTCTGGCCGCGGCCCGCAAGATGCGCGAGGACAACTCTCTGCCCGCCATTACCGGTCGCGTTTGCCCGCAGGAGAGCCAATGCGAAGGCGGCTGCGTGCTGGGCCGCAAGGGTCAGCCTGTCGCCATCGGCAACCTTGAGCGCTTCATCGCCGACTTCGAGCGCCAGAGCGGACAACCGGCTCTGCCCGCGGTCGCGCCCTCTACGGGCGCCAGCGTTGCCATCGTGGGCAGTGGTCCGGCGGGGCTCTCGGCCGCGGGAGATCTCATCCAGATGGGCCATCGCGTGCACGTCTTTGAAGCGCTGCACGAGCTGGGCGGCGTGCTCATCTATGGCATTCCCGAGTTCCGGCTCCCCAAAGCCATCGTTCGCCAGGAGATCGATAACCTGCGCCGCATGGGCGTGGAATTCGAAACCGACGTAGTGGTCGGCAAGAGCGTCACCCTCGACGAACTGATGCGCGTGGAAGGCTACGACGCGATTTTTGTGGCCACCGGCGCGGGTTTGCCCGTGTTTCTCGGCGTGCCCGGCGAGCATCTGAATGGCGTCTACTCGGCCAACGAGTTCCTCACCCGCGTCAACCTGATGCGTGCCTGGCGATTTCCCGAGTTCGACGAGCCCGTCTACGACTGCCGCGATCGCGACGTGATCGTGGTAGGCGGAGGCAACACCGCCATGGATGCAGTGCGGACCGCGCGGCGCCTGGGCGCGCGGACGGCCACGCTCGTCTACCGGCGGTCTGAAGCCGAGATGCCGGCCCGCGCTGAAGAAGTGAAGCACGCGCGCCGGGAGGGCATCGAGTTTCGCATGCTCACCGCTCCCGTCGAGTTTCTTGGCGACACCAACGGCTGGCTCACCGGTGCGCGCTGCGTGCGCATCGAGCTGGGCGAGCCCGACGCGAGCGGCCGCCGCCGTCCTGGGCCCATCGCCGGCTCTGAGTCCATTCTTCCCGCCCACGTGGCCATCATCGGCGTCGGCACCACCGCCAATCCCCTCATTCAAAGCACCACTCCTGACCTGGCCACGAACCAGCACAACTACATCGTGGCCGATCCTGAAACCATGCGTACCTCAAAGCGCGGCGTCTTTGCCGGCGGCGACATCGTCACCGGCGGCGCCACCGTGATTCTGGCCATGGGCGCCGGACGCAAAGCGGCCAAAGCCATCGACCAGTACCTGCGGGCCGGGTGAAAAAACAGGGAACCGGGAACAGGCAACTGCGTCCTCGCACCCACAAAGGACGTTGCCCCATCCTTCCGGCGCACTTTGCCGGAAGGGTGGGAGAGCGGCGGGCGGCCCAGGTCCTGGAACGCGGAATTAGCCCAACATGGCTGCCCCAGGTCTCGATCCTGAGATCTCGGAGAGCACACACCCGCCCCCGAAACCTTGAAACCTCTTTCCGCTGTCAACCACTGCCGCGCCGTCCTTTCCGCGCAACCCATTGAAAACACAGATGAAATTTTTTTGCGCAGCTTTGCAGTATATTTCCACCCTTCGCGCAATCATCATTCCATGACCGCTTTAACCCAAAACGCGCATCCCGCCCTGGCGCCGGCTCGCGCGCCAAAAGAAATAATTCAGAATTTCTCCCCTTACCCCCTGGGGGTATTACCATCTCAGCCCTTTTTATTTTCAATACACACTGGAGAATCAAAAGCGAGGATTTCCGCGAAAATCGCTCAAAATGATACGCTACGACGCAACAAAAGAACCGGAAACTCGCACCATTTGTGTACGCCCGCCAAAAGCCCGCTCCAGGGAGGAGAAATAAATAAAGAAACTCTTTTATACCTCCGGGGGGTATATTTTCTACT
>JASHQH010000333.1 GCA_030037635.1 Acidobacteriaceae bacterium
CGGTCGAGATCGTTTTTCACCACATCCGGAGCCTCTTCCTGCATCACAGCGCTCACGTCCGTGGCCGTCTCGGCTCCATTCGCGGCCGCGTCGGTCCTTGATGGAACTCCCATGGAGCGGAAAGCCGAGTCAATGGCCCGTGAAACCTGCATCTGCTTTTTCTGGTCGGCCCGGGCAAAGGCGTAAAGCACCACAAAAAATCCGAACAGCAGGGTGATGAAATCGGCGTAGGAAACCAGCCAGCGGTCGTGGCCGACACGGCTGCGGGGCACGCGGGGATTCACGCGGCGCGCTCCCCTTGCTCCCGGTTCGCGCCATCCACAAAGCCGGCCAGCTTGATCTCCAGCATGCGCGGATTCATGCCCTCCAGGATCGAGATCACGCCCTCCAGCATCATCTCGCGGCGGCGATGGCCGTTGCGGATGCGCAGCCGCATCTTGCCGGCGAAGGGCAGAAAGAAAAGATTGGCAATGCCCACGCCGTAAATGGTGGCGACAAAAGCTACCGCGATGCCCCGGCCCACCTCGTTGATATTGTCCAGGTGCTGCATCACCTGGATGAGGCCCAGCACCGCGCCCAGAATGCCGATGGTAGGCGAAAAGCCGCCCGCCGACTCGAACACCGCGGGCAGCCGCTCCTCGTCCTCGGTCAGGGAGTCGAGCGTAACCCGCATGATCTTGCGCAGCTCCACCGGCTCCGTGCCATCCACAGCCAGCATGAGAGTCTGCTTCAGAAAGGGATCCTGAATGGCCTCCAGATCGCCGTCGAGTGAGACCACGCCATTGCGGCGCGCCTTGTTGGCAAACGTAATCAGCTGGCGAATCACCTGCGTTTCCTGCTTGCGCGGCGCGGCAAACACGTGGGCCAGGCTGCGAAACGCCGACCCAACCGTGGTCAGCGGAAATTGCAGCATCACCGCTCCCAGCGTGCCGCCGAATACAATGAGCGCCGCCGTGGGCTGCAGCACCTGGCCCAGATTTCCCCCCTCGATCAGCAGCCCGGCAATAATTCCGGCGATGGCCAGAAAGGCTCCGCCGATGCTTGCTTTATCCATTTACCGTTCCTTCAATGCTCGATGAAAACCGCCATTGCTACCGTTGAACATCCCCGCCCTGCTTCCCTTGCGCCGGTGAATCAGGCTCAAGACTCGCCAGAGCCGCCGCGCGCTCCAGGTCGCCAAAGTGGTGCAGCCGCTTGGCCACCACCGCCAGCAGCCGCGCGCGGTACGCCATCACCCGCTCCACCACCTCCGCAATCTCTTCGCGCACAATCAGCTTTTCTCCATTGATCAGCGTCAACATCGTGTCGGGAGAAGCTTCGGCCGTCTTGATCAGATCGCTGTTCACCACCATCGAACGCCCGTTCAGCCGTGTCAGTTCGATCATTGCCCATCTCCTTCGCGGGAGTTATCGGCATGTGGCGGGAAAGGTTAAAGAATTACAACCAAAGCCGCAAAAGTGTCCGCTCGTTGGACACTCCGCCCATCTTCATAAAGTCCATAAGGCCCGAGCCGAAATAGGGGCCAGATGCGACGGCTCCAGACCGCGAGCAGCAACCCAGGGTCATTTCATGGGAAGCGCATCCGGCATTGGATCCGCAAATCACCGCATCCAACAAGGAGAACCCCATGTCCCTGGGTGTCTTGAATAACCTCTCCGCGGTGTATGCGGAGAACTACCTGAATCAAACCAACAGTAGCCTGAACACCGTGCTGCAGCAGTTGTCCTCCGGTTCGAGGATCAACTCCGGCGCGGACGACGCCGCCGGCCTCTCGCTGGTCAACGGCCTGCAGGCCAACCAGCAGGCGCTGAATCAATCGGAGACCAACTCGACGGAAGGCGTAGGCCTTCTGCAGGTCGCCGATGGCGCCCTTTCGCAGGTGACGAGCCTGCTCAACCGCGCCGTCACGCTGGCCACCGAGGCCGCCAACGGCACGCTCAACTCCACGCAGGACGCCGCCGCCAACCAGGAGTATCAGTCGATCCTTTCCGAGATCAACAACATTGGCAGCACCACAACCTACAACCAGAACCAGGTATTCACCGGCAGCTCGACTGCCATTTACACCGGCGACTCATCCGCCCAGAGCGCGTCGATAGACGACCTCTATTTTGCGCCGCTCACTTCAACAGACGTAGGCGACGCTGGCGGCACCGTGCAGCAAAGCAGCTCGGGCATCTTTCTCGATCTTTCCAAGGACACTGACGGTGCCCTGACCACGGCGGCCACCGAGACCGGGGACAATGGCGCCATCACCGGCGGCGTTAAGTTCACCATCACCAACTCTGACGGCACGCAAAGCGTTGTCGATACCACCACCGCGACGACACCGGCGACCACCGTGGGCGGCCTCATCAGCGAGATCAACCAGCTCGGGATTCCGGGCGTGGTGGCCAGCTTTACCACAGCGGGCGCGGTAGGAGATGCAGGGGTCGCCTCCGGCGATACCGGCATCCTGCTCACCAACACCAACTCCAACGTCGTCATCGCAGCCGGCGCCACGGCGCTGGAGGACACCGGCACGGACGCTACCCCGGGTTACACCACCACGTCCTCGAAGGCGACTGAGACGATCCAATATGTGACGGCTCAGGGCGGCGATACGACAGCCAACCTGTCGCTGACTGACCTGTTGTCGCAAGGCGACGCCGAAACTGCCTTGACTGCTCTCAACGGCGCAGTCGCCGACGTGGCCGCACAGGACGGCTACATCGGAGCCCAGATCAACACGCTGAACGCGGTCAGCAACGTGCTCAGCACTCAACAGGAGAACGTGCAGTCGGCGCAAAATGCTGTCCAGGCCACTGACTATGCGCAGGCTTCTTCGAACATGTCGAAGTACGAAATCCTGAGCCAGACCGGCATCGCGGCCCTGGCGCAGGCCAACTCGCAACAGCAGGACGTGCTGAAGCTGTTGCAATAACCCTGGAGCTTCGGCGACTCAGCCTCCGTCGCCGGGTGACACAACCGGGTCCCCGGCGACAGACCATGTCGCCGGGGAAGACTCCTCCCAGCCTCGGCCTTGGCTGAGGCCAAACCGGGAAGGGCGTCCGCAAGGACGCCCTTTCTGCGTACGCGGAAGATGGGCAAGTGAACTCCCGCCTGAACCGCATGCGCTCAACCGCCGATGAGATCGACAGCGGGCCGAGGGCAGGATTTGGCCGGCCTTACAGCACTCGGCGCCGGCATGAGATTTCTCTCATGCGGCTGAACGGCGGCTGGATTTCGGGCTGCATGGGCCTTGCCGGAGGGCCAATGGGTACAGTTGGACTGAGTTTCGGGTCGCCGACCAGCGGCACAGGCATCAACGTCAGCTCGACCGTGGCCGAGATCGTCAGCAATCTCGACAATGTCGAAACTCCGTGGAACAATCAGCTCACCTCGCTCGAAAGCCAGGACACGGTGATCTCCAACCTGGGAAGCCTGATGTCCAACGTCTCCAACGACATCAGTTCGCTCACCGATCTTCAGGGCGTGATGGCGCAAATGGAGGGCTCCAGCTCCGACACCAGCGTGCTTGAGTTGACTACGGCAAGCTCTTCGGCCGTGGCTGGCACCTATACGGTCGTCGTGAGCGGACTGGCCACCACCGCCAACGGGTACCTCGACCCGATCACCAACGCCTCCGACACGCTTACCGGATCGATCTCCATTAACGGCGCCACCGTCGATGTTCCCGATTCGTCTACCGGCGACGACACGCTTTCGGGCCTGGTTTCGGCCATCAACAATGCCGATATCGGCGTCACAGCCAGTGTGACTACCGACGCCAACGGCTCGCGGCTGAGTCTCGAATCCAATACTTCGGGCGCAGGCGGCAGCCTCGACGTCACCTCCTCGGTGACCGATTCCACCACCAGCACTGCCCTCGGCTACAACTCCAACCTCGCCACCGGCGCCAACGCCACGCTTTCCGTCAATGGCGTGAACTACCAGGTCGCGTCGAACACGGTCAGCAATTTGATTCCCGGCGTCACCTTTCAGCTCCTGGGCACCACCGCCTCAGGATCCCAGGTGCAAGTGGTGATCGCCACCGATAACTCCGGCGTGGAAAGCGCCGTGAACCAGTTCGTCTCCGATTACAACTCGCTTATCAGCGCCGTGAACGCGCAGGAAGGCGACACCAGTTCGGGCACGCCCGAGCCGCTTTTCGGCTCACCCACGCTCTCGCTTCTGCAGCAGGAGCTGCTCAGCAGCCTCGACTCCGACAATCCCAACGGGTACCTGGCTTCGGTCGCGGCCGGCTCGGACGTGACCCTTTCCGGCTCCATGACCATCCAGGTGGGCAGCGGCACAACAGAGACCATCCAGATCGGCGCGGCGCCCAGCGGCGGTGGGGACGCCAATACCATCTACACCGGCACCGGCAGCGACTACAACACGCTTGCGGGGCTGGCCGCCGCAATCAACGCGGCGGGCTCGAGCACCCCCGTCGACTACACCTCGGCATCGGGCGGGGAGAGCGGCGCCATGACCGCGAGCACTTCCGCCCAGCTCTCGGGAACGCTCACCCTCCAGGCCGCAGACGGCACCGAGGAGACCATCTATCTCGGCCCATCCAGCGACGCGCCAACCGGCGACCTGGCCACAGGAACCTCAGACAACACGCTCGACAGCCTGGCGAGTTTCATTGCCGGCAACTCCACGCTCAGCAACCTTGGCATCTCGGCTTCCAGCAGCGACAGCGGCGGCACGTCGACCATGACGCTCACCTCAAGCAACGGCGCGTTGACGGTCACCTCCGGCGTGGTCATCCCCGGCCTCGGCGTAACCGCAGCCATCTCTACCAGCAACGGCGAGTCGACGCTTGGGCTTAACTCGCAAACCACGGGATCGGGCGGCGCGCTCACGGTCACTTCGGCCATCGTGGCCAGCACCCCCAGCGCGCTCAGCTATACCGGCGCCGGCTCGACCACCGCCGCTAGCGGAACGCTGGGATCGGTGGCAAGCAGCACCGACTCGCTCTCCGGCTCGTTGACCGTCCAGGCGGACGGCGGCGCCGCGCAAACCATCAACATGAGTGACGTGGATTCGGCCGAAAACGGCACAACCCTGGCCGATCTCGAGAGTTATATCAACGATCCCAGCAACGGCTTTGCCTTCTCTGCCTCTCTCAACTCGGCGGGAACGGCCCTGACCCTCGCTTCATCGGCCGGCGGCTCGCTCGCCGTCACTTCTAATCTCTACGACACCACCGATGCCGCCGCCTCCACGCTCGCTTACACCAACTCGTCCGACATCAACAGCATTACCACGCTCGGCATCAGCGTAAACAACGACGGCTCGCTGACGTTCGACGCCAACTCGCTCGACTCCGTGCTCAACAGCGACTATTCGAGCGTGGTGAGCTTCTTCCAGAACGCCGACAGTTGGGGCATGAGCTTCTCCAACATGCTCACCAATGCCGGCTCCAGCTCCAGCGGGCTTCTGGGACTGGCCGCCAGCTCCAACAGCTCCACCGAATCCACTCTGGAAGCCAAAGTCTCCAACGAGAATTCCCTGATCTCGAGCGAAACCTCGAGTTTGACCACCGAGTTGAACACCGCCAACCAGACCTTGCAGCAGATACCCGCCGAGCTCGATGAAATCAACGAACTCTACTCCGCCATCACCGGCTATAACGAGCAAACCAACGGATAAGGAACCGCATTGCCATGGCAAATTATCGCGAACACGCGCTGGAAGGCGCTTCAGCAGTCGACCTGGTGGTGGCGCTCTATGACGGCATCATCCGCTTTCTCTATGCCGCCATCGCCGCCGTGGAGCGGGGCGACGCCGGCGCGCGACGCGTGGCCGTCAAGCGCGCGCTCGACATCATCATCCACCTGCAGGCGCGGCTGCGCATGGATGTGGGCGGAAGTCCGGCGCGGTCGCTCAGCGAGTTCTACGCTTCCATCTTCGCGCAGGTTCTGCGCGCCTCGCAGTCGGCTTCCAAGGCCCAGTTCGAGCATGCCATTGACTGCGTGCGCAGTGTGCGCGACGCCTGGCGCGAAGTTGCCAGGGACCCCGGCGTCAATGCCGCTCCGTCGCCCGTGCTCACCATGCCTGCGCGCAGCGCGCCGGCGGCCGATCGTCAGCCGGAAGTGGAATCAAGCTGGACCGCCTGAGCTGTAGTATCGTGTTCATTGAGCGACGCCCTCCCGCACCACGCGCTCGCTGGCTCCGCCATGAACAAAGCCAGGCGCCCCATCGCTGTTCTGATCCTTGCCTGCCTGTACATCGTCGTCGGCGCCGCAGGGATCGTCGGCCACTTTCCGCACGGCGCCTTTCATCGCGAAGACGTTTGGATCGAGCTGACTGAATTACTGGCCCTTGTCGCGGGAATCTTCATGCTGCGCGGCCACAGCTGGGCGCGCTGGCTGGCCATCGCCTGGATGGCATTCCACGTAGTCATCAGCTGGCCGTCCCTTTCCCGGTTGGCAATCCACACCATCCTTCTGGCGGCAATTGCGTGGCTGCTTCTGGAACCCGGCGCGCGACGATACTTTGCCGGTCAGCCACGCCAGGGCCCGGGCGGGGCGTAATCACCCTCAACCGGCAGATGGCGCACCGGCGGGCGTGTGCCCCTGCTTTTCGCGGTTGTTGATCGAATCGGCGATCACCCACACCGCTCCGCACAGCACCAGGCTGATTCCGTTGCCGGCCCACATAAAATGCATGTGCGGTGCGGAGATCAGCTTCGGAATCCAGACCAGAAGCTCAAAGCCCACAATCTCTGCGGTGAGCAGCCGCGCGGCCAGGCCCGCCCGCACTCCCGACAGAATGGCCGCGGCGGCAAGCGCGAAGCACACGCCGGTTGCCACGGCCCAGAACATCTGCCCCGGCGGAATCCAGGCCGGCACGTAGCTGGCTGCTCCGCGAAGGTAGATAAAGTGCACCAGCGCGTAAGAGATGACGCAGATCCCGTACACGCGGCTGATAGGAGCCTCGCTGCGCGCCCACGCCGTATCGCG
Source organism: Acidobacteriaceae bacterium (assembly GCA_030037635.1). Taxonomy (GTDB): domain Bacteria; phylum Acidobacteriota; class Terriglobia; order Terriglobales; family Acidobacteriaceae; genus Telmatobacter. The sequence goes on from JASHQH010000333.1 coordinate 6,954, forward strand.
CGGCGATGCCGAAGCCAAAACAACCAGCGCGGCGATCACCAGCGATAGCTCCTCGAAAACATTCCCCCACGAGTCGTAAATCAGCGGAGCCTTGAAGACCTGCTGTACCCACAGAAGCACGAAAACGGCGTACAGAACTGCCAGCAGCGCCGCGCCTGCGCGGGCGGTGCGCTTCCACAGGATGGCGGCTCCGCCGGCGATTTCACATGCGGCGGCCAGCCAGGCCAACGCCAGGCGATGCGGAACGCCCGCCCCCACGCGCTGCCAATCGGTGGCGAAGTCCCTTGAGACAAAGCCGATGATGCCGAGTGCTATCGCCGCGCCGCCAAACACGCACGTGCCGAGCTTCGATTTGTGGACTGGGTCAGGCATAGAACTCACAGGGGAACTGGAAACTCCGCCAACTCCGCCAGCACGCGCGCAGCGCGGCTAACTCCGCTGCTTCTACCCCGCCACGGTCAGCTCTTCTTCAAGCTGCTGCTTCTGATAGAGGCTGGCATAGTAGCCGTCGAGAGCCAGCAACTCTTCGTGGCGCCCGATCTCCACGATTCTGCCCTTGTCCAGAACCGCGATGCGCTCGGCGTTGCGCACCGTGGAAACGCGATGCGAAATCAGGATGGTCGTGGTGTTGGCTGTGTAGTTGCGCAGGCCGCCCAGGATGCGTTCTTCGGTGTAGGTGTCCACGCTGGCCAGCGCATCGTCGAGAATGAGAATGGCCGGCCGGCGCAGCAGGGCGCGGGCGATCGCCGCTCGCTGCTTTTGCCCGCCTGAGAGCGTCACGCCGCGCTCGCCCACCATGGTTTCAAAGCCCTGCGGAAACTCTTCAAACTCAACCCGGATGTGCGCCGCCTGCGCTGCTTCCAGCAGCTCTTCGGCATCCGCGTGGGGCGCGCAAAAGGCCAGGTTCTCGCGGATGGTCTCGCTGAATAGGAAAGTTTCCTGGGGCACCATGCCGATGTTGCGCCGCAAAACGGCGAGAGGATACTCGCGCACCGGCCGGCCGTCGACCAGGAGGGAACCGTCAGGAGCCTCGAACAGGCGGGGAATCAGGTTCACCAGCGTCGATTTGCCGGAGCCCGTCGGGCCTACGATGGCCAGGCTCGACCCCGCGGGAATGTGCAGCGAAATGTCGCGAAGCACAGGTGTGTCGCCGTAGCTGAAGTTGAGATGGCGGAATTCGATGTCACCGCTCAGTACCGTCTCCGGTCCAAAACCTGGAGCCGCGGAGCGGTCGTCGATCAAGGGCTGGGCCTTGAGCAGCTCATCGATGCGCTTCACTGAAGCCGTGCCGCGCTGAAAGATGTTGATCACCCAGCCCACCGCGATGATCGGCCAGATGAGCAGAATCATGTAGGTGCTGAAGGCCACAAACTGGCCCACGGAAATGTGGTGCGCCAGAACCTGGTGCCCGCCGGCCAGCAAAGTAATGATCATCGAGATGCCGAGAATGAATTCCAGCGTCGGCCACAACATGCCCATCAGTTGCACCAGCCGCAGCGCGCGGCCGATATATTCGCGGTTCAGCCGTTCAAAGAGGCCGGTTTGCGACCGCTCCCGCGCAAAAGCGCGGATGAGACGGACGCCGGAGTAGTTTTCCTGCGCCTGCGCTGAGATGTCAGAGAAGCTGGCCTGGATGCGTTCGAAGCGCTCGTGAATCTTGCGCCCCAGGTACTGCACCAGGATGCTGGCCAGCGGCATGGGCGCCAGCGCCACCAGTGTCAGGTAGGGACTGATGCGCAGCATGAAAAAAAGCGCAAAGACCGAAAGAAAAATGGTGTTGGCGCTGTACATCAGCGCCGGGCCCAGCAGCATGCGCACCGCGTTCAGGTCGTTCGTCATGCGCGCCATGATGTCGCCGGTGCGGTAGCGCTGATAGAAGCCCGAGTCCTGAATCTCCAGTTTGCGGAAGAGGTCGTTGCGCAGGTCGAACTCGATCTCGCGCGAGATGCCGATCAAAATCCAGCGCTGCGCATAGAGAAATATGCCCTTCGCCAGGGAGATGCCGACCAGGATCAGCGCCAGGATCAGGATGATTTCGCGCGTGGTCCCTCTCTGAATGCGATCGACCGCGATGCCCAGCACCCTGGGAAACTGCACGGAAATGATGTTGGTGGCAATGCACGCCAGCGTGCCCCGCACGTATCCCCAGCGGTAGCGGCGCATGTAATTGTAGAGCGGGGCGAGATCGCCGAGCATGATCTTATTGTAGTGGGAACCGCCTGAAGGGTGCGGGCTTGAGCCCGAACATCAGCCATCGCGAGAATCAGTTTTGAAGGGTACGGGCTTGAGCCCGTACGTTAAACTTCGCAAGAATCTTCTGGGGCTTTAGCCCCTGAGGGATGGTTTCTCGCAAACTGACTCACGAGAAGGCCGCCAAATTGAAGAGTGAGAGCCAGAAGTATCTGCAAATGGCGGCGGATGGACTCGACGCATCCGAGCTTGCCAGGATTTCCATCGGGTTGCGCACGCCCGATTACGAAAACCTGTTGCCCCAGATGCTGGAAACACTGGACCAGGCCAATGCCGGCAATCCGCTCTATGCCGGATGGGCGCGCCACTCGTACAACGATGTGCTGACGACGCCAGGCGCCGCTGGCAGCAATTGAATGAAGCAGGGAGCAAGAAGGCAGGGATTAGAGATTAGGGATTAGGCCGTATCCCTTGGTCCCTGCATCTCTACGTCGGCGTCCGCAGCAACAGGTATCCGCCCACAAGGCCGAACAGAACGTCGGCCGACCACGCCGCCATGGCCGCGGGAAGATAGCTGACGTTGCCCATAGCCTCGAAAAGAAGATTGACTACCCAATAGGCGAGCGCGACCGCGATGGCCAAGGCAACACCCGAGATTGAACCACGCCGTCCCATCGAAAGCGCGAATGGAATCGCCAGCACGGCCATGACCACGGCGATGAGCGGGTACGCGAGCTTGTGCCACAGCGCCACGCGCAGGCGCATGGTATCCACGCCGCTCTGGCGCAGGTCGCGAATGTAGTTGTCGAGCTGCGCGAAGTTCATCTCCTGCGACTGCAGGTTCTCCTTGGGATTGAAGTAGTCGGGCGCCTCGTGAATTTCAGGAAACGAAGTCGCCAGGAAATCGCGGTATTGCGTCACATTGCCGCCCTGGACGTCGCGTACCCAGCCGTTCTCAAAACGCCATGAGCCGGCGTCCGCGTCCCAAACCGTTTTCGCAGCGAAGATGCGCCGCGTAAGCGAGAACGTCGCCGGATCGAGCTCGAACACCGACAGATTGGCAAACTCCCGGGCGTCGGAATCGTAAAACTCGTAATAGAAGATGCTGTATGGCTCGCCCGCGCGCTGCTGGCCGAAAATCCACTTGTTCTCGGGATTCAGGTAGGTCTGCGCCGGCCTGCCCTTGATCACGTTGCGCAAAGCTTCCTGCCGCCGGTTGGCCTGGGGTAGATAGTACTGGTCGAAGAGAAACAGGCTCACCGCCAGGCACACGGCGATGGAGACGATGGGAATCACCAGCCGGTAGAGGCTGATGCCCGTGGCCTTGATGGCCACAATTTCGCTGTTGCGGTTGAGCACGCCAAATGTCACCAGCGCGGCGATCAGCACGGCCAGCGGCGCGATCTGGTAGAGCAGGCTGGGCGTCAGGTTCACCAGGTAGGCCCCGACAATGGAAAGCGCAATGTGATTGCGCAGAATGTCGCCCATCAGATCGAAAAACGTGAAGACGATCATCAGCAGCATGAAGCCGGTGAGAACCATCAGGAACATGACCAGGAACTCGCGCACGATGTACCCGTCCAGAATGCGCGGGAAGATGCCGCGCGCTCGCGTTCTTTGTCCGCGCTGCTGAATCCGGTCGAGAAATTCGGTGAGCGCAAAACCATTCGACTTGGGCACCTCAAGCTTGGGCGCGCGCGCAATCCACGTCGAGATCGCCGTCAAAATCCGGCCGCCGCTGGCCATCTGCCACAGCAGAAAAATGCCCGCCGCGGCAAACAGCAGATTTGCCGACCACACTGCGACGAACGCGGGAAGCCTGCTTTGGTGACCCAGCTGCGTGCTGGTGGCGGAAAGAAAGTAGTAGACAAAAACCAGCACGATGGTGAAAACGAAGCCGGAGCTCTTGCCCCCGCGGCGCGATGCCACGCCCAGCGGAACACCCACCAGCATCAGCACCAGGCACGCCGCAGGATAGGCAAAGCGGCTGTGCAGCTCGATCAGGAAATTCTCGGCGTCCGCGTTGCCGTGCGCGGTCCGGATGCGCTGAATCAGCGCGCTCATGGGCATTGCGTACAGAGCCGTGTCCAGCCGTCCCAGGTGAACGTCGCTCTGCGGGTTCAGGGCCAGCGGCATATCGGTGGTCGCAAACGTTGATATGTTCGATTGCCCCGGCTGATCGGCCACCGTTTCGTCGTGCAGGCCGTTGCGCAGCCGCATCATCAGCTCCTGCGTGTTGTCGCTCACCACCGTGGCCGTTGCCGCCGTGGTTATTTGCGGATTGGCAGGGTCGCTGACGTCGGCCATGAAGACCCCCCGCCAGTTCGCCGCCCCTGTCCCCGCGCGCACGTCCTGCACGTAAAGCACAAAGTTTTTGAAGTCCTCGTAAAACACGCGCGGCTGGATCTCATACGACGCCTGCGAGGTCGCGATCGTCTGCTGAATGTCGATGATGCCCTGGTTGGCCCGCGGCGCCAGGTAAAGCGAGTTGCCCAACCCCAGCAGCGTGCCCGTAATGGCAATGATCGACGAGACCCGCACGAAGTACCCGATGCCCAGGCCCGAGGCGCGCATGGCGATGATCTCGCTGTCCGACGCCAGGCGGCTCAGCCCCAGCAGAATGCCCCACAACACCGCCATGGGAATCGTCACCTTGAACAGGTTGGGCAGCGTAAAGAGAAAAACTTCGCCCACGTCGGCCCACGTGGAACTGCTGCGCACCACCACCTCAAGAATGTGCGGAAGCAGCGGCACAAAGAGGATGAACGTAAAAAGCGCGCAGCCGATCAGGGTGAGAGAGATAATTTCGCCGAGAATGTAGCGGGTGAGGATGCGCACAAAGAGCCTGCGTCTAGTTTACCTTGGCGAAGTCTGTGAGATCGGCAAGCGCGCAGGTCTCAAGCCGCTAGAAAAAGATCGGCGGGCAACTTGAAGCGGGAGGCCAGTTTCTTCACCTGCCCCACCGTCAGCCTGCGCTGCCCCGAGAGGAACATCGATACCGCGCTCTCCGATCCAAACTGGGGAATTAGATCGCGCTGCGTGAGTCCTTGCTTGTCAATCAGGAAGCGCACTACGGAAACCGGATCGGCGGCCGGGATCGGGTAGTGCTCCCGCTCGTAGCGTTCGACGAGCAGCGTCAGCAGCTCGATCGCCTCCATCTCCACCCGCGACGGGTTCTCGCGCGCCGTCAACTCAAAAAGCGCCTCGGTGTATTCCTCAAGTTCCTGGTCATTGTGAATGACGCGCGGCGCACCCCGTGCAATCATCTCCGCCGGATTGGAAAGAACCGTGCTCATTTTGTCCCGTATCTCTTATCCCAGTTGTTGCGGTTGTCATATTCTTTGTGCGTCAGGAACGATCGAATGTAGACGTGCCCTTCCGTCCGCCTTTCCTGCCTCGTCTTTGCGTAGTGGATCACCGTAATCAACCTGTATCGGTTTCTCCGAATATTGAAGACCACGTACCCATTCACGAAGTCGGCATCCTTAAACCAGCTTCGGACCTCGGCGAAGTTGTGCCACCGGACAGCCTCAACAACTCCTGCCCATGCCTTGATCTCGTCCGCAGCATCCCGATACCGCTCCATGGCCTCGCGCAGGTGCCGCCGGGTCACAAGGTACACTCTCATACGCTACTTCACAAATCGTGAAGTTGTCAAGCAGCCCAGTAACGCCTTCGCTAAGCTACTGCCGGCCTCCATCCCCGCAGCCGCAAACTGTTCCCCACCACGCACACGCTGCTCAGCGCCATCGCTGCCGCGGCCAGCCAGGGCGTGAGCAGAATGTGGAAGGCCGGATAGAAAACGCCCGCGGCCAGCGGAATGCCGAGCAGGTTATAGCCCACCGCCCAGCCCAGGTTCTCGCGCATCACGCGCACCGCGGCCCGCGCCAGCGCCAGCGCCGCGGGAATCGCCGACGGCTGTGCGCGCAGCAGCAGTACGTCGCCCGCCTCCTGCGCCAGGTCGGCCCCCGCGCCCATGGCGATGCCCGCATCGGCCTGAACCAGCGCCGCCGCATCGTTGATGCCGTCGCCCACCATGGCCACGCGCGCGCCCGATTGCTGCAAGGCGCGCACCCGGGCCAGCTTGCCGGCCGGATCGAGCCCCGCTTCAAATTCGACAATTCCTGCCTGCTGCGCAATGGGTTCGGCCGCCGCCGCGGAATCGCCGGTAAGCATCAGCACGCGCAGCCCCTCGCGGTGCAACGCAGTCACCGCAGCCGCCGCGTCGGGCCGCAACGCATCGCGCGCGTCAAAGTACGCGGTGGTCGCGCCATCAACCGCCATCCACAAGCGCGTCGTTCCCGGCTCCGGCGCGGCCACATCGCTGGGCAGCGCGACGGCAAGCTCCCGGAAGAGCGCTTCATTGCCCAGCACGCAATCATGGCCTTCCACGCGCGCCGTCAAGCCGCGGCCGGGATAAACCTGCACATCCTGCGCAGCCTTCCAGGCCAATCCAAGACCGGAAGAAAAATCAACAACGGCGTGCGCCAGCGGATGGTTCGATCGCTCCTCCGCCGCCGCCGCCATGCGCAGCAACTCCCGCTCCCTGTTCCCTGTTGCCTGCCCTTCTGTTGCCTGCTTTTCTGTTGCCTGTACTTTCTCCAGCACCGGCCTGCCCACCGTCAGCGTTCCCGTCTTGTCGAGAACCACCACATTGACGTGCGCCAGCCGCTCCACCGCCTCGCCGCCCTTGAAAAGCACGCCGAGCTGCGCCCCGCGGCCCACAGCCACAGTCAGAGCTGCGGGCACAGCCAGCCCCATGGCGCAGGGACAGGCAATCACCAGAACCGCCACCGTATTCGCCAGCGCCAGCGGCAACGAATGTGCAGCCAGCAGCCACGCCGCAAACGTGATCCCCGCCAGCGCCAGCACCGCCGGCACAAAGATGGCGCTGGCGCGGTCGGCCAGCCGCTCCATCGGCGCGCGCGAGCTTTGCGCCTCATCCATCATGCGCGCCATCTGCGCCAGCACCGTGTCCTCGCCCAGTGACTCCGCGCGGCACACTACGGCGCCGTCGTAATTCAACGATCCCGCCAGTACGCGCCCGCCAGGCCCTCGCTCCAGCGGCGTGGATTCGCCGGTAAGCATCGACTCGTCCACCGTCGTCCGCCCCTCCACAATCGTCGCGTCCACCGGAAAGCGCTCGCCCGGCAAAACCGCAATGCTGTCGCCGGGCCGCACCTCTTCCAGAGGCACCAGCGTCTGCATGCCGTCCAACACGCGACGCGCCGTCGCCGGCCGCAGCCGCACCAGCGCGTCCAGCGCGCCCAGCGCGCGCCGCTTCGCTCTTGCTTCAAGGCTTTTGCCCAGCATCAGAAAACCCAGAATCAGCAGCACCGCGTCGAAGTAAACCTGCCGCCCGGGAGCGGGCGCAATCGTGGCGAACGCGGAGTACACGAAGGCCACTCCCGTGCCCAGGCTCACCAGCGTGTTCATGTTGGTGGCGCCGTGGCGCAGGGCGCGCACCGCGCTCAAATAAATGCTGCGGCCCGCCCATGCCGCCACGCCCGCTGTCAGCAAAAGCAGAAACCAGCGCAGCGCATCCGCCGGCACCGCGTAGAGCCAGGGCAGCATCCGCATCAGCACGCGGTCCGCTGCGCTCATCTCCAGGCCGAGCGGCATGGCCAGCAGCATGGCCAGCGCGCCGGCGGCCAGCGTCGCCCACGCCTTGCGCGCTGCGTCCGCCACATCGTCATGTTCGTTACCCGGCGCCTCGCCCGCCCGCGGCGCCACCGCGTCGTATCCTGCGCCCCGAATCGCCTCCACCAGCTTCTCAGGCGCTGCCAGCTCCGGATCGAACACCACGCTGGCGCGATGCGCCATCAGGTCCACGTGCGCCCACTCTACGCCGGCCGTCGATCGCAGCGCTTGCTCCACGTGGTGCTGGCACGCGGCGCACGTCATGCCCAAAACCGGCAATGTAAGCGATTCTCTGCTGCGCGAAGCCACGGAGCCTTCCCTACCCGCAGGGTTATGATTCCAGATGCGCGTCAAACCCGGCCTTGGCCAACGCGGCAATCCCTGACTCGATCGCCAGGAGATCCTCCGCAGCGCTCAGCCGGGCTGCTCCCACGCGGACCTCGCTCACCACGATGCCCGGCGTGGAGGCAAGCGCCAGGCTTACGCGCCGCACGCAGGCGCCGCAATGCATACCCTCGATTTTGAGCGTATATTCCCGCATCTTCTTTGCGTCTTTATTTGATGATAGCGGGAGGCAAGAGTTTCCGCAGGATGAGATGTCCGGACGCTCCCGGCGCGGGCGCTTTGAAAGGGCACGGCTTCGGCCGTGGCGCAAAATCCACGGAGGGAGCAGGGGCCTTTAGGCCCCTGGAACCACGAGCCCTCAAGTCGGGCCTTTAGGCCCGGCTGTTTTTGAAAGGGCACGGCTTCAGCCGTGCCGAAACCGACACCAGGAAGTCACGGGCTTTAGCCCCTGAGGGAAAGCATTTTGAGCCGGCCCGCAACGAGGATGAAATAGCTTGTAATGTGGGTGCCCCGGTTCCCACTTTTAGGTCCCGGGATAGCACGGACGCGACGCCGCGAATTCACATTGTCAGAGACCTGGCTTTTGCGAGCGGCTGAGGAAAGGGATTCTCTATGGACGACGCACAGCGCGAATTCCCGCAAGCGCCGCTCCTGGGCGTGGGCGCGGTCGTGGTCCAGGACGGCCTTGTGCTGCTGGTGCGTCGCGGCCGCGAACCCCTCAAGGGCCATTGGACGCTGCCCGGCGGCCTGCTCGAGGTCGGCGAGGCCCTCTTCGAGGGAGTGGTGCGCGAAGTGCACGAAGAAACCGGGCTCGTGGTCGAAGCCATCGAACTCGTTGAGCTGCTTGACCGCATTCATCGCGAGGCTGGGCGCGTGCGCTACCACTACGTCATCGCCGACTACCTGTGCCGCGTCACCGGCGGCGAGCTGCGCGCCGGCTCCGACGCGGATGCCGTGCGCTGGGTCTCGCGCGCGGAATGGAACAGCCATAGCGCGCTGGTTCTCGATCCGGTGACGGTGCGCGTGATTGAAGCAGGTTGGCAACGGGCGCAGGCGCTGCGCGTGGAGGCAAAGTAAAACCATGCGATGGATATGGAGGGCGCTTGCGCTCATCGTTGTCCTGGCGCTGGCTGCGGGCATTGGATTCTTCTTGCGCCCGGTCAGCTACTTCGATGGCTGGATGTACCTCCAGGAGGACTTTGGCGGCGTAGCCAGCCGAAACGTCCGCGTGCAGGGCTATCGCGTGCATTACCTCGACGAAGGTCCGGCATCCGGCCCCGTCGTCGTGCTGGTGCACGGTCTGGGCGGACGCGCCGAAGACTGGACCAATCTGGCGCCGTACCTGGCCAAAGCAGGCTTTCACGTCTACATCCCCGATCTGCTGGGTTATGGCCGCAGCCAGCGGCCGGCCAACTTCTCCTATTCCGTGCGCGACGAAGCTGCCGTCGTCGTGGGATTTCTCGATGCCTTGGGGTTGAAACAGGTCGTGCTGGGCGGATGGTCCATGGGAGGATGGATCGTGCAAATTGTCGCGGCCGATCATCCCCAGCGCGTCTCCCGCCTCATACTGTTCGACGCCGCCGGACTCCACATCAAGCCGCTGTGGGACACCGCTTTATTCACGCCCACCTCGGCCCGCCAACTCGACGAACTCGACGCGCTCCTCATGCCCGATCCCCCGCATGTTCCCGCCTATGTGGCGCGCGACATTCTGCGCATCTCGCGCCGCAATGCCTGGGTCGTCCAGCGGGCCGTCGCGTCCATGCTTACCGCGCAGGATGTAACCGACAGCCTTCTGCCGCACCTCAAAATGCCGGTGCTCATCGTGTGGGGCGCGCTCGACCAGATCGTTCCGCTCGCTCAGGCCCAGACCATCCACCAGCTCATTCCCCAATCGCAGCTCGATGTCTTCCCCGGCTGCGGCCATCTGGCTGCGCTGCAATGTTCGGCCGCCATCGGCCCGAAAGTCGTCGCCTTCGCGCAGCAGTGACCCTCGGCTGCCCCCAACGCAGTTGCGAACTCGCGAACGTGCGCCTGGCGCACGCTCACCCGCTGCCTCGCTGCCGCGAACCCGCCGGCGTTCGCATTTGACCCGCTCCCGCCCCCTCTGCGAGACTCACTCCCGATGCCCTACAGCGGCAAGATTGAATACGCCGGAGAGCGCAAGATCCGCGAACGCAACACGCGCCTTTACCGCCTCGCGCACTGGCCCATCTGGATCTGGGTTTTCTTTCTGGCCCCCGGCCCCCTCACCTTCACCTTGTTTGCCCGTGGTTTCCATTGGGCCAACTGGGCCTGGCTGGCCGCGGTTCTCCTCGCCACCGGCATCGCCGGCCTGCGCGGGCGTTTGCCCGGCGTCGAGCCCCGGCCTTACATCCTGCGCTTTGACGAAGACAAGCCCAACCCTCTCTACCGGCGCGTTTGCTACACCTTTGCGTGGAACGCGGTGCTGAACTTCGCGCTGCTCAACCTCGCCGGGATCGTCTATGCCGTCGCCACCGGCGTGTGGCGCTTCAAGCAGATCTACTTCTACGCCTACTCGCCCCTCTGCGCGCTCATTCTCCTGCTGGGAATTCTGGGCCAACTTCCCCGCGTCGGCCCATCGACGCAGGGCGAAGGCACAGAGCGCCGCTACTTCTACGGCTCGGTGTGGGCCGTCACCGCCGCGCAAACCATTTTGCTTGTCCTTTGGAAGACGCTGCCGCTCTCGCCCGCCGCCAACCTGGTCAAATTGATTGCTTTTGTCGGTGTGCTGGCGCTGTTCGGCTTCGCTGCCTCCCGCGGACTCCTGCCGCGCACCCGCCCCATCCTTCCCGGCGAGCTGATGGTCTCCGACTGAGCCCTTCTTCGAGTGCATGTCAATCTAACTCATTTGGAATCAGCGCCGATTTTCGAAAAACGGTCAAAAACGATGCGCAAAATGCGCCATTTTGATCACAAA
>JASHQH010000334.1 GCA_030037635.1 Acidobacteriaceae bacterium
CACCTCATCGGCCACGCTCACCGTCACCGCGGCAGGCACGATTCAGATTGACGCCACCGAGCCCGCGGGGTTGAGTGGCGGCGTCTATTACAACAACTCCAATACCGCCACCGTGACCATCGTCGTCGGCTCGGCCGGGCAAACCATCACCTTTACGGCGATTTCTCCATCTACCTACACCTACGACGCCTCGCCTCAGGTGACCATCCCCCTCAGCGCCACCGGCGGCGCCTCGGGTAATCCCGTTACCTTCAGCGTCGACGCATCCAGCACCGGCGCCGGAACCATCTCCGCCTCCACGGTGGTTGGGAACGCGTCTCTCGCAACCCTCACCGTCACCCAAGCCGGCACCATCACCATCGACGCCAACCAGGCCGCGAACCAGGACTACGCAGCCGCCGCCCCGGTGCAGCAGACCATCACCGTCAACCAGGCTGCCCAGACCCTCACCTTCATTCCGCCCACCGCGCCCGTCCACTTCATCGCCGCATCGTCGGGTGTCGCGGGCGGCATCACCGTTCCCGTCTCGGCCATCGGCGGCGGATCCGATAATCCCATCGTCTTCACCGTCGATAAAGCCAGCACCATGACGGGAAGCTTCGGCACCAGCACCGTCAGCGGAGCTACCTCCATGGCCACGCTCACCATTCCCCTTCAGGGCAGCGTCACTTCCGGCATCATCGTCATTGACGCCACCCAGCCTGCCAGCACTGACTATGCGCAGGTCTCCGCCGCGCCTCTGGGGACGATCACCATCCTCGCGCCGCTGCCCACGCAGCTCATCACCTTCAACAATCCCGGCACTCAGGTCGTCGGCACGCCGCTCACGCTTGGAGCCACAGCCAGCTCCGGCCTCGCCGTCAGCTACGTTTCCACCACCGCCTCGGTCTGCACAGTCAACGGCTCCGCGGTTACTTTTGCCTCCAGCGTTACAACTTCCAGCAGCTGCACTCTTGTGGCGTCGCAGCCCGGCGACAACATTAACTGGGCCGCCGCTCCTTCAGTCACGCAGACCTTCACCGTCAATCCCGAAGGGCAAAGCCCCAACGTCAACCTCTCTCTCTCGCTCAACGCGTTGACCCTCGAGCCGGGAACCGTCGGCTTGACGCAGTTGACCGTCACCTCGCAGAACAACTTCACCGGCGCCCTGGCCCTGGCCTGCACCGGTCTGCCTTCAGGCTATGGTTGCACCTTCAATCCCAGCAGCGTCACCATCAACGAAGACGGCACCATAACCACCACTCTCACCATTGCGCCGCCTGCGACCGCCTCCGTGGTTCGCCACGGCACGCGGCCGCTCATTCCCGTCACCGCCGTGGCTGTTGTGCTCTGCTTCTTCGGCTTCAGAAAGCGCAGCAAGCTCCTCTCGCTCATGCTCCTGGTGTTCGCCGTCGGAGCGCTGGCGCTGTTGTCCGCCTGCGGCGGTTCCAAAGGTGCTGCGCCAAGCGTGCCTGGAATTCCGGGCTCTCCGAGCTCTGCCACATCCACCGCTACCATCACAGTTTCGGCGTCAGGAGGAATGGCCGGAGCCTCGGGCACAGTCACACAAACGGCCACAATTCAAGTCACCGTCCAGTAGGCGCCTCAACAGGGGACCCAGCGGCCGCTCCTCGTCGCTGGTTGCCGCTTGAAAAACAACATTCCGTGCCCCATCCATTCGCCCATTCTTTAGGCGAATGGGTGGGACAGCACGACGCCCATAGCTACAAATTCATACGGCCAGCAATCGAGGGCGAAATTCAGCCAGCTTAACCGTCGGGCCTCTCCGCACATCATGCGGAGAGGCCCGATCCTTTTTCCCCCGCCGCTCACTCCCGTCCGCTGCGCTTCACCTGCCCTCTAAGCTAAGATCACCTTGCCGACGATCGAGCAATTCAGAGGCGCAACCCGTGAGAGCGAAAAATCTCTTCTGCGCATTGCTTTTCGCAACTGCAGCCGCCTTGGCTTGCCGCCCCGTTGCCGCCCAGGTCAGGGTCTGGCAGGGTTCCATCGCGCTGCCCACCTACCAGGAAGGAGCGCCCGACCCCAACCCGCCCTTCGACGCTTACGCCGCCTCTCTCCGTTTCAACTATCCCTACACGCTGCGGACCCATTTGACCGGCGTCAAAACCGGCCACACCTGGCGAGCCATTTTTCTCGAAAACCAATACCTCAAATGCACTATCCTGCCTGATCTCGGCGGCCACATCTACACCTGCATCGACAAAATCAGCGGCCTGCCCATGTTCTACGCCAATCCCTCCATCAAAAAAGCGCAAATCGGCTATCGCGGAGCCTGGGCGGCTTTTGGCGTCGAATTCAATTTTCCCGTCTCCCACAACTGGGTCTCGCTTTCTCCGGTCGACTTCGCCTACGCCTCCCATCCTGACGGCTCCGCCTCGGTCTGGATCGGCAATATCGACCGCGTCTACGGCATGCAGTGGCAGGTGGAGCTCGTCATGCGCCCCGGCTCCACGCTCCTCGAGCAACGCACTACGCTCTCCAATCCCAGCGACGTTCGCCACCGCTATTATTGGTGGAACAACGCGGGCGTTCAGGTGTGGGACGATTCGCGCATCGACTATCCCATGCGCTTCGTCGCCTCCCACGGATTTACGAATGTCTATCCCTGGCCGGTCGGCCCCCAAGGCGATCGCGATCTCAGCCTGATCCACGATCAGACCCTCGGCCCCGTTTCCTACTTCGCGCACGCCACTCGTGAGCCCTTCATGGGCGTTTGGAATCCCCGCACGCAAACCGGAACCGTTCATTTCGCCCCGTATCAGGACGTGCCGGCAAAAAAGATCTGGTCCTGGGGCGTCGATCCCTCTGGCCTGCACTGGCGCATCCTCCTTTCTGACAACGATAGCGCCTACGTCGAAGTCCAGGCCGGCCTGTTTCGCAATCAGGAAACCTACGCGTTCCTCCAGCCGGGCCAGTCGCTCCACTTCACTGAGTACTGGATGCCCATCCGCGCCATCGGCGGAATCTCCCGCGCCAACAAGATCGGAGTGATGCACTTCAACACCAGTCCATCCAATGTATCCGTCGCCTTGAATGTCAACCAGCGCCTTCACGCCGCGCACATCTCGCTCACGCGCGACGGCGCCGTTCTTTGGAGCGGAATCGCCGATCTCGCTCCCGAAAAAACCTGG
>JASHQH010000335.1 GCA_030037635.1 Acidobacteriaceae bacterium
CCCCCCTCCCGGCACCAAGATTAAGCGATCGTCTAATCAATAAGTTACAAAATCTGCAATCATCTGTGCCTCAATTTGTGCCTGCAGTGCCCGCAGTGCACCCAGGTTTCCCGTTCGGCGAGGGACCGGTTGGCGTGCTTATTGCCGCTGGGGCAGGAAGTTCCAGATCGCCGGATCTTCTTCGCCGAGAACCCAGGAGCAAAACCCGTCGAGCCCATTTTGCTCGGCCAACTGGTAACGCTCTTCAAACGTGCGCAGATCGGTGTAATAAATCCACTCCCGCATCTGATCGCGATAGAAGTAGAAATAGGCAGTATGGTCTTCGGCATCCCACGCGGGCTTGGCGCCATATTCCTGCGCCAGCAGCAGAGCGCCCGGCGTGCCGATGTACTCGGCCTGTGGATTGGGCCTTTCTTTGCCAGTCGCCGTGTCCTCGATCGGAGCTCCCGTAAACCAGTGATATCCGTACACTGGAATTCCGAGCGAGAGCTTTTCCCTGGGCACGACCTTGAGAGCGTACTGCAGGTTGTCCAGGGTCCACTGCCATCCGGCGACGGGTCCGGGCGTGGTCCACCGTGTGTGCTGGTCGTAGGTCATCAGACAAATGAGATCAACGTACTTGCTGATTGCGGCCAGATCGTATGCGCCGCGCCAGTCAGTGTAGATCCACTTTGCAAAGCCGCCGCCGCCGGGGTAGCCCGGCGCATTAGGCACGGTGGCGATGGTAAGTTGCAAGCCCTCTTTGTGCAGCGCCTCGGCTGAGATCTTCACCAACGCGCTCAACAGGTCGCGGTCGGTCCAATCGATGTTCTCGAAGTCGAACTGGAATCCAATATAGCGGTGCAACTTGCATTCGCGGATCATGGCGTCGTTCATGCGAGCCTGTGCGGCCGGGTCGCTGGCCAAAGCGTGAAATTCTTTCTTGTTGAAGAGGCCAATTATGGGCATGACCGGCAGCTTTTCGCTCTGCGCACGGGTGAGCACCAGGTCGTTCGGCGCACCGGTCACCAGGCCATTTCCATCCACCTGGTACCAAGTAGGAACCAATAGGTCGATCTGTTTGGAATGCGCCAGGAACGATTCCACTGAGTCGGAGCCATTGGTCATATAAAAAATGGACCGCGGACGGGCATATCCGCTGCCGGAAGTGACGAGTGCTATGCAGAGAATGAATAGAATTCGCTTCATGGCTTCTTTCGAGTGCGCAGGGTACGTATACAAGGCATAACGCGCGACTCAAATTCAGGTTACTTCACGGTTCCGAAATGGCCGGTATCCGGGCCGGAATTGCGATTTCGAGTCGACTGCAACACTGCCGGAAACAGGCCAATCTCTTGCGACCTCACACACGTGGGCAGCCTCCAATGCGCTCCAGCTCCGCTTCCCATGTCGATGTGCCGACGGAGAAGTGACAGTGAGGGCAAATGGAGCGGATGGCGCTATCGTGATTCATTTTGTGGGGAAATTCCAGGGGTTTATGGATGGCAAGGCTCATTGGGTATCCCTTGTTTGCATTTGCAAGGGCCCGGAATGGCCCTGTGCAGAAATTGCAAGGCGCTCAGACTACCAGCGGATTTGCAAGGAGGAAGCTCGGGAGAACCCTAGGAATGAAAGCAATCGATGGAGTCGTTTTCGAGTGAGGAGAACTTCGTTTCAGTGAATGAAAGGCAAATGTAACACCTGTCATGCAATGAGCCAACTCAGCCGACAAAACTCGCATCGCCGCGATCTCCTGGCGGGGTTGTACGTAGAGGGTCTCAACACCAAGGGCAATAGGCACGCGAACTGGCGCTCGCTCCAATTTTCCGTTTACGGAAACCAAGGTATCCGGCTTGTGCTTCCACGCGCCTCGGCACCGGTCACGGAATGGCTGTTGAGCCCGCTGAGGGCGCCAAGCCAAGTGGGATACAAAACGGCCTACTTGCTGGCGCCCCTTCAGCCGCTTCTGACGAAGCGCGGGTGCCGGAGAGCGGGATCGACTGCGGGCTGTGCAAGGCGTAACCTGCACAGAGTTGCAGGTCGCAGGGGGAGCGCTTCCTCTCTTCTTTGTTCCGGGCGTTCCGGCCACCTACGGGATTTCCGGGCCCGCCTCCACGGTCGGCGTGTAGGTGATTGCGTCGGCGCCGAAGTTGGCAAAGTTTGCGGTGACGGTCGTTGTCCGGCCGGCATCGAGCGAACTGCCCGACGGAGTAAGAACAAGCAGAGGAACGCCCGGCGCGGTGCAGAGCGAACCCGCATCACCGTTGTCGAGAGCCACGCCGGCAGGCAGATCGCCGAAGAGGATCATGATTGGGCCGGCGATGGCATCAGAGCTGGTATTTCTTACCGTAATCTGCTGCGCCCACTCGTTGGTCGTTGCATCCAGCTTAAGAGCCCCCTCAGTCACCTTGACCGAGCTGGAGACGTTGGGCATGCACAACTGGGCTGTGAAGGCCTGCCAGGCTCCAGCCGCGTCCAAATAAGTTCCGGCCACGACGCCATCATCATTCAGGACGATGGGCGCGGTTTGTGCGATGCCCGCCAGGTCGTATTGCGTTAACCCGCCCAGCGGCCCGAAGAACCCGTGCAGAATGCCGGAACTGTCAATGAACTCTCCATTAACGGTCCCGTTGTCGGTAATGGACAACGGAATGGTATCTGCAGCGCCTGGGAAGTCGAAGGTGGTGAGGGTTCCGACGGAATAATCGCCACTCCCGGAGTTGTTGATCTGCTGGAGGAATCCGTGATAGACGCCGCTCGTGTCGAGCCACGTGCCCACGATGGCATCCGCGTCATTCACGCCCTCGGCAGCGAGCGCAGTGACGCCGGGGATCGAGAAGGTCACCGGGGAAGCGCTCGAAGCCGGTTGCAGGAACCCTCCGGAGTAGGGGCTGCTGCTGGGACCATAACTGCCTGCGAAATCGCCGTTATTGTTGATTCCGTAGATGGTCGTCGAGCCGCCGCTGCCCACGTCGTACGTGGTATAGGCACCATCGTCCAGCAGGAACCCATGATAGTTTGTAACGTCGTCGGCGTTCTCGCTAAACACACCCACGATGTTTCCGGAATCATTGATGCCGTAT
>JASHQH010000336.1 GCA_030037635.1 Acidobacteriaceae bacterium
CCTCGAATATTCGCCCGCTATCCCCGCATCCATTCCGGGAGGCCGGAGGCGATGGCGGCGCGAACGGCGTCAGAAAGCTCCTCGCGGGTCGCGAAATCCTTGGGCAGAATTGGCGGGTGAAAGAGGATGTGCGCCGTGCCGGGGCGGATGCTCAGGCTGCGCTTGGGCATGATGGTCTCAGTGCCGTAAATGGAAACCGGGATGCAGGGCGCGGCGGTTTCCTCAGCGAGATAGAACGGCCCCTTCTTGAAGGGCAGCAAGCGGCCGTCGGGCGAGCGCGTGCCTTCAACAAAGATGGTGATGTGGATCCCCTTGGCAAGCACGCCCTGGCCAATGGCGACGCTTTCCTGCGCGGTTTCTGCGCGGCCATCGCGCGCAACGGGAATGAATTCGCCGAGCTTGAAGCCGTACCCGAGGAGGGGAATCTTCATCAGCGAGCGCTTGAGAAAGGCGGAAGTGCGGCCGGGAATGCGGGGAATGAGCGCGGGAGGATCGAGGTTGGAGACGTGGTTGGCCATGAAGATGCAGGCGGTGTGCGCAGGCACGTTTTCGCGCCCGGTGGCGACGACGCGAATGCCGGCGACGCGAAGGCCGGCGCGGGAGATGGACTGCGCCGCATTGTAGAGCGGCGTGACGTTGCCGGTGATCATGGCCCAGGGAATGAAGATGAGAGCGGCGGGAAGGCCGAGCACGACGAACGTGGCCAGGAGCAGGAGGGCCCGTATCATGACGGGCTCCGAGAGGGAGGTGCGGCCGATGCGGCAAATCGCTCACGCAACCGCGCTGGGAGCTTTTCGTAGATGCCGTCGAAGCCGCCGTTGGAGAGCAGAGCGACCACGTCGCCGGGCGCGAGTTGGGGCGTGATGGCGGCAACAATGGCATCAGCGCCGGGGTGCAACTCGGCGGGAGTGCCCTGGGTGTTGAGGGCGCGAATCACGTCTTCAGGGTGCAGTCGCTCGGCCTCAGGGATGCGTTCCTGCTGATAGACGCCGGCGAGAACTACGCGGTCGGCCTGGCTGAGGCTGGCGATGAGATCGGCTTCGAGAACTTTGCGCCGGAGGGTGTTGGAGCGGGGTTCGAGGACCGCCCAGAGACGCGCGTGCGGGTAAACGGAGCGGAGCGCCCGCAGGGTTTCGCGGATGGCGGTGGGGTGGTGGGCGAAGTCTTCAATTAGAGTGATCCCGTTAATCCGGTCGCGTACTTCGAGACGGCGCTTGACGCTCTGGAAGGCAGCGAGAGCGTCAATGATGGAATCTTTGCCGATTCCCTGGCCGGCGGCGAGAGCAGCGGCGGCCGTTGCGTTGAGGGCGTTGTGCTCGCCGGCGAGATTCATGGTTAGCTCGGCCCAAAGGGCGCCGTTGCGATGGACCTCCCATTGCGTGCGGCCGTTGGCGTAGCGCAGATTGCGGATGCGCCAGTCAGATTCTTCGCCAAATCCGTAACGCTCGACGCGGCAGAAGGCGTGGCTGACGCATTCGGTGACATTGTCGCTTCCGTCGTAGGCGACGATGAGGCCCCGGCGGGGAACAAGATTGACGAGAAGTTTGAAGGCGCGTTTGACCTGGTTGAGATCGTCGTAGATGTCGGCGTGGTCGAACTCGACATGCGTGAGGATGAGCGCGTCAGGAAAGTAGTGAAGGAATTTGGGGCCTTTATCGTAGAAGACCGTGTCGTATTCGTCGCCTTCGACGATGAAGGTGCGCGTGGGGCGAAGCTGGAAGCTGGTTCCGAAGTTCTCGGCTACGCCGCCGATGAGAAAGGAGGGTTCGAGCGCGGAATCCCGGTGCGCGGCGGTCTGGTAGATCCAGGCGAGCATGCTGGTAGTGGTGGTTTTGCCATGGGTTCCGGCAACAACGAGAGACGAACGGCCGATGAGACATTCTTCGCGCAGAAGCGCGGCCATTGAGGTGAAGGGAATGCGCTGATCAAGGACGCGCTCGATTTCAGGATTGCCGCGTGAAAGGGCATTGCCAATAACAACAAGATCGGGCGCAGGGTCGAGGTTCGATTCAGCGTAGGGCTCGAGGACGGGAATGCCGAGAGCGCGAAGGAGATCGCTCATGGGTGGATAGGCGGCCTTGTCGGATCCGGTGATGCGATGGCCTTGCAACTGCAGCAGGCCGGCAAGAGATGCCATGGCCGTGCCGCAGATGCCGATGAGATGGATGTGGCGGGGATTGGCCGTCATGGAGCCACCGCGGGTTTGATGAGGGACAGTTGCGGCGTGGGGTCGAGGCTGAGCTCGGCTTCGACTCCAAAGGTGAGAGTGACATTCTGGCGCGAGACGTGGCCGCTGCGCAGGCCGATGGCCAGGGGAATGTCGAGGCCGTCGAGAGCGCTGAGGATAGCTTGATCGAGCAGCTCGGGCGGCGCGCCGGGCGAGACACATTCGAGCATCTCGCCAAAAACGATGGCCGGAACGCCTTGAAATTTGCCGGCAGCGCGCATCTGCCATAGCATGCGATCGATCTGGTAAGGCCGGGTGTTGACCTCTTCGAGGAAGAGGAGTTTGCCTTCGGTGCGCGGCTCCCAGGGCGTGCCCAGCAGCGAAGCGATAATGCCGAGGCATCCGCCGTAAAGGGTTCCGCGCACGGTTTTCGCTGCGGGTGCGGATTTCAGAATGCGCAGGCCCTCCGCGGGGCCGACGCTGTAAGGCTGGCCGGCAAGCGCAGCCCGCAAGCTGGGCAGGTGAACACCATCTTCGAGGTAGAAATCAGCGGCGAGCATGGGACCGTGGAATGCGGGAAGGCCGATCTGGTCGAGCAAACGAAGTTGCGTGCCAGTCAGATCGCTGTAGGCAAGGAAGGGCTTGGGATTTTTGGCAATGTGGCCGGGATCAAGACCGTCGAGAAGATAATTCGACCCGTAGCCGCCGCGGAGGGCCATGACTGCGGTGGTTTCAGGGTCAGCAAAGGCGGCGTGAAAATCGGCGAGTCGCTGCGCGGGAGTTCCGGCAAAATAGAGCGGCTCGCGCAGGAGGGCGTTGGCAGCGAGCTTGGGAGTGAAGCCGAGTGAAGGCAATCGAGCGAGGCCGCGCTCGATGCGGTCAGGCTTTGCGGGCGACGCCGGAGCGATAATGCCGATGCCGGAGCCTGACGAAACGGGCTCCAGCTTGAGCAAGCGCAGCGGGCTCACCACGCTTCGCCTCGGGCAATGAGCGCAGCGGACCCGGTGAGGAAAAGCTCTTTCCCAGGGCCGCCCCAGGCCACGGTTTGTGCACCGCCGGGCGCTACAACGCGCAGAGGCGAGACGCAGCGGCGTAGCGCAAGAGCAGCGGTTGCCGCAGCAGCAGTGCCAGTGCCGGATGAGGCGGTCGGACCCACTCCGCGCTCCACAACTCGAATTTTGATCTCGTGTTCGTTGATGATGCGCACAAACTCTACGTTGGTTTGCTGGGGAAAATCGCGATGCGTGCAGATCTCGGCACCGACGGTTTGCCATGGCTTGGAAGCGACGGTGAATGACGTGTCTTCAACCAGGACGACGAAGTGGGGGTTCCCGGTGGAGACCTCGACGCCGACAACTTCAGAGCCATCGATAAGCTTGAGGGTGTGAGGGACGAAGGTGGGCACTCCCATGCCGGCGGTGACTTCGACGGCGAATTCTTCGCCTGGAAGCAATTGGTCAATGCGGCAGAGGCGCAGACCGGCATCGGTGGAAATTCTAAGCTTTTCACCCGCTTTCGAGCCCAGCGAATGAGCCATCCACGCGGCTACGCAGCGCGTGCCATTGCCGCTGATCTCGGCCACGGAACCATCGGCGTTGTGGAGGCGGACGCGGCACGAGTGGGGACCGGTCCAGGAGAAGAATTCGACTCCGTCGGCGCCGATGCCGGTGTTGCGCTGGCAGAGGCGGCGGGCAAGATCGGCACGATCATGATTCGCTGCCGCTTCTTCGGTAACGATGAGGAAATCGTTGCCGCAGGCATGAGCCTTGATGAAGGGGATCACTCTTCCTCCGGATCGTGGAAGGTGAGGAGCGCGTCGATGGCGGGTTCGGCCAGCAGCTTTCCGCGCAGGGCGTCGTGGTGCCTTCGGGTGGTGTTGATGGGGAAGGTGACGCGCTGCAATTCGCCGATGGCGTCCCGCTCCACACTGCAGAGACGCGCCCCGGCGCAATCCACGGCCTCGAGGATCGATCGCAGCATCAGCGTCTGGTCGCGGCCGCGCGCTTCGTAGACCAGAGGATACTTTTTAAGGCTGGCGCGGTGCTCGAGCAGGCCGACGATCTCGAGGGCGGCGATAACCATGAGCGCGGAGACCACGGCTGCGGCGTAGAGTCCCGCGCCGCAGGCCATGCCGATGGATGCGACCACCCAGACGGCGGCAGCGCTGGTGAGACCGCTGACGCGATCGCGGTTGCGCAGAATGAGGCCGGCGCCGAGAAAGCCGATGCCCTGCACAATGTTGGAAGCTACCTGGCCCCGGTTGGTGCCCGCGTCGCCTGCCAGTACGGGAGACAGAAGCGTAAACAAGGCCGAGCCCATGCAGATGAGGAGATTGGTGCGCACGCCCGCGTCCTTGTGATTGAGCTCGCGCTCGAGGCCCACGCATGCGCCGAGCACCGAAGCGAGCAGCAGACGCCCGAAGGTGCTGTTCATCATCACCATTTGCTCAATGGAGCTGAAGGAGAAAGGTTGGATCATGAGTGCCACGGTGACTCGCTGGTTCCTTCGGCGTTGCAGGACGCTTTAGCCCGATGCTACCACCCGCGATGGCTGCTTGTTGAGCGGGATTGCAGAGCGCAGCGCCGGCCTCACTCGGCTGTATCGACAATGCCGTCGTGCTTTGCCGGGAGCCGATTTCGCCGAGTTCGCGAAGCGACGACCTAGTAACGGTAGCTAAGCCCCATGCCGAAGACGGAGCGCGCCTGCAGGTTCACGGGCGTCGTGACAACCGGAGGCCCGAATGCGGGATTGGTGGGACTGAAGTAGGGGTTTGCCACATAAATCGATCCAATATTCCCCGCCACCTGTCCGACGCCGACGTCGAACGAGAAATGCGGCTTGTCTTTCTGCGTCATGCGCACCGCATAGTCCAGCGTCGTGGGAATGTGCGCGCTCATCAGCGGGTACGACGCAGGATTGCAGGCAAGCGCAGCTTCGCATTGGTAAAGCGCTGCATTCAACAGGGTGTTCAGATTCACTGAAGTCCTGGGTTCCTGCGTAAATCCGGCCGAAGGAACAACCACAATGCCGTGGCCGACAGGCAGCGGAATGCCGAGGCCGCCGAAGGAGCGCCCTCCGAAGCGCGTGCTCTGGCCGCCGATGCCGAAGATGGTGGCGTTGGTGGCCTTCCAGCCGAGGTTCAACAGGAACGGCACAGGCGGCTTCGCCCATGTCTTGGTGACGGCAATATACAAATCGCCATTGGTGTACG
The DNA here is from genome assembly GCA_030037635.1 of Acidobacteriaceae bacterium. Taxonomy (GTDB): domain Bacteria; phylum Acidobacteriota; class Terriglobia; order Terriglobales; family Acidobacteriaceae; genus Telmatobacter. The sequence goes on from JASHQH010000336.1 coordinate 5,379, forward strand.
ACTTATCGGTTCCCGTCAGCGTCTTGTTGGCTGCGCCCGAAACAAAGTGGTCATTGGTGCGGATCACCCCACCGATCGCAATGCCCGGCATCCACGGGCCAAACTGGCCGTCTTTGAAAGCCACAACCTTGCCATGGAAGACGTTCATGCCGTCGTAGTTCCACAGGTTGCTGAGGCCGAGAGGCGTGGTCGAAGTGGTCGGCTGGTCTCCATATTGATGCACGCTGCGTGTGTAGCCGGCTTCTGCGCGGTTGGCAAAGCTCTCGGTGATGCTGATGGTTTCAATCTTGCCAATCACCGCAGAGGCATCGATGAAATGGAAGCCGACGGCTGGATGCGAAAAGAATTGCCCCTTCTCTGCGTAGACCACGTAGGCCGTAGGCGTCAGGAATCCGCCGGTCTGTCCCTCGAGAGTCAAATGCTGCGCGGCCATCCTTGCCGCAGGCAGCACAGCCAACAAGGCTGCGCAAAAAGCTATCTTCATGGGTACGCGAGATTGCATGCATCTCCTTACGAACGCCGCTCCGTTCGGACGGCTTTCAAACTCCTGTTTTCTTTGAAAAGTTAACCTTTTGTACCACAGCCGAAGCACGATTGTCAGCGGCCTCTGGCGCAGATTTCCGCTCCCGCTCCCATCCCTGCAATGTGACCCAGGTTTGGCGAAGGTCGTAGCGGTCAGTTTGCAGCGGTCAGTTCTAAGTTCGCAGTTCCCCTGTTCTCTAGTGAAGTGGCGGACGCGGGCTGTGATCGAACCACGCGGTGGCGAAATAAACGCTCGCATTGGGCTGGCCTTTGGCGGTGAAGCTGCCGGCGATCTCAAGCCCAGCGGGATGCGCCTTAACCGCCCGATCGACGTCATCGCCATCGAATGCCACAACGATGGCAGCGTGCGTGGAGGGGGATGCGAGCGCGGCACGGAAGATTTCCAGATCGCCTTCGTTGATGGTTTGACTGAGGGGAATGCCGGTGAGGGAAACAAGCTCAGGATAGACGGAAGTGTTCATCAACACGGGTGCGTACGGGGAGCCCTGGAGAAGATCGTGCAAGAGGGGCGGGATGGATCGGTCGTAGGGCAGACGTGCCTGAAGGTTCTTGGTGGCTTCGACGTAGACGATGGGATTGTGAAGCATGAGGAGAGCGGAATTGAGGCCGGCGAGCGCAAACAGGAGCGCGAAGGTAAGCCCGGGAAGGAATTGCTCGAGGCTCAAAAGGAGGCGGAAGCGGGAAACGAAGCGCAATACATCGAGGCGAAGGAAAAAGCCGGCGGCGATTTGGGCGGCGAATGCGATCCCGATGGCCAGCGCGGGCAGCAGCTCAAGTCCATAGCGTGTGTTGTAAAAGGTGAAGGGCCACCAGGCAGGAAAAAAGATAGGCACCGAACCGTAGGCGACCGACCAGGTGTAGAACGGGACGGGCAGCCAGAGAAGGAACACAAACGCCAAGGCGCGGCGGCGTGCGGAGGGCCCTCGAACGATGGAGCCAATCCATGGGGCGGCGGCGGTTGCCGACACGGCGAGCGCCAGGACGGCGTTGCTCCAGGCAGCGATCGAGTCGAGTTCGGAGACTTTGAGGAAAAACAGCAATGCGACCCACGGATTGTGCCAGCCGGGGTGCAGCGGGAAGCCGGGTGCGGCGGTGCGGATCTCGATGGCCTTGGCAGAGAACGGCCCGCGCGCGAAGTAGAGCCAGTCGCCGAAGCAGATGGCGTTGTAGAGGAACCAGAGGAGAGGAGCGGCGACAATAGCCAGGCTGGCCAGCCAGAAGGAGGGCGCGCCGAGGCGGCCGCGTTCTCCTTTGGAGGAACGCTTGAGGAGGGTGAAACCGATCGCGGTCCAGGCAAGCAGGGCGATGATCCAGCCGTCGTAGCGGGTAAAGATAGCGGCGACGAGGGCAGCCGCGATGCAACCCTGAAGAGTGGTGGATCGCGGGGCGGGTAGGCTGGTGTGCCCAGCGGGCGCGGCATTCGGGTTGCGAAGCCACGCGCCTCGTTGGCGCCCTTGCGCCTCGAAAATGCGCAAGGGGCGGCGAGCCAGCAGCAGGAGGGAACGGCGGCGGGCTCTGCGAGCGGGAGGGATGGGACGTAGACGGAAGCTGGCCTCTGCAGTTTCCTCGTCGAGTGCCATGCGCCACTCCACCAGCCAAACTACGATCCAAATCACTTCGCAAAGAAAGAGCGATTCGGTCATGGCCGTGGTCTGGAGGTAAAGCAGGTTGGGGTTGAGCGCAAAGAAGGCGAGTGCGAGCGCGGCGGCGGCGGGCTGGACCCAGTGACGGGCGAGGCGGTAGATGCCGGCGCACGAAGCAAGATAGGCAAGCGCCGAAGGCATGATGCCGGCAAGCCCGGTGGCCCACCAGGTGTAGTTCTGAACGAACGGAATCAGCAGAATGTGCGGAAGAGGAAGCCACACCGAGCCCAGCTGCGAGAAACGCGGGGTACGGGAATCAAAGACGCGGCGGGCGATGTGGAGATGGGCGACGGCGTCGCCGTAATCGAGGAGGGCCGCGCGCCGCCAGCTCCAGATGATGGCGGCGAACGAGGCTGCCATGGAGAAGGCCAGGACCGCCCAGCTTTCGGCATTCGAGATGCTGCGATCAGTCGAGGTGGGTGAGATCACGGAAGACTTGGAAGCGCGCGTCAATTTCGGGGCGCGAGAGTTGCTGCAGACGCTCGGTGCCGAAGCGCTCGCAGGCGAAGGATCCCATGACGCTGCCGTAAAACATGGCGCGCCGGTAGGCTGCGACAGTGAGCTCGGGCTGCGAAGCCAGATAGCCGAAGAAGCCGCCGGCGAAGCTGTCGCCGGCGCCGGTGGGGTCGACGACTTGCTCGAGCGGCAGCGCCGGCGCCCTGAGCTCCGCTCCTTTCCCTTTTGGAAGAGCGTTGTGGAATAAAGTCGCCCCGTATTCGCCGTGCTTGACGACCAGGAAGCGCGGGCCCAGCGCCATGACCGCGCGCGCCGCCTGGACGAGATTGTTGTTGCCGGCGATCATGCGGGTTTCGGTGTCGTTGATGAGGAGGACGTCGAGGCCCTTGAGAACTTCGAGGAGTGGGGTGCGATGGTCCTTGATCCAGTAATTCATGGTGTCGCCGGCGACGAGCTTGACGTTGGGCATGGATTCGCGCACGCGGCGCTGCAGAACCGGATCGATATTGGCCAGAAAGAGGAAGTCAGAGTCGCGATAGACGTCGGGAATCTTGGGTTCGAAGCAGGCGAAGACGTTGAGCTCAGTAAGGTGGGTTTTGGCTTCGTTGATGTTGTCGAGGTAAGAGCCTTCCCAAAGGAAGCATTGGCCGGGTGCATGCTCGATGCCGCGGGTGTCGATGTTGCGCGCGGCGAAGACAGCCTCCTGCTCGGGGCCGAAGTCGTCGCCGACGACGGCGATCACGCGGACCTCAGCAAAAAAGCTGGCGGCGAGGGCAAAGTAGGTGGCAGCGCCGCCCAGGCAGCGCTCGCGGCGGCCTGCGGGAGTTTCGATGGTATCGTAGGCAACGCTGCCGACGACGGTGATGGACATGGTGTGGCTCTCCCGTGAGTTAGGTTAGCAGGCGTGACAGCGGGGCTAGCGG